>DAHUZQ010000037.1 GCA_027306495.1 Actinomycetota bacterium | reverse complement strand
CGCCGTGGAACGCATTATCTGTGAGCACTCCTCCGCAGAGGTTGTCATCACTAAAGGCGTCATCGCCTGATACGCCAAGCCCGCTGGTGAGCGGCCCTCCTGCACAGGGGTGAGGGCGGTTGGCGGCTCAACGGACGGGGGAACGCCCATACGCGCAGGCAAGCCGAGGAATGGTCGCCACCCGGACTTATGGCACCATGAGGCCATTGAAGGGGGCAAAGGCCGCGAGTGGCCGCACCTGATCCCAGGAGGACGGAGTCCCGGGTGAGGAGGGCAGGGCGCCCGCTGGTCAAGCCGGTGATCCTCGGCCATCGGACGCTTCATCGCGAAGCCATCGGTCGAACCAGGCACGCGTGCGCCGGAGCAGGTCGAGCTGGTGATTGCGCTCGGCGAACCCGTGTCCCTCACGCGGGTAGATGACGAGTTCGTGCTCGGCCCCGTACCAGCTGAGCGCACGGTGGAAGTAGATCGCCTGGCTGACCGGCACGTTGGTGTCGTCCTCGCCGTGCACGATCAGCAGCGGGGTGCGGATCTTCGACGCAAACGAGATCGGGCTCACCTGGTCGTGCGGGTGCGGGCCGCTGCCCTCCCAGCCGCAACTGCCGCTGAGCTCAGCTTCCAGGGTTCCCCCTTCGCCGGTCGCGACGAGCATCCCCCAGTCGCTGATCCCGGCGGCCATCATGGCGGCCTTGAACCGGTCGGTCTGCCCGATCGCCCAGGCAGCCATGAACCCGCCATGGCTGGCACCGCCGATTCCCAGCCGGTCCGGGTCCGCGACCCCCTCGGCGATCAGCAGGTCGATCCCGCTGGTGATGTCGCTCCATTCGCTGCCGCCGACCGAGCGTTTGACCGTCGCCGCGAAATCACGGCCATGACCCACCCCGCCCCGTGGGTTAGGCAGGAACACCGCGTATCCCGCGGTCGCGAGCCACTGTCCCGGAGAATGCGGCGCGAGCATGAACTGGTCGGCATACCGGGCATCAGGGCCGCCGTGCACCAATGTGATGAGCGGGAACGGGCCGTCCGCGCGGTTGCGGCCGGGTGGCAATACGAGCAGGCCGTCGAGGCCGAGGCCATCCGATGCCCGGTAGGACAGGCGTTCTTGACTTCCCCATCTGATCGCGCGCAGGGCAGGCTGGGTGTCACTGAGCCGACGGAGATGGCCTCCGGGCGGTCCGGCATGGACGTTCACCGGCTCATAGGAGGTGCTGGCCAGCGCCGCGATCACCGCGCCGGAACGACACGCGGTAAGCGAGTCGGCCAGGCCGTCCAGGGCGGACACGCGCCCGAACCGCAGCAGGTCAGGGTCGAGCCGGTAGATCGCGGTATCGAGCCCGTCCGCGAACAGGGCCAGCGGCGGGCCGTCCGCGACCTGCGCCAGCTCCGTCGGGCAGACAGCCATGCCCGTGGTCAGGTCACGATGCACAACGGCAGCCGTGCAGAGGGCGACATCGTAGACGGCGTCGCCACCGAACGGTTCTGGCCTTGCCAGGTAGGCCAGGTGCCAGCAGCCGTCGGCCTGCCACCAGACCGGCGACCGCGCCTCGGTCCCGATCCGGCCCAGATCACGGGCCGTCCGTGTCTCCAGGTCGACCACATGCAGCTTGCTCGTGGTCACGCCCGGATCATTCTCCTGACCCGCCCAGCTGATCGCCGCCAGCGCACCCCCGTCCGGACGCGCCGCAAGTTCCACGACGTGACGGCCGCCGAGGCCGTCCACCGTGCGCAGCTCGCCTGTGGCCAGGTCAAGCACCCGCAGCCGGCCGCAGCGAAGCTGCTGTCCCCAGACGAACGCGTCGTCGCGCTCGGCGTGCCGGCGCTTGTCGTCCTCGGTCGGCTCGTCCGCGGCCACCACGGCGACCAGCCGGACATCCGCAAGCGGCCAGGCATCGTAGATTTCGCCGCGCCAGTCCGTCAGGACCTCGGCCTCCCCGCCACCGACCCGGACCCGGTGCAGCTGACGGGAGCCGGTGCGATCTGACAGGAAAAACACCGACGCAGAATCCGGCGCCCAGCGTGGATCAGAATCCGCCGCCGTGCCCGCGGTCAGCTTCCACGGCGGTGAACTACCGTCAGCGGCGGCCACCCAGAGCGCGCACATACGACGCTCGCCCCGGCGGCCGGCCGGAGCGACGACATACGCAACCCAGCACCCATCTGGCGAGACCACCGGCTGCGACGGCACGGCGCCATCCACCACCAGCTCCGCGGCCAGTTCCGGTGCGTCTTCACTCATGCAACGCGCCTTTCCGGCGAAGATCTGCAGATTCCGTAGCGCAGAGCCTGCCACAGCGGCCTTATAGCCGGCGGAGGCGTCCTCCTCGCAGGTTAGGCCGCGCCAGGCGCGCCCACCCGGCGCGGGCGCGCCGGGTGGGCGGGCTGCCGCAGCCAGGTCGGCGGCGGGCAAGGGTGCCGCGGCCCAGCGCTCGTACGGGCGCACCCCGATCAAGTCTTGGCATTGCGGACAGCGCGGCTGAAGAGGAGGCTGGCCGTGGAGCCACCCCGCCGCACCTGACCTGGCTTTTCGCCCGGTGACGCGGCCTGGAACGGGCTTGCTACCCCCCCGGCTCTTGACGCCGACAGGGATGCACTTAGCATGGGAGTATCCTGCCGACGGTATACAATCTTGGCGTGGTCGGACCCGTCCAGTCCGGCTGCCCACAGGACGGTATGCCGTCGGAATCGCTCAATGCTGAGGAGACAGCATGTCCGATGAGACTTCTGTCGGCGCTGTTGACGTCACCTATCGAGGGATCTTCCAGAAGAACCTCGCTGGTGTCATCACCAAGGAACTGGTGAAGGCAGCCCGGCGTGAGGACAAGGTTGGCGGCACCGTTCAGCGCTACGGGGACTCCCCTGAGCGCAACGGGATCCCCGCGAAGCAGTTCGCGGTGATCGCCGACGACATGGACTCGCTCCGGGTCGAAATGACCAAGTACGAGCCAGAGAACGTCGTAGTGGTCTGCGTGATGGACGACACGCTGACCAAGGGCGTGGAGTCCTGGGCCTGGTACGGGGTCCGCCCGATCAACGTCAACCTTGCCCCGGGTGGCACACTGCTGGTGGTTTCCCACCGGTCCCCCGAGGAATTGCTGCACTGGATCCCCCGTCGCACCTACGACTGGACCCTGGCGATCCTGCCCGGGGAGCCGTCGTTCGGTGGCCTGTGGGTCTATAACGACGACGGCACCGACTACCGCACCATGGGAGCGGTGTCCCGGGTCACCGGCGGGCTCATCTCGCTCGACAGTCTGATCGCCCAGGCTGGCTCCGCCAAGAACCCGGACCTGCGTGCGGCGCAGCTGCGGGAGGGCTACGAGTCAGTCCAGATGCATCCCATCGCGGCGGGCGTGGGCGCGCAGGACACCTACGTGCCGGTCGAGATGCCGGACTGGACCCAGATGCGCGAGGGACTGGTCGTTCCGGCCGTCGAGGTCGGTAAGAACAACACCCTGTTCATGAAGTACACCACCCGCACGACCCGCCCGCTTGTCAAGTTCGACACGTGCGTGAAGTGCCAGATCTGCTACACCGTCTGCCCGGACGAGTGCTTCATCCCGACGCCGGAGGGCCACTACGACGTCAACTATGAGCACTGCTGCGGATGTGGTATCTGCGCCCAGTCCTGTCCCGTCTCGGGGTGCATAGAAATGGTGGACGAGTCCGTCTTTGAATCGAACGAGCCGCTGCACAAGGTGTTCGAGAGCGATCCCGCCGCTTATGAGGATTTGCGAGCGGAAAAGGTCGCCCAGGCTGGCGGCGCCAACCCCCACTACGGGATCTACTGAGGCCGGCGCGAGGATGACTGCCATGACGACAACGCAGGAAACCGCCCCCGCGCCTGAGCGCGAGGAGATCATCACCGGCTGCGACGCGGTCGCACAGGCGCTCCGTTTGCTGGACGTCGACGTGCTGGCCGGCTATCCGATCCGGCCCTACGACAGTGTGATGACGGCGGTCAGCAAGATGATCGCCGACGGCCAGATGGACGCCGAGTTCATCGTGGCCGAGTCAGAGCACTCCCAGTTCGAGATCGGCAAGCACGCCTCGCTGGTGGGCGCCCGCGCGTTCATCGGCTCCTCGGGCGTCGGCTGGATGTACGGCATGGAGGCGCTGGTGGTCACCGCCTCCCTGCGCCTGCCCGTGGTCGCACTGGTCGGCAACCGGGCGCTGGACGACCCGGGCGCGTTCGGCGTCGAGCACAACGACGCGATGATGGTCCGCGACACCGGGTGGCTGCTGTACTGGGTGGAGAGCGCGCAGGAGGCGCTGGACACCACGCTGCTGGCCTATAGGGTGGCCGAGGACAAGCGAGTGATGCTGCCGTGCGCGCTGTCCATGGACGGTGCGTTCCTCACCCACAGCCAGCACATGGTGCGGGTGCCCGTCGCGGACACCGTCAGCGCGTTCGTTCCTCCCTACGAGCTCGGCGACCGGCGCTTCCACCCGGATAACCCGGTGTCCATCGCGCCGCAGTTCAACGAGGACTGGGTGATGGAGGCGCGGCGCCAGTCCGACGCCGGGATGCGCCGCGCCCGCGCGGTCATCGCGGAGGCCACCGCGGACTTCCACCGGGTGTTCGGACGGGGGCCCGCCGACCCGTTCGTCGACTCCTACCGGATGGAGGACGCGGAATACGTCCTCATGGGCATGGGAACGGTCGGCATGGTCGGCAAGGTCGCAGTGGACCGGATGCGCGCGGCCGGCAAGAAGGTGGGTTTCCTCCGCGTGAAGTGGTTCCGGCCCTTCCCCCAGCCCGAATTGCGCGCGCTGCTGCGCGGCGTGAAGGGAGTGGGCGTCGTGGACCGGGACTACTCCTTCGGATCGAACTCCCATGGTGGCGTCCTCTACACCGAGGTCGCCGCGGCTCTGTACCCGGAGCCCCGCAGGCCCGTGCTCGTCCCGTTCATCGCGGGCTTGGGCGGGCGCGAGGTGTCCGTGGACAACCTTCTCGAAATGGAAGAAACCGTCGAGCGGGCGACCGCCGACGGCGTTGCCGATCTCACCTGTCAGTGGATCGGCGTGCGCGGCCCGGATTCGGATCCGCGCGACGTGGCTGCTACCGCAGAAGGGGGTGTGCGCTGATGGCCATACCAGAACTGGTCATCCCGGACCTGGAGATCAACCGCCGGCTCACTGTGCTGCCGATGCAGGAGTACTACACCTCCGGTCACCGCACCTGCCAGGGCTGCGAGAGCGCTCTGGTGATGCGGTACATGGCGAAAATAGCTGGTCCGCGGACCCTGGTCACCGGCACAACCGGCTGCATGTACGTGGCCAACACCAGTTACAACTCCACGCCGTGGGCGCTGCCGTGGGCACACACACAACTCGGCTCGGCTGGTTCGTCGGCGATCGGCACCGCGGCCGCGCTCAAGGTCCTCATGCGAAAGGGCAAGATCCCGGACGAAAGGATCAACGTCATCGCGTTCTGCAGCGACGGCGGCGGTGGGGACATGGGCCTGGCCACGCTCTCGGCGGCACTCCAGGACACCCGCTACAACCTGCTGATCCTGCTGTACGACAACGAGTCCTACGCCAACACCGACATCCAGGCGTCCGGGATGACGCCGTGGGGCGCGGTCACCTCGTTCACGCCCTCGGGCACCGAGCAGCGCATCACCCAGCACCGGTGGAAGAAGAACGTGCCGGCGCTGCTGATGGCCGGCCACCCGACCGGCCGGTACTTCGCGAACGCATCCTCCGGTTTCGGCATGGACCTGATGGACAAGGTCCGCATCGCTCTGGACGTGGGTGGGCCCACCTTCGTCCAGACCCACGACCCCTGCCCCAAGGGATGGGACTTCGACCCGCGGATGTCGCACGAACTGGCGATCCTCGCGGTGGAGTGCGGCATCACGGTGCTGTGGGACTGCCTGGAAGGCGAACTGCGTTACCAGGGGCTGACCAAGCAGCAGGTGGAAGGCAAGGTGAGGCGCAAGCCGGTCGCCGATTATCTGCGGCGGCAGGGCCGGTTCGCCCACTTCACCGACGAAGACGTCGACTTCTTCCAGTCCCGGATCGACGAGATGTGGGAGGACTGGATCCTGCCCGGCGTGCTCCGGGTGAACCAGACCCCGTTCGGCCGGCTCCCGGTCGACGGCTCCTCACCGAGGCAGGCCGGGCATGCGGGCGCGGCGGTCGCGTCCGGCAACGGAAACGGCAGCGGCGGTGCCCAGATCGAAGCTGTGGGAGGCAACCGTGCCTGAACTGCTGCCGGGCGCACCGGTCACTGATCTCGACGTCCTCGGCCCGGCGGAGACACTGGCCGGGTACACCGCACGCGGCGGCTATGAGGCCCTCCGCTCGGCGCGCTCCGCGAGCGCAGCCGACATCATCGGCGCGGTGCGCGACGCCGGGCTTACCGGGCGCGGCGGCGCCGGCTTCCCGGCCGCCGCGAAGTGGGAAGCCGCGCGGGCCCACCCCGGACCGAGGTACCTGGTGGTGAACGGGGCCGAGGGCGAGCCGGGCTCGTACAAGGACCGCCACCTGCTGGCCCGGGTGCCGCACCAGGTGCTGGAGGGGGCGCTCATCGCCGCCCGCGCGGTCGAAGCCGACGAGATCGTCGTGTACATCAACAACGAGTTCGGGGCGGCGCATGATGCGCTGGCCGGGGCGATCGCGGCGCTGCGCGGCAGCGACCTGGCGGACGCCCTGGTCCCGGTTCGGCTGTTGCTGGAAAACCACGTCTACATCGCGGGCGAGGAGACCGCGCTGCTCGCCGTCCTCATGGGCCGCCCGGCCTGGCCCTGGCCGAAGCCGCCCTACCCGACCGAGCGCGGGTACCGCGGCCAGCCCACCGTGGTCAACAACGTGGAGACGCTCGCGCACGTACCGGTGATCCTGCGCCGGGGCGCGGACTGGTACCGCCAGCACCAGCCCACGCTGTTCTCGGTGAGCGGGGACGTGGCCCGGCCGGGGGTGTTCGAGCTGCCGCTCGGCCTCACGGTCGCCGAACTCCTCCAGCAGGCAGGCGGGCCGCTGCCGGGTGACCGCGTGGCGGCGGTACTGCCCGGCGGGTACTCGCTGCCATGGCTGCGTGCGGACCAACTGGACGTGGCCATGACCCCCGGGGCGCTGGAGGCGGCCGGCACGGCCCTGGGCGCTTCGGTCATCGTTGTCGGCGAGCAGCAGGGGCTCGGGCTCGCGGCGGCGCGGATCGCCGCGTTCTTTGCCCGGGAGACCTGCCAGACCTGCCCGATCTGTGTCACCGGCACGGCGCGGCTGGCGCAACTGCTCCGTCCCGCGGTTGGCCAAGCGCTGGCGCTGGCGGAGGTCGCGGAGGTGACCGCGCTGGCGGCAGAGCACCGTGGCAAGGGCATCTGCACCCTGCTGGACACCGCCGCCAGCATGGCGATGAGCAGCGCACCGGACCTGACGGGGATCCCGCAGGCAGGTGGGGGGCAGGTGGCCACTGCGGTGGGCTGCGGCACCGCAGAGGGAGGAGCAGCGGCGCTTGCGGCGGCAACACGTGGCGTTTCATCCGGGCGCATTCGTGCTGCTGGGCCCATCGCGCCCCAGTACGTTGGAGCGCCGCGCAGCGCGTCGCCGCCCCCTGGATGCGGCACCACGCCTTCAAACACAAGCGTGCCGTCCGGATTGCGCGCCGGCTCGCCCCACTGCCCGACAGCCGGGCCCCAGTGCGCACCGCTCGGGATAGGCGC
>DAHUZQ010000006.1 GCA_027306495.1 Actinomycetota bacterium | reverse complement strand
GGGCGGCTGGTGGGCCGGCCGAGGGGAAAGGCGGGCCCGGCGGTGGCCATCGCGAGGCCGGGGCAGCGCCAGGACCCGGGCCAGCCAATGCGGGTGGCGGGCCCGGTCAGGTCGACCGCGGGCACGGGGATCAGGGCCGTGACTCAGGGCCGGATGAGGACACCCGGCCCTGAGCCGGCATCGCTACCGGGGCGGGGTGAACCCCACGGTGTCGAGCAGGCGCGAGCGGCGGCGGCCGGAGGCGGGCCGGGCAGGCTCGGGCTCGGCAGCCGGCTCGGCAGCCGGGGTGACGCCAGTGACGATGCCCTCGGCCATCCCGTACAGCAGGGGCAGCGCACCCGCGACCACGCCGCCGGTGGCGTTGATGTGCTCAACCCCCGGGCCGATGAGCCGGGCGTGGCCAACGATGGCCCGCACGCTCACCGCGCACTCCTCCAGGTTGCCCGCGATCCGCGCCAGCAGGCTGCCCACCCAGTACAGGTAGAACGCCAGGCCGGCGACGAGCAGGACGATGTCGACCACCGTGAGGATCACCAGCGTGGTCATGACTTCACCTTCCCGAGCACCCGGCCGAGGAACAGGTGGTGCTGGAGCCCTTCCGCAAGCACCGCGTCGACCGCGTCGGCGGTGGGCGCGATCAGCGAGGTGCTCGCGGTGTTGTCCGCCGCGGCGCGCAACGTGTCGCGGATCTCGGCGACCCGCCGGTCGATTATCTTGACCAGCCAGATCAGCAGGCTCAGCAGTGCGGCAACGGCCACGACCACAACGAAGCCGGCGATGATTGCGGACCACCACAGGGTGGTCGTGGTCGAGTCGAGTGCTAGCGCGTGCATCCCTAACCTCCCAGCCTGGCGCGGCCACGGGCCAGGCCCGCCACGATGACCTGGGCATGGTCGATGGTCGTGCGCAACGCCGCCAGTGGCGCGGTGTTGCGCTCGGCCTGCTTGAGCTGATCGTTGATGAGCGGGGCGGCGTTCCCGATGGAGCGCGCGAGCACCAGGATGGGCACGACCAGCGCGACGACGGCGATCACGACGACCACGCCGATGATGTAGCCGACGACCCAGCCGGTCCGGCTCGGTCCGGCCGCCACTGCCAGGGCGAGAGCGTGAGCTGTCATCGGGTCAGCCCTCCCTGCGGCGCGGCGCGGTCATGGGACCGGCTGCGGATGGGTTCATAGCGGTACCTCCCGGCGGCTTCACACCTGTTCACAGAAATCCCTGACCGGCTTGAGATGGTCGTTGACCGAGGTGAGCCGGTCGGGCACGGTGCTCGTCCGCTGCGCCACGACGGTGACGCCGCCGAGCACGCTGCCGAGCGTGGCCCGCACCGTCCGCAGGTGGATGATGACCCGCAGCAGGGCCACCGCGGTCACGGCGATGATCAGCGCGGCGATGGCGATTGTTACCCAGGCGACGGCGGGCATCGGCGTCGCTCCTTTCTGCTCCGGCAGCCGGAATGGACGGGTGCGCGGTTATCGGCGGTATGAGCGTTCATCCGAGGAGCTTGGCGACCGAGCCGGCGTACCGGGTCGCGCCCACCGCGATGTCGGTGACTGTCTGGTCGGTCTGTGCCAGGGCCTCCGGCACCCCGTCAAGTTGGCCCACCAGCGCCACTCCCCCGCTCAGGATGTCGTCGGAGGCTGCCCGGATGCGCTCGACGGCGGCGAGCACCCGGTTCAGCAGCGCGATGACGACCGGCAGTATGACGATCAACAGGATGGCATTGCCGATCCACCACAGGACCATGGGTCGCCCTCCTCAGCTCGGGTTGGTCCGGTAGGGCAGGAAGAACCGGCGGAAGACCCGTTGCAGGGCCATCAGCGCGGCCCGCAGCCCCAGCGTGAAGCCACCCGCCGGGGTGGCCGCGGCGGTGACGGCCTCTCCGCGCTGCGCCGCGGTAATCCGCGCCCCGAGGTTGGCCGAGAAGTCACGCATCAGGACGGCGGAGACATCGGAAATCATGCCCCGCCCGTACTGCGCGGCGGCACCGGAAAGCTGCAGTTCCTGGCCTACGTCCACGATGGTCCCGCGACCGCCGCCGGCGAGCGTCGCGGTCACGACCATGCTCACCTGGCCACGGCCCCGCTGCTCGGCCCCGCTGGCCTGAACGACGATCCGCCGGGCGGTGGCGTCGCGCTCGGTGATCTGCGCGGTGCCGCTGAAATTGAGCCGGACCGGGCCCATCCGGACCACCACCGCGCCCTCGTACCGGTCATTGCCGAGGTCGCCGGTGAGCTGTGTGCCGGGCAGGCAGGCAGCGACCTGCGGGATGTCGCCAAAGAACTGCCAGACCTGATCCAGCGGCGCGGCGACGTCGAATGTGTTCTTGATCAGCATCGGGATTCCCTGTTCACGTAGGCCGAGGGGTTCTTCTCGAACTCCTGGCGGCAACCCACCCGGCAGAAGTAGTAGGTGACACCCGCATGGACGAGTGGGTGGCCCGCGGGCCCGGCCACGACGGTCATCCCACAGACCGGGTCGACCGCTTCCGCCGGCGCCGCCGCGACCTCCCCGGCCCCGGTGGCGAGGTCGCCACTGGCCCGCAACTGGACCAACTCGGCGAGGATGGCCACCGCGATCTCGGTGTGGGAGGTATGACCGAGATCGAGCCCGGCCGGGGCGCGCACCCGCCCGGCCGCCTCTTGCGGCACCCCCCGGTCGCGGAGATACCCCAGCACGGCCTCGCCGCGTCGGTGGGAGGCGACCAGGCCCAGGTAGGCGGGGTGGGCCGCGATCGCGCGCTCCACCGCCTCCTCATCGCCGTGTCCCTGCGTCGCGATGACCACCAGGCTGTGCGGGCCCGCGTCGGCGCTGGTGAAGTCCGGCCCGCCGATGAGGGCCGCCCGCCAGCCCAGCGTGGTGGCGAGTGCGGTCAGCGTCTGGGCCATCGGCGAGGCGCCGACAACCACCAGGTGCGGCGCAGGCTGGACGGGCTCGATGAAGACCTCCAAGGCTCCCTCACTCTGGCAGGAGATGGGCACCACGTTCATGCCCTCCGGCACCGCCCCGCCGAACTGCTCGCGGTTCCCGAGCAGCAACAGGGCCGGCTCGCCGGTGGCGATGACCCGGCGCGCTTCACGGATCACCGCGGGCTCCGCGCAGGCCCCGCCGATCCAGCCCTCCACCTCTCCCGACGCGGAGATGATCGCCCGGCCGGCGAGCTGGCCGGACGACGGGCCCTGCCGCCAGACGACCGTGGCCAGGGCGAACGACCGCCCCTCCCGGGCCAGGGCGCTCGCGCGCTCCAGGACATCCCAGCCGTCCATGTCGCGATGTCCCATCAGTCGGTGCGGACCGGGGGCGCGCCCGACACGTCCCGCCGCTTGGTGATCGCTTCCCAGACCCGGTCGGGCAGCAGGGGCATGTCGATATTGCGGACCCCGGTATCGGTGATCGCGTCCATCACCGCGTTCACGAAGGCGGCGGGACCGCCGACCGCCGCGCACTCACCGATGCCTTTGGCGCCGATGGGGTGGTGCGGGCTCGGCGTGACCACCTCGCTGTGCAGTTCATACCCGGGGGTTTCCCAGGCTGTGGGCAGCAGGTAGTCCATGTAGTTGGCCCCCACGCAGTTCCCTTCGGCGTCGAAGGTGATGAACTGCATGTTGGCCATCGCGTAGGCCTCGGTGAGGCCGCCCATGATCTGCCCCTCCACGATCATGGGATTGATGCGAACCCCGCAGTCGTCCACCGCGACCATGTTCAGCACATCCCAGACGCCGGTGGCCGGGTCCACCTCCACGGTGACGATGTAGACGGCGAACGGCCAGGTGAGGTTCGGGGGGTCGTAATAGGCCGTGTTCTCCAGGCCCGGCTCCATGCCGTCGGGCATGTTGGTGTAGGCGGCCAGCGCGCATTCGGTGATGGTCACCCCCCGGTCGGCCGCGCCCCGGACGTAGAACCTCCCCAGTTCCCACTCCAGGTCCTCCTCGGACACCTCGAGCAGGTGGGCCGCCAGTTTCCGGGCCTTGGCGCGGATCTTGCGGGACACCATCGCCACGGCGGCCCCGGCGACCGGGGTGCTGCGCGAGGCGTAGGTGCCCATGCCGAACGGGGCGGTGTCGGTATCCCCCTCCTCTACGACGACGTCTTCGGCGGGGATGCCCAGTTCATGAGCGACGATCTGGGCCCAGGTCGTCTCGTGGCCCTGGCCCTGGCTCTTGGACCCGGTCCGCAGCAGCGCCTTGCCGGTCATGTGGATCTTGAGCTCTGCTGAGTCGAACATCTTGATGCCGAGAATGTCGTACTCGCGGCTGTTGCCGGCGCCCAGCGGTTCGGTCATGGTCGAGATACCCAGGCCAAGCAGCCTGCCGTTCGCCTTGGCCTGTGCCTGCTGCTTGCGGAAGTCTTCGTAGCCGATCGCCTTGAGGCCCACGTCCAGGCATTTGCCGTACTGCCCCGAGTCCGTCAGGAAGCCGAACGGCGTCCGGTAGGGGAACGCGTCATCGGGCACCAGGTTGATCCGGCGGAACTCGGCAGCGTCCATCCCGAGGTCGATCGCGGCCTGGTGGATCATCCGCTCCTGGAAGAACATCGCCTCCGTCACCCGGAACGAGCAGCGGTAGGCGACGCCGCCGGGAGCCTTGTTCGTGTAGGTCCCGCGGGCCGTGATGTGGCCCACCGGCACGTCGTAGCAGGCGAATGTGGAGTGCAGCAGCCCGATCTTGAACTTGCTCGGCTGTGCGTCGGAAAAGAAGGCGCCGTGGTCGGAGTCCACGTGCATCCGGACGGCCAGGATCTTGCCGTCCTCGCGGAGGGCCAGCTCTCCGTCGAGATAGATGTCGCGGGCGAAGCCGGTGGAGATGAGATTGCCGGTCTTGTCCTCGATCCACTTCACCGGCCGCTCCAGCAGGATGGACGCCAGGATCGAGCAGACGTAGCCCGGGTAGACGGGCACCTTGTTGCCGAACCCGCCGCCGATGTCGGGGGAGACGATCCGGATCATGTGCTCGGGCAGTTCGGCGACCAGGGCCACGGCGGCGCGGATGATGTGCGGGGCCTGCGTGGTCATGTAGACCGTCAGCTTGGAGGTGGCCCGGTTGAAGTCGGCGATCGACCCACAGCACTCGATGGGCGAGGGATGGGAGCGGGGGTAGTGCAGCCGCAACCGGGAGATCTTGTCGGCCCGGGCGAAGGCGCTCTCCGTGCCCGCCGCGTCGCCGACCTCCCAGTTGAAGATGACGTTGCTGGTGGTGCCGGTCTTGTCATCGCGGATGATGGGGGCGGCTTCGGCGAGGGCCTGCTCGGGGTTGACGATCACCGGCAGCGGCTCGTACTCGACCTCGATCGCCTCGCACGCGTCCTTGGCGATGTAGGGGTCGTCGGCGATGACGCACGCCACCTCCTGGCCCTGGAAGCGCACCTTGTCGGTCGCGAGCACCGCCTGGGTGTCGTAGGACAGCGTCGGCATCCACGCCAGGTTGCGGGTGGCCATCATCTCCCCCGTCAGCACCAGGTGGACGCCGGGTATCTGCCAGGCCTTGCTGGTGTCGATGGAGACGATCCGGGCGTGTGCCAGCGGGCTGCGCAGGATCTCCATGTGCAGCATCCCGGGCAGAACGATGTCGTCGGTGTAATTGCCCCGGCCACGGATGAAGCGGCTGTCCTCCACCCGCTTGCGGCTGGCCCCGAGCCCACCGATCTTGATCTCGTCCAGAGCCGTCACGTCGTTCCTCCTGTGCTGGTCAGCCGGCGGACTGGGAGCGCAGCTTGGCGGCGGCCCACAGCACCGACTTGACAATGTTCTGGTAGCCGGTGCAGCGGCAGAGGTTGCCGGACAGCGCCCACCGCACGTCTTCCTCGGTCGGGTCGGGATTGACATCCAGCAGCGCCTTGGCGGCCAGCATCATGCCGGGCGTGCAGAAGCCGCACTGCAGGCCGTGCTCGGCCCGGAAGCCCTCCTGCAGCGGGTGCAGTTCGCTCGCGCTGGCCAGGCCCTCAACGGTGGTGATCTCGTGGCCGTCCGCCTGCACGGCGAGCATCGTGCACGACTTGATGGGCTTGCCGTCCACCAGCACGGTGCAGGCGCCGCAGTTGGTCGTGTCACACCCCATATGGGTGCCGGTCAGCCCCACGCCCCGGCGGATCAGGTGCGCGAGCAGCAACCGGGGCTCGACCTCGGCGATCTTCCGCGCGCCATTGATCGTGAAGGCGATCCGGCGCATCGGCACATCGCCCGCCGCCTGGTCGCCGACGTCGTCGTACACGGTGGTCATGTCAGGCTGCCTTTCCCACGCTGGCGCCGTCGCGGCTGAGCAACCGGACGACGAAGGTGCGCACCATGTGCCGCTTGTATTCGGCGCTGCCGCGGTGATCGGACCGCGGTTGTGCCGCCTCGGCGGCCGCCTCCGCCGCCCGCTCGATCGACTCCGGCGTCAGTGGGCCGCCCATCAGCGCGGCGGCCGCCTGCGTCGCGGCGATGGTCGAACCACCCACGCCGGTCAGGGCGATGCCCGCGCGGGTAACCGACCCGTCGGAGGTCTCCAGGGCGACGGCCACCCCCACGGTCGCGAAGTCACCGACCCGGCGTTCCAGCTTCAGGTAGCCGCCCGAACGCGTCCCCACCGGGGCCGGGATGACCGCCTCCACCGCGATCTCATCGTGAGCGAGCGCGTTCTCGAACGGGCCGGTCACGAACTCGGCGGCCGGGATGGCCCGGCGGCCACCGGGCCCCCGCGCCACCACGGAGCCACCGAGTGCGACGACGACCGAAGCCCAGTCGCCCTGGGGGTCGGCGTGGCACAGCGACCCGACCAGGGTGCCGCGGTTGCGCACCAACGGGTCGGCGATCAGCGGCGCTGCCGCCGCCATGGTCGGCTGGGCCTGCTTGAGCAGATCCGAGCGCTCGAGGTCGGCGTGCCGGCACAGCGCCCCCACCCGCAGCGTCCCATCGGGATCGGCGCGATGGTAATCGAGACCCGGGACGTTGTTGATGTCGACGATCAGCTCAGGCGAGGCGAAGCGCAGCTTCATGAGCGGCACCAGGCTCTGGCCGCCGGCCATGATCTTCGCCTCGTCCCCGCCCTCGTGGAGCAGGCGGATCGCCTCCTCCAGCGAACGCGGCGCCTCGTAGCGGAACCGGGACGGGTACATAGGTCCTCCGATGTCCTTGGCTGGCGCGCTGCCACGCAAGGAACGACAGGGCTGGTGCTGCTGTGCCGGTCAGGGCCGGGACCGCGGGGCCGGCCCTGACTGCGGGTCGGGCACGGCCACCGGCAGCGAGTCTTCCTCCGGGTCTGGCCTGCGTTCCTGGTGTGGCGGCCAGGGGCCGGGGACGGGCTGGCCGGCGATCTTGAGATGGTCGATCAGTTCCGGCCAGGCCCAGACGGTCGGGCTCGCGCCTGTCTTGGGAGCGTTCTCGATGAGCTCGTAGAGACGAGGGTTGGCCTGACTGTGCCCACTCGATTCGATCCGCATGGAGCACTCCTGGGATTGGCCGGGCCCGCGCGGGCGGCTGGACCCTGACGACATGCATAGTCTGTCCCGCCGCCCCGGGCTGGCAAGCAGCGAATAAGCGCTTGCTTATCCGCAGCCCGGTCAGCTCCAGATGGTGACGTAAACCGGCGGCCGGAACCGCGACGGGGCGACCCCCGCCGCCGGGGAGCGCATCAGGTGCATGGCCTCGGGGGTGGCCAGGAAGCGCCGGAACGCGCTGGCCGCGCCGCTGCGCTGGTCCCGGTCGGCCAGGGTGACGTGCCAGCAAGCGTCCATGGGCGCCCCCGGCAGGTCGACCAGCGACAGCTCACCCCTGCGAAGCTGGGGGGCGACCAGATGCTCGACCGCCGGGGCCACCCCGGCGCCGTCCGCGGCAGCCGCCCAGGCGGCGGTCTGGTTCGGGAAGACGCCGATGCTGGTCTCCGGTATGCCGAGCGATGCCAGCAGCCGGCCGGTGTCACTGCCCTGATCCATCCCGGACGGGCCGACCAGCCATCGCCACTGCCGTGGGTTGCCGCGCGGCCTGCCCTGGCCGGCGGCCACCACCACCAGCCGGTAACGGAAGATCGGCTCGCTCACCACAGCCAGCGCCGGGTCCGGGGCGGGCCGGGAACTCAGCGCGACGTCCACCAGGCGGTTGGCGACGAGCACCCCGATCTCACGGCCGGCCGCCACGCCCGCCGACACTTCGACCGAACCCGGGTAGCGCCGGCTGAACGCGTCAGTCAGCGGGCCGGCCACGAACTCGGCGATCGCGGAGGTGGCCACCACCCGCAGTTGCTCCGGCGCCCCCTGCGCCGCCCGCACCGCGGCGTGGGCTTCCGCGCCCAGGACCACGATCTGGGAAGCGGCCGCCAGCAGCCGGGAGCCCCCGGCGGTCAGCGTCATCCCGGCCGGGGCACGTGTCAGCAACTGGTCACCGAGGTGCAGCCGGAGCGCCGACAGCGCCTGGGAGACCGCCGACTCACTGACCCCGAGCGCGTTCGCCGCGGCGGTCACCGAACCGAGCCGGGCAACCAGCACGAACGCGTTGAGCTGTGTGAGGGTCATGGCAAAACCCATTATCGCCCCGCCGGCGACGGCGGCCGCGGCAACGCCCGGCCGGGCGGGCCGGATGCCCGCAGCGGGCGGCCCCCTAGACTCGGCACGCCAGTCATCGTGAAAATGAGGCACCATGCAGGTCCCGGCCCAGGTCGAGTACGAACGGGCGGTCAGCGTCGGCCATGCGCTCACACTGCTCGCCCGGTATGGCCCGCGGGCCGCGGTGCTGGCGGGTGGGCACAGCCTGATCCCGATGATGAAGCTGCGGCTCGCCCAGCCCGAGACCCTCATCGACATCAACGCCCTGAGTGAACTGCGCTACGTCGAGGTGGCCGACGGGGAACTGCGGGTCGGTGCTCTCGCCCGGCATGCGGACCTGCTGGAGTCCGCCGTGGTCGGCGAGCGCTTCGCGATCCTGCACGACGCTGAGCAGGTGATCGCCGACCCGGTCGTGCGCAACTGGGGAACGGTCGGTGGGTCGCTGTGCCAGTCCGACCCGTCGGAGGACCTGTCGGCGGCATTCGCCGCGCTCAAAGCCACCCTGGTCATCACCGGCCCGGATGGCACCCGCACCGTGCCCGCCCGGCGGTTCCATACCGGGCCGTATGAGACGGTGGTGGCGCCCGGGGAACTGCTCACCGAAATCAGGGTGCCGGCCAGCCCGGGCGGCGGGAGCGCGTATGCGAAGGTCTGCCGCAGAGCCGGTGACTGGCCGCTGGCGGCCGCGGGGGCGATGCTGGCGGTGGACGGGGGAACCATCGTCGAGGCGGGCATCGGCCTGACCGCGGTGGGGTCACGGCATTTTTGCGCCAGTGAGGCGGAAGAGCACCTGTCCGGGGCGCCGGCCACGCCGGAGCGCCTCGCCGAGGCGGGCAGGATAGCCGCGCAGCACTGCCGCCCGGTGTCCGACCAGCGTGGCCCCGCTTCCTACAAGCGCCACCTGGCGGGCGAACTGACCGTCCGGGCGCTGCGCCGTGCCCTGCTGCGCGCCCGCGCGGGAGAGCGCTGAGCATGCGGATCACGGTGATCGTGAACGGCGCCTCCCACACCCGGGAGGTGGAGCCGCGGCTGCTGCTCATTCATTTCCTCCGGGATGACCTCGGGCTGACGGGGTCGCACTGGGGCTGTGATACCTCCAATTGCGGGGCGTGTGTGGTGTGGCTCGATGAGACCCCGGTGAAGTCCTGCACCGTGCTCGCCGCCATGGCGGACGGCCACCGGGTGCGGACCGTTGAGGACCTGGAACGGGGCGGGGTGCTCGATCCGGTACAGCAGGGCTTCACGGAATGCCACGGTCTGCAGTGCGGGTTCTGCACCCCGGGCATGATGATGACGGCCCGCGCCCTGCTGGACCGCAACCCGAACCCGACCGCCGCGCAGGTGCGGGAGGCACTGTCCGGGCAGATCTGCCGGTGCACCGGCTACGAGAACATCGTGAGGTCGGTGCTCTGGGCGAGCGCCAGGCAGGCGGAAGCGGACCCGGCCCGGCCGGGTGGGCCCGCGCTTGACGGGCGGGGGCCCGCGTGATCGGGGCCAGCGACCCCGGCCGCCCCGGCGAGGGGAGGCGCGGGTGAACGCCGCCGGGGCCGCGCCGGGTGCCTACGGGCCGCACGCGCGCAAGGAGGACGCGCGCTTCATCCGGGGCGCCGGCACGTTCGTGGACGATGTCGCGCTGACGGGCATGCTGCACGGTGCCGTCCTGCGCAGCCCGCTCGCCCATGCCCGGATCACCGGCCTGGACATATCGGCGGCCGCGGCGCATCCCAAGGTGGAAGCCGTGATCACCGGTCAGATGCTCGCCGAACAGGGTCTGGCCTGGATGCCCACGCTGTCAGGGGACGTGCAGGCGGTGCTGGCCACCGACAAGGTCCGGTTCCAGGGCCAGGAAGTGGCGTTCGTGGTCGCGCAGGACCGGTACTCGGCCCGGGACGCCCTGGAACTGATCACGGTGGACTACGAGCCACTGCCGCCGCTGATCGACGCCAAGCGGGCGCTCCTCGACGGCGCCCCACTGATCCGCGACGACCAGCCGGGCCGGACCACCAATCACATCTTCGACTGGGAGGCGGGGGACCTCCAGGCGACTGACGCGGCGTTCGCCGGGGCGGATGTGGTGGTGGCGCGGGATCTGGTGTATCCCCGTTCCCACCCGGCGCCGCTGGAGACCTGTGGGGTGGTCGCCGACTCCGACCGGATCACCGGCAAGCTGACGGTGTGGGCCACCTCGCAGGCTCCGCACGTGCACCGCACCCTCTACGCGACGTTCCTGGGCCTGCCCGAGCACAAGATCCGGGTGATTTCCCCTGATATCGGCGGCGGCTTCGGCAGCAAGGTGCCGCTGTATCCCGGCTACCTGTGCGCCATTGTCGCCTCGATGCGGACGGCCCGGCCGGTGAAATGGGTCGAGGACCGGTCGGAGAACCTGATGGCGACCGCGTTCGCCAGGGACTACCACATGCACGGCGAGATCGCGGCCACCCGGGACGGGCGGATCCTGGGGCTGCGGGCGAGCGTGCTGGCCGATCACGGCGCGTTCAACGCCACCGCGCAGCCGAGCCGTTTCCCGGCCGGCTTCTTCAGTGTCTTCACCGGGTCCTACGACGTGCCCGCGGCCCACTGCCAGGTGCGGGCGGTCTACACGAATAAGGCTCCCGGCGGGGTCGCCTATGCCTGCTCCTTCCGGGTCACCGAAGCGGTCTATCTGGTCGAAAGGCTGGTCGACGCGCTGGCGATCGAGCTGGGCGCCGATCCCGTGCGGCTGCGGATGCGCAACCTGCTCCGGCCCGAGCAGTTCCCCTACCGCTCGCCCACCGGCTGGGAATACGACTCGGGCGACTACCCGCGCACGCTGGCGGTGGCGCTGCAGACGGCGGGTTACGACGACCTGCGGCGCGAGCAGGCGGAACGCCGCGGCCGCGGGGAACTGATGGGCATCGGCGTGAGCTGCTTCACCGACGCCGTCGGGGCGGGCCCGCGCGCGCACATGGACATCCTCGGCCTCGGCATGGCGGACGGCGCCGAACTGCGGGTGCACCCGACCGGCAAGGCGGTGCTGGCCGTCTCGTGCCAGACCCAGGGCCAGGGACACGAGACGACTTTCGCCCAGATCGTCGCGGCCGAACTCGGCCTGTCGGCCGACGACGTCGAGGTGGTGCACGGCGACACCGACCGGACCCCGTTCGGCCTGGGCACCTACGGATCCCGGTCCACCCCGGTTTCCGGGGCGGCCGCCGTGGTCGCGGCGCGCAGGGTCAGGGAACGGGCCAGGATCGTGGCGGGCGCCATGCTGGAGGTTTCGCCGCAAGACCTGGCATGGACCGGCGGCCGCTGGCAGGTGCGCGGCGACCCGGGCCGGTCGGTGGGGATCCCGGCCATCGCCATGGCCGCGCACTCCGCGCTGGACCTGCCGGACGGCATCGAAGGGCACCTCGATGACAAGGCCGTCTACAACCCGCCCAACCTGACCTTTCCCAACGGGGCCTACATCTGTGTCGTGGACGTCGATCCCGGCACTGGCGTCGTCACGGTGCGCCGTTTCATCGCCGTGGACGACTGCGGTGTGCGCATCAACCCCATGATCGTAGCGGGGCAGGTGCACCGCGGCCTGGCCGACGGCCTCGGCATTGCGCTGATGCAGGAGATCTCCTTCGACGCCGACGGCAACTGCCTGAGCGGCTCGTTCATGGACTATCTGCTGCCCACGGCGGTGGAGTGCCCGTCCTTCGAGCTCGCCGAGACGGTGACGCCCTGCCCACACCACCCGATCGGCGCGAAGGGTATCGGGGAGTCGGCGACGGTGGGCTCCCCGGCCGCCGTTGTCAATGCCGTCATCGACGCTCTGCGGCCGCTCGGGGTCACCCACATCGACATGCCGATGACACCAGCGAACGTATGGCTGGCGATCGAGGCGGCCCGGGCGCGCGACGGGCGCGAGTGACCACCGTGGTGACGCATGATGGACGGGTGCTGGACTTGCGAGAGGCGACACCGGTCGTGGGCCGCCGCCCAGAGAACGGGCGGCGGCCGGGATGAGCGAACTGGAAGAGCGGCTGCCCGATGTCGCCGCCCTGGTGCACGGCCTGGACCGGGCCGGTTATCTCGCCGATGAACCGCTGGCGACGTCGCTGTTCCTGGCGGCGAGGATGGGCCAGCCGATCCTGCTTGAGGGCGAACCGGGTGTCGGCAAGACCGAAGCGGCGAAGGCCCTCGCGGAGGCCCTGGCCACGCCGTTGCTGCGGCTCCAGTGCTACGAGGGCCTGACCTCGGCCGAGGCCCTGTACGAGTGGAACTATCCGCGGCAACTGCTGGCCATCAGGCTCGCCGAGGCGCGCGGGGAGACGTTGCGGGACGCGGACCTGTTCGGTGAGGAATACCTGCTGGCCCGGCCGTTGCTGGCGGCGCTGGATCACCCGGGCCCGCTGCCCGCGGTGCTGCTCATCGACGAGGTCGATCGCGGGGACGACGAGTTCGAGGCTTTCCTGTTCGAACTGCTCGCCGAATCCGCCGTGACCATTCCGGAGCTGGGCACCCGGCGGGCCAAGCACCCACCGGTCGTGGTCCTGACCTCCAATCGCACCCGCGACCTGCATGACGCGCTCAAGCGGCGCTGCCTCTACCACTGGATCGAGTATCCGGACGTGGACAGGGTCGCCGCGATCATCCGGCGCCGGGTGCCCGGCGCCAGCGACGGCCTGGCTCGCGAGGTAGCGGACGGGGTGGCCGTGTTGCGGGCTCTCGAACTGGCCAAGCCGCCCGGCGTGGCCGAGGCGATCAGCTGGGCGTCCGCCGTCCGGACGCTGGGCGCCGATCACCTGGACGAGCAGGTGGCCGAGCGGACCGCGGGCGCGGTGCTGAAGTATTCGGAGGATCTGCGAGCCGTCAGTGCCTCCGGGTACGCGGCGCTGGTGCCCGGTGATGATGGATGACCTGGCGCTGAGGTCGGCACGGTTCGGCGCGGCGTTGCGCGCCGCGGGTGTGCCGGCCGACCCCGGCCGATGTGAGCGGTTCGCCCGTGCCGTCACCATCGCGCGGCCGGCGACGGCGCAGGCGCTGTATCTGTGTGCGCTGGCCACGCTGACCTCCGGCCCCGAGCAGGCCGCTGTCCTGCGGCGGGTGCTCAGTGAGGTCTTCGGTGGCCCGCCCGCGCCGGAGCGCCCGGACGAGGGTGAGCGGGCGGGCCAGCCCGCCGGTGCGGTACCGCCGGTCGCCGACCTCGCCGAGGTGGCCCGGGCAGCCCGCAGCCACGCCGGCACGGGCGATGGGGCCGGGCACGCGGCGGACACCGATGACGGCGCGGGCGGGGACGCTCGGCCCGGGACTGTGCTGCCCGTTCCCCATGAAAAAGGCGAACCACCCGCGGCGGAGGCGCTGGCAGCGGTCCGCCCCGTGCTGGCCAGGTCGCTGGAGCGGCTGGCCGGCCGGGACTTCGCCGACCTGTCCCCCGCGGAACTGGAGTCGCTGGCCGGGCTCATGGCCAAGCTCACGCTGGCCCTGCCGCAGCGGCGGTCCCGGCGGGTGCGGCGGCGTGCCCACGGCGGGGGCACGGACCTGCGTGCCACGCTGCGGCAGGCCAGGCGCACCGGCGGGCATCCGCTGGCACTGGCGCACCGCGCACCGGTGATGGAGCCACGCCAACTGGTGGTGCTCTGTGACATCTCGGGGTCGATGGAGCCGTACGCGCGGGCGATGCTGCAGTTCCTGTACTGCGCGGCAGGCGGGGTGGACGGGGAGGTGTTCACGTTCGCGACCCGGCTGACCCGGCTGACGGGGGTGCTCGCGCGGGTCCCCGCGACGGTGGCGGTGCGCCGGGCGGGTGAGTCGGCGCCGGACTGGCTCGGCGGGACCCGCATCGGCGAGAGCCTGCGCGAGTTCAACGACCGGTTCGGCCGGCGGGGCATGGCGCGCGGTGCGGTGGTCGTCGTGATCTCCGACGGCTGGGACACCGGCGACCCCGCGGTGCTGCGCCGTGAGATGGAACGGCTGTCGCGGGTGGCGCACCGGATCGTCTGGGTAAACCCGCGCACCCAGCACCCGCAGTACCAGCCGCTGGCGGGCGGGATGGCTGCGGCGTGGCCGTTCTGCGATGCGGTGGTCAGCGGCCATTCCGTTCACGCCCTCGACGAACTCGCGGCGGCGCTCGCCCATCCGGGGCAGCGCCGGGGCACCGCTGCCGGCCTCAGGCGTGGCGATGCCGTCCGGCCCGGTGGATCAGCCACCAGCCGGGCATAGTGAGCAGCAGCGCGGTCACGGCCACGGTGAACGACGCGCGCAGTGCTCCAAGGTCTGCCATCGTGAGCGGGGCCAGTTCACCTGTGAACCGCGCGGCGTAGAGGAGAGCGGCGGCGGCGACGCTGAACCAGGGCACACGCCAGCGGGTGAGGACCAGATCGACCACGACGGTCCCGAGCAGCAGGCCGGATGTGTAGTACGGATAGACGCCCGGATCCAGCAGCATTCTCGTGGCTATCACCAGCAGAACGACAGCCTGCCAGCGCCCGCGGCGGACAGCCAGCCATCCGGCGGCGGCACCGAGAGCCAATTGGGCGGGCCGGTCCCACGCCGGAGTCCGCGCCGCGCTGACACCGAGTGCCCGCAGCGCGGACGAGGGATCGTTTGGGATGGTGAACCGGGCGGCGGCGATGCTGTGCGGGTCGGCGATGAGGAACGGCAGCCACGCGGCGGCTACGGCAACCGCGAAAACTCCGAGGCCCAGCCAGCGCCGCGAGCCCGGGAGGGCGAGCAGCACGACGGCCATGGCCGCCGCCCACGGCTTGGCGTCGGTCGCCCCCGCGAGGGCCAGCGCGGCCAAGACCGGCCGTTCCCGCCTGACGGCGTGCAGGGCGGCGACCGACAGGCAGAGTGCGAGCAGGTCATCGAGATGCGCGAATCCGGTGGTGACCTCCGCCCAGACCGGCAGGAAGACCAGGCCCGCCAGGACCAGGCGGACGCGGTGACCCCGTTCCGGAGCGGGCAGCAACCGCCACACCGCGGCGAGCAGCGGGGGACCGGTGGCGGACATCGCCACGAGAGCTGGTATCTCGCTCGGCCAGTGGCCGAAGCCGCCGAGCAGGGCCGCGACCACGAACGCCAGTGGGCCGATCTGCAACTGCGGGTGAGTGGCGTACAGATGCAGACCGCCGCTGTGACCGGCCGAGAACAGCACGTTCGCCCCGGTGGCGAAGAAGTGCCAGGATTGGCCCGCCCGGCGGGCGTCCCACAACGTCCAGGCAACCGACCATGGCCACAGCACCAGCCAGGGCCAGATGGTTTGCCAGCGGATGCGTGAGGATCGCGCGGGGGGCGAGGAGGGCGCGGGGGGCGAGGATCGCGCGGTCCGCTGCGGCCGGGCCGCGGGTGCAAGGATGACCGGCGAGTCTTCTGCCACGGCCACCGCGGTCGCCCGTCCCGTGTCCGCGCTCCGGCTGTCCGCGCTCCGGCTGTCCGCGCTCCGGCTGTCCAAGCTCCCCCTGTCCACGCTCCGCCCCACCGGACTCCCCCGCTCCACCGGGTCAGTATC
>DAHUZQ010000005.1 GCA_027306495.1 Actinomycetota bacterium | reverse complement strand
TGCTCGCGGGCCTGGTGGGGCTGCCCCAGGCGCCGGACAGTTCCGGCGACTGAGCGCCGCACGCGGGCGACCGTTTCAGCGGAGAATTCCATGATCGTGGTGGATCAGGCGGCGATTTTCCCACCCAATCAACCACGATCAAGGAATCCGTGCCCGGCCAGCCGGGTTCGCCCCGTCAGGCGTGAGGCTGATGGGGCTCACGAGACTGATGGGAGCAGGGAGGTCGGCTGATGGAGACTCTGAGCGGCGCCGGCGTCGTGGTCACCGGCGCCGGCAGCGGGATCGGCGCCGCGATGGCGCGGCGCTTCGCCGCCGAGGGCGCCCGGGTGGTCGTGAATGACATCAACGCCGCCGCGGCTGCCGAGGTCGCCGCTTCGTGCGGCGCGACCGCCCTGCCCGGCGACGCGGCCTTCGCGGAAGGTGTCGCCGCGCTCGTCGCCGGTGCCCGGGACCTGCTCGGGGAGATCGACCTGTTCTGCGCGAACGCCGGGGTCGCCCGGGGGAGTGACGAGCAGGCCGGCGAGGCCGACTGGGAGGCCTCGTGGCAGGTGAACGTCATGGCCCACGTTCGCGCCGCCCGGCTGCTGCTGCCCGGCTGGCTTGAGCGCGGCCGCGGCCACCTGCTGTGCACCGTCTCGGCGGCCGGGCTGCTCACCATGCTGGGTGCCGCGCCCTACTCGGTCACCAAGCATGCCGCGCTGTCGTTCGCGGAATGGCTCCGCGCGACGTACCGGCATCGGGGCATCACGGTGCAGGCACTGTGCCCGCAGGGAGTGCGGACCCCGATGATGACCGGCATCGGCCCGTCGGCTGAGTTCATCCTCGGCCCCTCCGCGATCACCCCCGAAGAGGTGGCCGACGCGGTGGTGGCGGCTATACCGGACGGGCGGTTCCTGATCCTGCCCCATCCGGAGGTGGCCGGCATGTACGCCAGGCGGGCGACCGAACCGGACCGGTGGCTCGGCGGTATGAACAAGCTTCAGCGAGCGGCTGAGGCCCACGCAGCGGGAGAGTGACCTGCCGTGCGGCGGATGTACCACGCCGACGTCCGGCGGGTGGACTTCGGCTACTTCATCCGGCCGGCCAGTGAGACCGGGACTGGCCAGCCCAGGGTGGAGCCGGTGGTCGGATATCTGGTCGGCCACCCACAGGGGTGGCTGCTCTTCGACACCGGTGTCGGCGGTGGTCACGAGGATCTCGACGCGCACTACCGGCCAGCCCGGATCGGGCTGGCGCGGGCCCTGCGGCCACACGGCGTCGGGGTTGGGGACATCCGCTGGGTCGTGAACTGTCACCTGCACTTCGATCACTGCGGAGGCAACCCCAACTTCGCCGGGGTGCCGGTGTACGTGCAGGCCCGCGAACTGGCGCAGGCCCGCGCACAGGAGGCGTACACCTTGCCCGAACTAGTCGACTATCCCCGGGCCGCCTACGAGGAGCTGGCCGGCGAGGCCGAGATCCTGCCCGAGGTGTGGGTGCTGCCCACGCCCGGCCACACCGCCGGGCATCAATCGCTGGCCGTGCGCTGCTCGGACGGGACGGTCATCCTGGCCGGCCAGTCGCACGACAGCGCTTCCGGCTTCACCTATGACAGCTGCGCCCGGCGGGCGCGCGAGGCGGCGGCCCAGCCGCCGCTGCCACCCGTCTCGCCGTGGCTCGACCGGCTGATGGCGTTCGATCCGGCCCGTGTTGTTTTCGCCCATGACCTGGCGGTGTGGGAGCCTGTTCCCCATGGATAGCCCTTCACCTGGGGAGAGGTCTGTGACCGGCACCAGCCCAGTCGAGATCGGCAGCGAGGCCGTCGCCCGCACCGGGGCGATTCACCACGTCGAACTCTGGGTGCCCGACCTGGGCCGGGCGGCGGCAAGCTGGGGATGGCTGTTGCGGGAACTGGGGTACGTGCCGTTCCGGGAATGGCCCGAGGGCCAGAGCTGGAAATGTGGCGCCACCTACATCGTGATCGAGCAGTCGCCCGCCAGGACGGCATTCCGCCACGATCGGCATCGGCCCGGGATGAATCACCTCGCCTTCCACGTGGCCGACCGGCTCACCCTGGACCGGCTGGCCGAGGAGGCGCCCCGCTGCGGCTGGCGACTGCTGTTCGCCGACCGGCACCCGTACGCGGGCGGGAACGATCACTACGCCGCCTACCTGGAGAACGGCGACGGCTACGAGGTGGAACTGGTCGGCCCGCTGCCAGCGCTGCCCGCTCCGGACGAGTCCGGCGACGCCGCTGAGGCGGACGAGGTGCGTGAGGCGGGCAACGCTGCTGAGGCGGGCGAGTCGGGGGAGGTCCGGGAGGCGTACAAGGCCGGTGAGCTGGACGCCGCCGGTGAGCTGGACACCGCCGGTGCCGGTGAGGCTGGTGGGGACGCCGCCGGAGAGCTGGACGCCGCCGGTGAGGCTGGTGGGGACGCCGCCGGAGAGCTGGACGCCGCCGGTGAGGCCGGTGAGCTGGACGCCGCTGGTGCCGGTGAGGCTGGTGGGGACGCCGCCGGGGAGGCCGCCCCGGCCGGCCAGACCGCCGAACCGTAGGCCCGTCACCGAGGCGGGCAGCCCGCAACCGACGGGCGCGGCGCCGCGCCGAAACACGCCTGTCACGTCGCGGGCGAGAGCACTGTGGTCGGAGCGTGCGGTGTAACTGCCGGGAAACACCCCCGAAACCCCCGCATGAGACCAATGGAATCGTTCCTGACGGACACCGAAGTGGCCGGCCGGATGAGGAGCCGGGGAGACCCGGTATCACAACGTGGTGATCGCCCCTCGCGCACGCAGTGTCGCGGTGCCCGCGATCGCTGACGCGCAGGGGAATCCCGGCAAGCCCTCGGGCCTAGTGCCCCTGGAGGCAAGGAGTGATTCCCTATCCGAGCTATCTGCATGCCGGGGATAACGCCTGGCAGTTGACGGCTGCGACGCTGGTCGGCCTGATGAGTCTGCCGGGGCTGGCTGTCCTGTACGCGGGCCTCGTCCAGCGCAAGTGGGCTGTGAACACCATGATCATGGCGTTCTCGGGCTTCTGCCTGGTCCTCATCGTCTGGGTGCTGTGGGGATTCAGGATGGGGTTCGGCCAGCCGTGGATCGGCAGTTTCCTCGGCAAGCCCGGCACCGTGCTCGGCGCCGGAGCCGAACTCGGACGCGCCGGCGTCCCGCTCCTGCATGGCCTCATGCCGGGGTTCCGGTTCCCGCAGGCCACGCTGGTGTACTTCCAGTTCGTCTTCGCCGCGATCACACCGCTGCTCTTCCTGGGCAGCGTGATCGGCCGGATCAGCTTCAAGGTCTGGCTGCTTTTCGTCCCGCTCTGGGCCACTTTCGCCTACGCGGTCAACGCGTTCATGCTCTGGGGTGGCGGCTTCTGGGCGCAGCACGGCGCCCTGGACTTCAGCGGCGGTTACGTGATCCACCTCGCGGCCGGCGTGTCCGGTTTCGTGGCCGCCGCGGTCATCGGGCCGCGCCTCAAGCGTGACCGGGATCATGGCGTTCCCAACAACCTGATCTTCGTCTCGGTCGGGGCGGGCATCCTGTGGCTCGGCTGGAACGGCTTCAACGGCGGTGACCCGTACTTCGCGGGGGCGGACGCGGCCGCGGCGGTCCTGAACACCAACCTCGCCACGGCGGCCGCCATGCTGACATGGATCGTCATGGACATGCTGGTGAGCCGCGAGCGCAAGCCCACCTTCCTCGGCGGCATCAACGGCATGATCGTGGGCCTGGTGGCCATCACTCCCGCCGCCGGCTATGTCGACGGGGTCGGTGCGCTGCTCATCGGCCTGATCGGCTCGGTGGTCGTCTGGCTGGCCTGGAACTACCTCAGCAAGGTCTGGCCGTTCAACCGCGTCGATGACGCACTCGGCGTCGTCTACACGCACGGGATCGCCGGCCTGGTGGGGGGCCTGCTGGTCGGCGTCTTCGCCAACCCATCCATGATCGTCTACCTCGGCATCGGCAAGGGCCCGAACGTCACCACGGCGGGCGCCCTGTACGGCAACCCCAAGCAGTTGCTGATCCAGGCCGGTGCCGCGCTGACCGTCATCGTCTGGGATGGCCTGGTGACCTTCGCGATCCTGAAGTTCCTCGGCCTGTTCATGAAACTGCGCATGAGCGATGAGGAACTCGAGGCTGGCGACGTCGCTGTCCACAACGAGGAGGTCTACCCGTCAGAGGCGCTCACCAGGGTTGGCACGGCTATCCCCGCCGCTGTCGGATCGGGCAAGAGCTACGGCGAGGGCACGCCCGCGCCGCGGGAAGTGAGCAGTGACAGACCGGGTACCTGACCCAAGGTCTGTGGTGGTGGCCTCCCCGCGCTGCGGGGAGGCCACCACCGGCGCCGGGCCACCACCGGCGCCGGGCCACCATCCGCGCCGCGGCTCACCACCGGCACCGGGCCACCATCCGCGCTGCGGCTCACCACCGGCACCGGGCCACCATCCGCGCTGCGGCTCGCTTCCCGCAGCCCGCGGACGTTTCGGTCACCCTCGCCGCCGAGCGCCGCGGCCGTCATCGGCGAGGTCTTCACGGGCCCGGAACGCGATCTGGGCGGCCTGGTCCGGGTCAAGCGGAAGGTGGAGGAGACCTGGCGCTCCGTGGCAGACGGCCGCTCCCCGCGTCTGTTATGTCCGCGGCCGGCAGATGTCAGCCCACGCTATGGGCAAGGCAAAGAACGAGCTAAGGACGTGCGTAACCAATCACGCTAATGTGGCCGTTGATCTGTCACACTGAGTGGTCATTGGGCCAGGCAGCACGACTTGCCACAGGAGACAGCAATGGCGACGCTACCGGTTGAAACGCCAGAGGTGGCCACTGCGGACGATGCCGCCTCGCAGGCGGCCGAGAGCCGCCGCGCGGGTGACGGCCGCAACAAGTGGGACTTCCTGATCGTCCTGGTTGTAGTCGCCGCCATGCTGGCCCTGACGATCTTCCTCGCGATCTTCTTCCGGAAGAGCGAGTCCACCACCGCTACGGTCCTCGGCATCGTGGTACCCGTGTTCGCGGCGGTCTTCGGAGCCTCGCTCGGTCACTCCGCGGGCCGGGTGACCGGCCGTGAGCAGGGCATTCAG
>DAHUZQ010000230.1 GCA_027306495.1 Actinomycetota bacterium | reverse complement strand
CGCCCTTCAGTCACCCCGGAACCGCTGTCTGAGGTCGCGACGGGGCACCCGCGTGAAGATCGTCATCGCGCCCGATTCCTTCAAGGGCAGCATCAGCGCCGCTGGGGCCGCGTCCGCGCTGGCGGCCGGATGGCGCGCTATCCGCCCCGGTGACGAGCTTGTCCTGCTGCCCCCGGCGGACGGCGGAGAGGGCACTCTGGAGATCGTCCACGCCGCCGTCCCCGGCGCCGCCTGGCGGCGTGCGCGGGTGACCGGTCCGGACGGGCGGCGGGTGGACTCCTCCTGGCTGTCGCTGCCGGACGGGACGGCGGTCGTGGAACTCGCGCGCGCGGCCGGCCTGACCCTGCTCGCCAGCCCCGACCCGCTGCGCGCCCACACCACCGGTCTGGGCGAAGTGATCGGCCGGGCACTGGACGAGGGGGCGCGCTCCCTGACTGTGACCCTCGGCGGCTCGGCATCCACAGATGGCGGCACCGGTGCGCTCACCGCACTCGGCGCCCGCTTCCTGGACCGTGACCACCGCCCGCTGCCGCCCGGTGGGGGTGCGCTGGCACGCCTGTGGTCGGTGGACCTGGCCGGCCTGCGGCCGCCGCCTGCGGGGGGCGTGACCTGCCTGACCGATGTCACCGCACCCCTGCTCGGCCCCGGTGGGTCGGCCGCCGTCTTCGCCCCGCAGAAGGGCGCCGGCCACGATCAGGTGCGGCTGCTGGAAGCCGGCCTGGCCCGGCTCGCCGGCGCGCTCGGCGGCAACCCGGCCGCCCCGGGAGCCGGCGCGGCCGGCGGCACCGGCTACGGGCTGGCCGCCGCATGGGGAGCGAATCTGACCGGGGGCGCGGCGCGGCTGGCGGCCCTGGCCGGACTTGAGCGGGCACTGGCCGGCGCCGCCCTGGTGATCACGGGTGAGGGCTGCTACGACCAGACCTCACAGGCCGGCAAGGTGGTGGGGACCGTCATCGGGATGGCACGGGCCAGGGCCGTGCCAGTGGCGCTGGCCGCCGGCCGGATCACCGCCCGCCCGCCTGCCCACGCGGTGGTGTCGCTCACCGAACTGGCGGGCTCAGCGACGGCCGCGCAGCGCGAACCCGCGCGCTGGCTGGAAGGGGCGGGCCAGCGCCTCGCCCGGTCCTGGCATTAGCCTTGGTCGCGTGCGGGAGATCGTGATCTTCACGGGCAGCGCCCATCCGGGGCTCGCGGCCGAGATCTGCGCCAAACTCGGGGAGCCGTTGTCACCGGCCCTGCTGCGACGGTTCGCCAACGACTGCCTGCAGGTCCAGCTTCAGGCCAACTGCCGCGAACGTGACGTCTTCATCATCCAGCCGCTGACCCCGCCGGTGCAGGAGCACCTGGTCGAACTGCTGCTCATGCTCGACGCCGCACGCGGGTCGTCCGCGGCCCGGGTCACCCCGGTGATCCCGCACTACTCCTACGCCCGCTCGGACAAAAAGGAGGTCCCGCGGGTCTCCATCGGGGCCCGCCTGATCGCTGACCTGCTGGTCACCGCTGGCGCAAACCGGGTCCTCACCATGGCGATGCACTCACCGCAGGTCCACGGGTTCTTCTCGGTCCCGGTCGACCATCTGCACGCCCTGGCCGAGCTGGCCGCGCACTTCCGTTCGCCCGCCCCGGCGGAGGTGACCGAATGCGGGAGGTCCGTGCCAAGTTCGCGGACGGAGAGAGCCGCGGGTTCGGCTGGGGAACGGCCCGCCGCGCCACCGGTGGTCGTCTCGCCGGACCTCGGCTACGCCAAGCCCGCCGCCGCCTTCGCCCGCCTGCTCGGCCTGCCGGTCGCGGCGGGCGCCAAGCAGCGGTTCAGCGACGAGCGTGTCACCATCACTTCGATCATCGGTGACATCGACGACCGGCACGTCATCGTCATCGACGACGAGATCGCCCGCGGCACCACCATCCTGGAACTCCTCGACCGTCTCCGCGACCACCGGGTGCGGTCGGTGCGCATCGCCTGCACGCACGGCCTGTTCAGCGACGGCGCGCTGGACCGGATCGCGGCGGCCCCGGAGGTCACCGAGATCGTCTGCACGAACACGGTGCCGCTGCCCCAGGGATTGGGGAACGGCAAGCTGCGGGTGCTGTCCGTCGCTCCCGCCCTCGCGGAGGCCATCCGCCGCATCCACCTCGGCGAGTCCGTGAGCGCCCTGTTCGACCATTCCTGAACAGCGCTCAGCCGTTCCCGGCCGGTGCCACCCACTGGCCGGCGCCGGTCAGCGCGGTGACCGCCTCAGCCCGCCTCGATCGCGCGCCCCACCTGCTCGGCCGTCAGCGGCAGATCGCGGACCCGCACGCCGACCGCGGCCGCGACCGCGTTGCCGATGGCGCCGGCGACCGGGCCTTGCGCGACCTCGCCGGCACCGGACTCGCGTTCGGGCGAAGCAACGATCCGCACCTGCACCTGCGGAACTTCGGAGAACCGCAGGATCGGGTAGGTGTCCCAGTTGACGGAGGTGATCGCCGTCCGGTCGAACCGCACTCGTTCCTTGAGCGCCCAGCTCGCGCTCTGGATGGCGCCGCCCTCGACCTGGTTGATCACACCATCGGGGTTGATGACACGGCCGACGTCCACGGCCAGCCACAACCGCCTGACCCTGATGTCGTACTCGGCCTCCACCTCGGCGACGGCGGCGCAGTAGCCGGCGACCCCCTTGTACCGCGCGAACCCGATGCCGTACCCGATGGACTCGCTGCGGGGCCGAGCCCCCCAGTCGGCGAGGCCGGCGGCCTGCTCGATGACCCGCCGGGCACGCGGGTCGCGCAGGTGCGCGAGCCGGAAGTCCACCGGGTCCCGCCCGGCCGCCGCGGCGAGTTCGTCCATGAACGACTCGATCGCGAACACGTTCAGGAACGCGCCGAGCGAGCGCTGTGAGGACGTCCGGATGGGCATCGTCAGCAGCCGGTGCCGGGTGATCAGCAGGTCGGGGATGTCATAACCGGGCACGGCGTTGCGGGTGGAGCCGATCGCGCCGGTCGGCGGGCCGTCAAGGGCTGCCGGGATCGGCTGGCCGCCCTCGATGTGGCTCAGCGCCAGCAGCCTGGGCTGGCCGCCCGTCCCCGGCCTGCCGATGTACCCGCCGCTCCACACGTCCTGCCGCCAGGAGACGATCGTGCCCGCGGCATCGAGCCCGGCCTCCAGCCGGGCCAGCATCGCGGACCCGTACGGCGCCCAGGCCATCTCGTCCTCGCGCGCCCACAGCACCCTGACCGGGCGGCCCGGGACCGCGCGTGCCAGCAGCGCCGCGTCGAGCGCCACGTCGTCGGCGCCGTTGTGACCGTAGGCGCCAGCCCCTTCGGCGTGCTGGACCACCACCTGCGCGGGGTCCAGGCCGAGCCCGGCCGCGATCGCGTCCCGCAGCGCGAACGGTCCCTGCGAGTGACTCCAGATCATCAGCGATCCGCTGTCCCAGCGGGCGAGCGCGCAGCTTGGCGCCATCGACGCATGTGCGATGTAGGGCCGGGTGAACTCCGCGGCCAGGGTGGTGGCGGCGCTGGCCGCTGCCCTCTCGTCGCGGTGCTCGCCGACCACGACGGTTTCCGCCGGGGCGTTGCGCAGGAAGGAGGCCAGGTCGTCGCAGTCCGGCAGGGTTTCGCTGACCTCCCACCGGGCTGCCTTGGCCACCAGCGCCGCGGACTGGACCGCCTCCCGGTCGGCACCGGCCAGCACCCCCAGGAAGGACCCGTCGCGCACCAGGATCACGCCGGGCGGCAGGCACGGATCGGCCAGGCCGGCCAGCCGCGCCGCGGGCGCGGGCGGCCGCACGATGCGCCCGTAGAGCATGCCGGGCAGCCGCAGGTCATGGATGAAGCGGGGCCGGCCGCTGACCTTGTCGGGCAGGTCCAGCCGGGCGGCGCTGCGGCCCGCTACCGACCAGCTTCCCATCGCCTTCTCGGGCACCGGTTCGCCGGCGTCACGCTCGAGCAGGCCGGGGTGGGCCGCCAGCACGGACCAGTACGTCACGGCTGTCCCATCCGGCCCGGTGAGCTGGCCGTCTTCCACCACAAGGCGCTCGGCGGTGGTGCCCAGGGTGACGGCCGCAACGCCGAGCATCAGGGAACGGGCCTGCGCGCACGCCTGCCGCAGCGACGCGCCCGACTCTTCCACCGAACGGCTGCCCGAGGTGATCCCCTCGTCCGGGCTGTCGCTGGTGATGACCGGCGCGACCACCACCCGGCTCAGGCTCACGCCGAGTTCCTCGGCGGCGACCTGGGCCAGGGCGGTCCACACCCCCTGGCCGTATTCGACCTTGCCGGAGTGGATGGTCACCACCCCGTCGGCGGAGAAGCCGAGCCAGCGGGCCAGGCGGGGGTTCGCGGCCAGGGTGGGCGGCAGGCCCGCGGCGGGCTGGGTTTCCGTGCTGGCGCCGGCGGGGAAGGTGGGCGCGCTCACCGGGCGGCCTCCGCGGCCAGCCGGCGGGCGGCGGCCAGGACGGCGGCCACGATCCGCTGGTGGGTGCCGCAGCGGCACAGGTTGCCCTCCAGGGCGTTGCGGACCTGCTGCTCACTGGGGGCCGGGTTCTCCGCCAGCAGCGCGACAGTGCTCATGATCATCCCTGAGGTGCAGTACCCGCACTGGGCGGCCTGGGAGTCCAGGAACGCCTGCTGCACCGCGTGCAGCGCCCCGGTGGCGGCCAGGCCGTCCACCGTGGTGATCTCGCTCTGCTGGGCCGCCCATACCGGCAGATCACACGAGGACCGGGCATGGCCGTCCACGATCACGAAACAGGCGCCGCACAGGCCCATCCCGCACCCGAACCGGGGACCGGCCAGCTGCAGGTCGGCGCGCAGCACGTCGAGCAACGGGGTGCCGGGATCGCATGTGACGCTGTGCGTTGCGCCGTTGACGCGCAGGTGGTGTTCCTCCATCGTCTCCCGTCCCGCTGCCGCTCGCAGTTGACCTGACTTGCTCCCAGAGAGTATGCATTCGTTTGCACCGTAGGGCCAACGACGCAAGGAGAGCGAGTGGACGACCGGGTAGCGGCTGCGATCTCACACTGGGCACCACGCTTCACGATGAACGGGGTCACCGCGGGCGACTTCGAGCGGATCACCGGTTCGCTGCAGTCCTGGGATGACTGGTGCGCGGCCTGGTCAGAGGTCGGCGCGGAGCACGAACAGGCCGGCCGGGACGCGCTGGCGGCGGGCCGGTCCATGTCGGGCGGCGCCCACCTGTCGCAGGCTTCGGTCTACTACCACTTCGCCAAGTTCCTGTTCGTGAACGACCTCGCCCAGATGCGGGAGGCCCACGCCAAGGCGGTGCGGTGCCTGACCGATGCGCTGCCGTACCTGGACCCGCCCGGCCGCCGGGTGGAGATCCCTTTCGAGGGCTCGGCGATGGTCGGCGTCCTGCGCGAGCCGGCCGGGGAGGGGCCGCACCCGGTGATGATCATGATCCCGGGCCTGGACTCCACCAAGGAAGAGCTTCGCAGCACCGAGGATCTGTTCCTCTCCCGTGGCATCGCCACCTTCAGCGTTGACGGCCCGGGCCAGGGGGAGGCGGAGTACGACTTGGCGATCCGGGGGGACTGGGAGGTCCCCGGCGCCGCGATCGTGGACCACCTGGTCACCATCGGCTCGCTGGACCCCGCCCGGATCGGTGTGTGGGGAGTGAGCCTGGGCGGGTACTACGCGCCGCGGGTCGCCAGCGGTGAGCCGCGCATCAAGGCCTGCATCGCGCTGGCTGGCCCCTACAACTTCGCCGACCACTGGGATGAGCGCCCCAGCCTCACCCAGGAGGCATTCCGGGTCCGGTCGAAGTCAGCGGACATGGCGCAGGCACGGGCCAAGGCGGGCGAGCTGTCCCTGGCGGGCCGGGCCGGGCTGATCACCTGCCCGCTGCTTGCCGTGATGGGCAAGCTCGACCGGCTGATCCCCTGGCAGCAGGCCCAGCGGGTGGTGGAGGAGGCAGCCGGCCCCTCGGAACTGCTGCTGCTGGAGAAGGGCAACCACGGGTGCGCCAACCTGGCCCCCTTCCACCGCTACGCCACCGCGGACTGGGCGGCGGACAAGCTCGGCGGGCGGGTGGCTCAGCCCGCCACCGCCAGTTGAGCGCCACAGACCCCACCGTGATCACCCGACCCGCCAGCACCGACCCCACCGAGCCCTGAGGAGGCCAAGACGTGGCAACGGACCCCCGGACAGCGAGCGCGGCTGGACTTCGGCTGGTGGCCCACCATGACCTCGGCGGCTATGGCGACGGGATGCAGGTCATCCGGTCCGGCGATGCGCTGTATGTGGGCCACTTCGGCACGAGCGGCATGGGCACCTCCATCCTGGACGTGACCGACCCACTGCGGGCCAGCCTGGTCACGCAGTGGCCCGCCCCGGCCCGGACCCACAACCACAAGGTCCAGATCGCCGACGGGCTGCTGCTGGTCAACCACGAGAAGTTCCCCTACCAGACGGTGATGACCGAGCCATTCTCGGCCGGGATGGCGGTCTACCGGCTCGATGACCCGCTGCGGCCCGAGCGCATCGCGTTCTGGCCGAGTGGCGGCCGGGGTGTCCACCGGATCGTCTGGACCGGCGGCCGGTACGCGCACATGTCCGCCATCCCGGAGGGGTTCGACGACCGCATCTGGGTGGTGGTGGACCTCAGTGACCCGGCCCACCCGGCCGAGGCCGCGCGCTGGTGGTGGCCGGGGCAGCGCGACGGTGAGGACCCCACCTGGCCCGATGGGGAGCGGTTCGCGGCACACCACGCCCTGGTCGCGGACGGCCGGGCCTACCTCGGTTACGACGACGCTGGCATGGTCGTGCTGGACGTCTCCGACTTCACCGCACCCCGCCAGATCGCCAACCTGCGCTGGGATGGCGGGTCGACTCACACCTGCCTGCCGCTGCCCGGCCGCGGGCTGGTCGTCGCCACCGACGAGCAGGTGCGGGACGGCCCGGGCGCATCGCGGCGGGCGATCCGGGTCATCGACATCGCGGGCCAGGAGCCAGCGGTGCTGGCCGAGTGCCCGCATCCGGAGGGCTTCGACCACCTGCCACTCCGGTTCGGGGCGCACAACCTGCACGAGAACCAGGCCGGGTCCTACCGTAGCGAGCGGCTGGTGTTCGCCACCTACTTCAGCGCCGGGGTGCGGGTCTACGATCTCGCCGACCCCAGCCACCCCGCCGAGGTCGCCCACTGGATCCCCGAGCCGCCGCCCGGGCAGAGCGTCCCGCAGATCAACGACCTGTTCGTGGATTCCGGCGGGCTGATCTGGGTGACCGACCGGATCCACGGCGGCCTGTACCTGCTCGAGCCCGAACCGGCGCTCGCGGCGCTGATGGACCAGGCGCGGGACTGAACGGTCTGCGGGACACGCCCTAAGACGCGTGGCGCGCCTTGACCGGCCGTGCGCGCCGCAACCGGATCCGGAATGCGTCCGACGACCCGGCCAGCACCCCGCCGGCCGGGTCGTCGGCGCCGCCCGCGCGGACCACGTCATCCCCGGGCCGCAGGATGTCGCGGGCCACCAGCACCGCGAACACCAGCACCGCCAGTGCCCGCAGCAGCAGCGCCGCGTAATACCAGGGCATGCTGATGGCGGCGAACCCCGGTTTCCCGGCCGGAAGCCCGCCGGTCAGGTCGTAGACATGCAGGATGCCGAGCTTCACCGCCAGCCAGTAGACGACCTCACCGGCTAGCCAGAACAGGTAGGCGCCGAGCCTGGGCCGGGCCAGCACGGCCAGCGGCGCCAGCCACAGCGCATACTGCGGCGACCACACCTTGTTGGTCAGCAGGAACGCGGCGACGACCAGGAACAGCAACTGGGGCAGCCGGGGCCGGCGCGGGGACGCCAGCGCCAGCACCGCGATCAGCGCGCAGCAGATGACGAACGCCCCCGCCGACATGGTGTTCTGCGTGCTCACAGTGAGTGTGCCCAGGCCGGGGGCATGCACGTACTGGAAGAAGAGCCACAGGGTCCCGTACGACGCGCCGCGGGATTGGCTGAAGACATAGAACCGGGCCCAGCCCGACGGCGCGAGGAGGATGAAGGGCAGATTCAGCACCAGCCAGCTGGCAAGGGCACCCGCGAGCGCAGCCCAGAACTGGCGCATCCGCCCGGCCCGCAGGCACAGCAGCAGCAACGGCCCGAAGAACAGGATCGGGTAGAACTTCGTGGCTATCGCGGCCCCCAGCAGCACACCGGCGAGCACGGGCCTGCGCGCCGCCCAGGCGGCCAGTCCCAGTCCCGCCAGCGCCACGGCCATCAGATCCCAGTTGGTGAACGCCGACAGGAACACCACCGGTGACAGCGCCAGCAGCAGCACGTCCCGGCGGCGCTGCGGGCCGGCCGCCCGGGCTGTCGCGAAAACCATGACGACCAGGCAGACCGCGAGCAGCACGGTCGAGACGTAGTAGAAGGCGGCTGCCCGTGCCGCTACCCCGCCCATGCCCCGTACGAGCCACGCGGCCGCCTCCATGGCCATGCCGATGCCCACCGGGTACTCCACGGGATGACCGATGTAGGGCACCGCCCCCTGCGCCAGGTGCTCGCCGACATACAACTGGTGCAGGTCTGTGTAGCACAGGTCGCTGTAGGACCCGTGCAGGGTCCGCCAGGCTCCGAGGCTGCACGGCAGCTTCTGGGCGTAGGACAGCGTGATCGAGATCAGGCACAGCACCAGCAGGCCAGGCGCCGTCACCAGCCAGGCGACGCTGGGGCTGGCCTGGAGCCTGCTGTCCAGGCGCCCCATCAGGCCGGACGGCGCCGGCGGCGGGGGGGCGGCGGTGTCGTGCGCGGGCACGGTCCGCCCCGGGTCAGGCATGGGTCAAAATCGCACAGGCGTGGTCAGGCAGTGCAGATAGGGCCCCCTCAGCAGCGGGGAAACCGGCGCGGCCGCCGAACCCTGCACCTGGTACACCGTGACGAACGGCCGGGACAGTACGCGGTGCAGGAACGGTGTGGCCCGCATGGCGGGATAGTTGGTCGGGCCGGTGGGGCCAGGGTAGCCCAGCAACTGGTTGTCCCTCGCCAGCACGACATAGGAGATGTCGTGCTGGCGCAGGAACGCTTCGCTGGACTGCGGGGAGCCGAAAAAGTGCCTGGCGTCCAGGAAGAGGCTGATCACGTAGGGAAGCTTGTCAGTGCGCAGGTACGCGCCCATGCCCTCGAGCAGGGCGAACCGCCCGGTGAGCGCGGTGATGGCGCCCTCGGTCCGCTGGTTCACCAGGATCCTGGCATCGCAGGGCGTGTGCGCCCGCAGCCAGTCGGTCAGCATGATCCGCTCACGGCTGATGCGGTCCAGTGGGGCGGAGGTCACGCTGACCGGGATCACCCACGCGCACACGGCGGCGACCAGCACCACCGCGAGCGCCGCCGCGGCCCTGGCCGACCGGGTGGCGAGGGACAGCAGCAGCGCCTCGATCACCCCAAGGCCCAGCAGGATGATCCCCAGCGATGCGTAGGCCGCCAGCCTGCGCACGCCGAAGGTCCCGTCGACATAGATGCGGTAGCTGAAGGAGAAGTACAGCGCCACCCCGATGAGCCCCAGCAGGGTCCCGGCCCCGACCACGCCGATGGTCCGCAGGTCGTCGCGCGCGAAGGCGAACAGCGCGATAGCCGCCACCACCAGCACGGCATAGAGCACCAGCAGCCCAGCCGACGGCAGGACCAGCCCGGTCGCGGCCGTCAGGTCCGCGACGACTTTCGCCGGCGCGACGTACCAGTGCCCGGCCGCGGCCGTGGCCTTGGGCAGGTACTTGCCTGTGAACAGGTAATAGGTCGGGTCGAAGCTGGTGTGCACCGCGTTGTAGGCGGCCGGGTTGCTGGCACCCGACAAGCCGAAGGACCCGCCGGCGAAGATCCGGATCACCAGCCCGAGCAGGCCGCCGACCCCCGCGACCGTGAATCCCTGCCGCAATGTCACCAGGCGTGCGCGGTTGTCCTCGTCCCGCAGGAGCTCGGCGACCCCCACGAAGCACAGCGCGATCACAGTCACGACGACCGGGATCAGGTGGGTGCCGCTGGCGGCGCCCAGCACTATGCCCGCGGCGACAGCGGGGCCCCACTGCCGCTTGCGGATGGCGTAGATGCCGAGCGCCAGCGCGCAGAAAGCGATCGCCCACCCGAAGTCATCGGCCCGGTACTCGGTGAAAGCTGTGCTCACCCGGACGCTATGCCGGTGGGTGATCGCACCGGTCCCGCTGACCACCGAGGTGTTGAACACGGCCTGCCCGCTCATCGCGAGCACCGGCACCAGGGCGCTGGTCCAGCGCAGCCCGAGTTCCCATCCGGCGGCCCACAGGCCAATTCCCGCGCCCACGATCGAGACCAGCAGCAGGACGCCGGGCCCGACGGCGACATTGCGGCCGATCATGACGAGCACCCCGGTGAAGGAATCGAGGAAGATCTTGTCCGTTGCCGGTGGCCACCACTGGCCGTATTCGAGCGTGTTGGCCGGGACTCCGTGGCTGTTGGCGATCTCGATGCCGTTGAGGTAGTAGATGTACCGGGAGGCCCCGAGATCATGAAGGAACTGCAGGTGCAGTGCCACGAATACGAGCAGCACCAGCGCTCCCAGCAGCAGCGGCAGGCGGCTTGCGGCAAGGTCGTGGCCGAAGGCGCGCAACTGGTCCCGCAACGGCGCGCGGCGCAGCGCGAGCACCCACAGCGCTAGCGAGACCGCGGCCCACAGCGGCAGGAACAAGGCCAGGCTGAAAGCGTGAGCCGCCGCCAGGCCGAAGGCGATGCCCCCGGCCGCCGCGTAGCCGAGGCCGAACGCGGCCGCCGACCGCGTGAGGGCCGAAACCTCCGCCTGCGGCCCGAACGTGGCCAGTGACGCCGCGATCCCCGGGACCGCGAGCAGGCATGCCACCGCGGCGAGCAGCAAATAGCTGTGCACGAACAAAGCCCCTCTGCCAGCCGACAGCCCGGCTGGCGGTATCGCGCATGCGCCAGCGCGCATGCGGCACAGCATCGGGGCATCGGTCGTGTGACTGGCGTGACCAGCGGATCAGTGTACGCGGACTTGATGTGGCTCTGCCCCGGTTACGGCGCACCGCGGCCGGGCCTTGCGGCGCTCTTTGCCCGCCCATGACGGTGCCGGGTTCCGGGGGGTCAGCGACCGCCCTGCCAGCGCCGCCCGGCGGGCGCTCGCCTCACCGCCGGCCGCAGCCGTCGCTGGGGATGCGCGCCTGCGCGCCGGCCATCGGATGCTCCGGTCTAGCTGTCGCGGTGGGTGATGACCAGGCCCGCCGCCAGCAGGGCAGCGGCCGGCCAGGCGAGGACGACCAGCAGCGACCATCCTGCCGGGAGCAGCCCGGCCGGATGGTGCAGGGTGACAAGCTGGTAGGCGGCGAACGGCAGCGTGAACCTGCCCACCCGGATGTTCCAGGGCGAGGGCAGGAACAGGCACACCACCCCGATGAGGTAGATCGCTATGACGGTCGCCGCGATGGCCCCAGCGGTGTGCCGGATCAGCCCGCCCAGGCCCAGCCCCACCAGGGTGCATGCCGCCAGCACCAGGCCAGCGGCCAGCACGCCCGTGGCAACACCCGGGTGGGACAGTGAAAGGCCGCCGTGGCGGCTGCCCCGCATGGCCTGGGTGATCAGGAAGCAGCACAGGGCGAGCAGTTCGCCGGCGGCCAGCGCGGCCGCCCCGGTCACTGCGGCCTTGGCGCCGAGCACCGCCCAGCGGTGGGGCACGGCCGTGAAGGTCGTGCGGATCAGCCCGCTGGAGTATTCAGAGGTGAACGCGATCACTCCCAGGATGGCGACCGGCAGCACGGTGTATTCGCCGTAGCCGAGGAAGCTGCTGGCGAGGGGGTCGACCGGGCTGTTGGTCCGGTTCGGGACCTGGGCGAACGCGCGGCCCACGATGACGGACACCACCAGCGTCACGGCGGCCGCGATGATCAGGGTCAGGTAGTTCGAGCGGACCGATCGCAGTTTGGTCCACTCAAAGGCCAGCACGTCGCGGGCGCGGGCCAGCGGCGATGGCCGCGGCCGCGCGGTGGCGGGAACGCTCGGGGCGGTCATCGGGACACCGCCGGCTCCGGTGCCTGGCGCCCAGCCGCGTAGTCCGTGCTGCCGGCGGTGAGATCCAGGTAGGCATCTTCCAGCGATGCCTGCCGGGGGGCGAGGTGGTGCACGGCGATCCCCGCCCCGGCCGCCAGGTCGCCGATGGCCGGCGCCGCCATCCCGGTGACCGCGAGCCCGCCGTCCTGCTCGGGCCGGACGGTCCCGCCGCTGGCGCTGAGCAGGGCGGCGAGCTCACCGGCCCGGGGGGAGCGCACCAGTACGTCCCGGCGGGTGCTGGATGCGACGAACGCCTCCACCGAGGTGTCGGCGAGCAGCCTGCCACGTCCGATGATGATCAGGTGATCGGCTGTCAGCGCCATTTCGCTCATCAGGTGACTGGAGATCAAGATGGTGCGGCCCTGCGCGGCCATCGTCTTGAGGAGGTCGCGGATCCAGCGGACTCCTTCGGGGTCCAGGCCGTTCACCGGTTCGTCGAACATCAGCACCGGGGGATCGGCCAGCAAGGCGGCGGCGAGGCCGAGCCGCTGCCGCATGCCCAGTGAGAATCCCCCCACGCGCTTGCCCGCCACCGCTGTCAGGCCGACGAGTTCGAGCACCTCATGTACCCGGTGAGGGCTGATCCGGTTGCTCCGGGCGATGGCCAGCAGGTGCGACCACGCGGTGCGGCTGCCCTGCACCGCGTTCGCGTCCAGCAGCGAGCCCACCTCGTGCAAGGGCCGGGCGATATCGCGGTAGCGGCGCCCGCCGATGAGAGTTTCGCCGGAGGTGGGGGTAGCCAGGCCCAGGATGAGGCGCATCGTGGTGGTCTTGCCGGCGCCGTTCGGGCCCAGGAACCCGGTAACGTGCCCGGGCTGGACCGTGAAGCTGAGGTCGTCGACCGCGCTGAGGCGCCCATAGTGCTTCACGAGCCGCCGCACTTCCACCGCGCGAGCGCCCCCGTGCGCCCCCACCAGCGCGTTCGCAGGAAAGTGGCGCGCAGGGGCACCGCCGTTCCCGCTTGCGGGGCTTGCGCTCCCCATGGCGCGGTCGCCGGGCGGGGTGCCGCCCGGCGATGGCGGCTCCCACTCCACACTCGCCGTTCCCCGGCCGATGATGAGGAAGATGAGCCCGCCCCAGGGGATCGAAAGGCAGATGATGACAAACCACACCCACTTGGGCAGGTAACGGA
>DAHUZQ010000226.1 GCA_027306495.1 Actinomycetota bacterium | reverse complement strand
GGGCTGCCACCTCGATCCAGCAAAGACCAGCCTGACCGGGATCTATCTCAGCGAGGCGGTCGTCGTGATTCTGGCGACCGGGTCGATCACCGGCGAGTACAGCACCGGTATGTTCCGGGTCACGCTCGCCGCCAAGGCCGTCGTGATCGGTTCGGTCACCTTCGTCGCCGGGCTGGCAGGCTCGGCGGGCGCGCTTCTGCTCGGCGAACGACTGCTGCGATCCAACGGCAACTTCATCCTGCCCACCACCGCCTTCACGCAGGTGCGGGTGGTGGCCGGGACGGCGGCGGTACTCGCGGTCACTGCCGTGCTCGCCGTCGCCCTCGGGGCGATTCTGCGGCGCAGCGCGGGCGCGGTGACCACCTTGATTGTCGGGATCGCGCTGCCATACTTCTTCGCCACCGCGCTGCCGGTGCTGCCTGCGGGCGCCTCCGACTGGCTGCTGCGCGTCACCCCGGCCGCGGGCTTCGCGATCCAGCAGACCCTCACCAAATATCCGCAGGTGAGCGCCAGCTACACACCGGCAAATGGCTATTACCCGCTGGCTCCGTGGGCCGGATTCGCCGTGCTGTGCGGGTACGCCGTTCTCGCGCTTGCCCTTGCGGCCATCCTGCTCCGCCGGAGGGACGCATGAGCCAGGTTGTGCACGCGGGCAGGGTTGAGCCCGCTGGCGGGCGCTCTCCGGCGCGGACCGGTTTGGCGGCGGCTGTCCATGCGGAATGGACGAAGCTGCGGACGCTGCCAGGGACGGCCTGGCTGCCGGTCGCCATCGCCGCGCTGACGGTAGCCGTCGGTGTGATGGCAGACGCGGTGGCTCGGTGCCCGTCGGCGGGCTGCCACCTCGATCCAGCAAAGACCAGCCTGACCGGGATCTATCTCAGCGAGGCGGTCGTCGTGATTCTGGCGACCGGGTCGATCACCGGCGAGTACAGCACCGGCATGTTCCGGGTCACGCTCACCGCCATGCCCCGGCGGGTGGGCGTCCTCGTCGGCAAGGCCATCGCCCTCACCGGCCCCGTCCTCGCCGCAGGTGCGGTCGGCGTCCTCGGATCCGTCCTGGCCGGGCGGTTCATCCTGCCCGGCAACGGCTTCACGCCCGCACATGGCTACGCGGCGCTGTCGCTCGGCGCTGGCCCAGTGCTGCGCGCCGCCGGCGGGTCGGTCCTGTATCTCGCCCTGATCGGGCTGCTCAGCCTGGGGATCGCTGCCATTGTGCGGGACACGGCGGCCGCCATCGGGGCCGTTCTCGGGTTGCTCTATATCTTCCCGATCATCGCCACAGTGGTGAGCGTCCACTCCTGGCAGCGGCACCTGGAGCAGGTCGCGCCGATGACGGCGGGATTGGCGATCCAGGACACCACCGGCCTTGCCAGTGCGCCCATCAGCCCCTGGGCTGGCCTGGGGGTGCTCGCCGCCTGGGCAGCCGGAGCGCTGGTGCTCGGGGGGCTGTCGCTGCGGTTGCGCGATGCCTGACCTGCCGCACCCGTTCGCCGCACTCCGATGGCGGAGGTGACTTTCTCCGAGCGGAGGTGACTTTCGGCCCTGCGCGCCAGGCTCGTGGCGGAGCACGGTTAAGTTCGTGTTCGCGGTGCAGGAGATTAGCGTCGAGGTTCCGTTCGAGACGGCCGCCATACGACTGGTCGGCGTCCTGCACAACGGCACCCTGAATGGTGTCTGCGAGGGCGCCTACGAGGGTGGGCTGAGCACCGTGCTGCGGGTCGGCCCCCGTGGCGAGGCCGGAGGGATCTCCAAGCTGGTGCGGGTCTGCTTCCTGGAACCCGTCCGGCGTGGGTCCACCCTCACCGCGGCGTTGCGCTGGGAGGCGACTGGCGTGGCAGGGGATCTCTTCCCCGTGCTCGACGCCGACGTGAGCCTCTCACCGCAGGACGAAGACCGTACGCTGCTGAGGCTGACCGGCTCCTACCGGCCGCCGTTCGGCCTGGCCGGGGCGCTCCTCGACAGGGCGATCATGCACCGGCTTGCCGATGCCACCATTCGCTCGCTGCTGGAAGGGCTCTCAGCAACCCTCACCGAGCCGGTGCCCCGGTTTCAGCCGGAGTGGGCCGTGCGCCCCTGCCCTGTGGCGGTCGCTCAACCTATTGATCCGTGAGTGACGCGGCGGGGGAATCCGGCGGGCCGGCCGACCGGAGGGTCATGACCGGCTGCCCTGCGGGCGCCAGCCGGCCGGAGGGTCCTCGCCCACGAGTCCGCCGACCGCATCCCGGAGCAGGTCGGCGTGACCGGTGTGGCGGCCGTACTCCTCGATGAGGTCACAGACGAGCCGGCGCAAGCTGGCATGACGGCCGTCGGGCCAGCCAGCGTGGACCAGTTGATCGAGGCCGCCGGCGGCCAGCGCCGCGCCGAGCAGCGCGCGGGACCGTTCCCGGGCACCGGCAGTGCCCGGACGTCGTCCGCCTAGCGGTCCCGCCAGGCCACCGGGTACAGGCGCAGCCCCACCAGCCCGCCACCGCTCCGGCCCGCGACCCCGTGGCCCGGAGCCTGCGGTGTGGCCGCCGTGGCCACGGTGGCCGCCGCACCCAGCAGAACGCCGAGGTCATCGAGGGGGGCGTGTCACACACCCGCGGTACCGGGGACCGGCACCGCAGCACCTGAGCAGCCCCGAGGGGCCTGGCCCCGGCCCAGGTTCTCTGACTAGAGTCAGAGAATGGATGTGGCGCAGATCAGCCAGGTGCGGCGGTTCAACCGGACAGTCACCGAGCGCGTGGGGGTCCTCCACGACCATTACCTTGGCCGCGGCCGGCCCATCGGGGAGGCCCGGCTGCTGTGGGAGATCGGCGGGCAGGGCGGGGACGTGCGGCGACTGCGTGAGCGCCTCGGGCTCGACTCCGGGTACCTCAGCCGCCTGCTGCGCTCCCTGGAGGCCGACGGCCTGGTGACCGTGCGGCCGCACCCTACGGACGGGCGGGTGCGCACCGTCCACCTCACCGATGCGGGCCGGGCGGAGCGGGCCACCCTGGACGAGCGCAGCGATGCGCTGGCTGCTTCGCTGCTGCAACCGCTCAACACCACCCAGCGCGCCAGGCTGGTCGCCGCCATGGCCGAGGTCGGCCGACTGCTGACGGCCGCTACTGTCACCCTGGATGCCGTCGACCCGGACCACCCCGACGCCCAGCACTGCCTTCGGTCCTACTTCACCGAGTTGCAGGAGCGCTTCGAGACCGGCTTCGACCCAGCGCGGAGCCTGCTGCCCAACGCCGGGGAACTCCGGCCGCCGCACGGGGAGTTCCTGGTCGCCCGCCTCCACGGCGAGCCCATCGGCTGCGCCGGCCTGAAGTTGCCACCGAACGCGCCGGCCGAGATCAAACGCAGGTGGGTCGCTCCGGCGGCCCGGGGCCTCGGAATCGGCCGCCGCCTGCTGGCCGAACTCGAAGCCCGGGCGGCCCGGCACGGCTGCGGCATAGTGCGCCTGGACACCAACCGCGCGCTCACCGCCGCGATCAGCCTGTACCTGTCCCACGGTTTCCAGGAGGTCGGCGCCTTCAACAACGAGCCCTATGCCCACCACTGGTTCGAGAAGCGGATCACCACACCGCCGCCGCGGTGAGGGTTGCCCGTAACCGGCCGGGTTTCACCAGACCCGCCGCCGGAGACCGGGGCGGCCAGTGGCGCTGGATCGCGAGCATCAGCCGCATTTGCGCGCGGGCCGTAGCATTGACCCATGCTCCTATGGCTGCTGTGGCTGGCAATCGGCGGGCTGATCATCGGCGGACTCGGGCGCCTGCTCGTGCCCGGGCCTAACCCGATCGGCCTGATCCGCACGGCGCTGGTGGGCGTGATCGGATCATTCCTGGGAGGGCTGATCGCCCGATACGTGATCGGGCTGCACTACCGCTACTCGCTGGTGGTGGGATTCATCCTCGCCGTGGTCTTCGCGGCGATCATCGTCGCGGCGATCGACCGCCGCCCCTCGCGCAGACGATAGAACGAACCGCCAACGCCCGCCGCGTCAGCGGGGACCGGGCTCGCGCCGCGTCAGCGGGGACCGGGTTCGCGCCGCGTCAGCGGGGACCGGGTTCGCGCCGCGTCAGCGGGGGCGAGGCTCGCGTGGCGGCCGGCCCGGGCCGCGCATCTGACCGGCGTGACTGGGCAGCCGCCCGGCCTCGGCCAGCGCACGCCGCAGCAGGAACTCGATCTGGGCGTTGGTGCTGCGCAACTCGTCAGCGGCCCATCTGGCCAGGGCGTCGTGCACGGCCGGGTCGAGCCGCAGCAGGACACTCTTGCGTTCGGTCATCGGGTCTCCGCGCGGGCCGTCACTGGTAGAGCGAACCGGTGTTGACGACCTGCTGGGTGGCTTGCTCGCTGCACAGGACCACCAGCAGGTTGGAAACCATCGCGGCCTTGCGCTCCTCGTCCAGTTCGACGACCCCCTCTTCGTCGAGGCGCTGCAGGGCCATCCGGACCATGCCGACGGCGCCTTCGACGATCCGCTGCCGCGCACCGACGACCGCGTTGGCTTGCTGCTGGCGCAGCATGGCCTGGGCGATCTCGGGTGCGTACGAAAGCCGGGTGAGGCGGGTCTCGATGATCTGCACTCCTGCTGGCAGCACCCGGGTCGCCAGTTCAGCCGTCAGCCGTTCGGTGATCTCATCGGCGTTGTCCCGCAGCGAGAGGGCGCCGGTGCCCCGGCTGTCGTAGGGGTAACTGGAGGCGATGTGCCGGACGGCGGTCTCGGTCTGGACGGTGACGAAGTGCGTGTAGTCATTGACCGCGTAGACGGCGTGCGCGGTGTCTTGCACCTTCCAGACGACCACCGCGGCGATCTCGATCGGGTTGCCATCGGCGTCGTTGACCTTGAGCTGCGCTGACTCCTGGTTGCGGATCCGGGTTGAGACGACGATCCGGTTGGTGAACGGATTCACCCACTGCAGGCCGGGCTCGCGAACGGTTCCCCGGTACTTGCCGAAAAGCTGCACCACGCGCGCACGGCCGGGCGCAACAGGGGTCAGGCCCCGCAGCACCAGCGCGCCAGCCCGCATCGTCAGGGCGCCCAGCCATACCAGGGCCGTTGCGGCGTCGCCGCTGAAACGGCCGGACCGCCACAGCAGCGCCGCCCCGATGATCACGGCCGCCAGGCCCAGTACCGACATCCGCAGTCCGGGCAGGAGCCGGGCTGGCCGCTCGGGCATCCACTGGACGGAGGATTGGCTACTTGCCAGTGCTTGCGCCTCGGACGTCATCTGACCCACCTCCGCTTGGCACTCCTGATAACGCGGTCCTATCCTAGTGATATCAGTTTTTTTCGCGCAAGGCCCTGGAGCGCACCGCACGCCCGAGCACCGGCACCGCCGGCCGGGATGACCGGGAATTGCGTACCGCTCCCCGGGCGCACACAGCTAAAAGGCTCTCCGCCGGCGGCCGGTGGGCTCTCCGCCGGCGGCCGGGCTGCATACCCCGCCCGCAGCCCCCTCCCGCCCCGCCCGGCCCGCCGGTCGCGGCGGCCCCCCGCCGTCAGTAGCCCCGGCCCGGCTCCGCGATAGTGAGATCATGCCTGTATGCCGGATGAGCCTCTTTCCTGGGCAGAGGTAGCCGCCCGCCTGGCCGTAGCGCGCAACTACTGGCTGTGCACCACGACCCCCTCGGGAGCGCCGCACACCGCCCCGGTCTGGGGAGTTGTGAGGGGCGAGGTCCTGTATCTCTACAGCGAGCGCCGCACCGTCAAGGCCCGGAATCTGGCCGCTGACCCGCGCGCCGCCGTGCACCTGGAAAGCGGCGAGGACGTGGTGATCGTGCACGGCATCGCCGAGGATCTGGGAGTGCCCGCCCGGGCACCCGAAGTGCTGGCGGCCCTGTCGGCGAAATACACCAGCCCGCAGGACCGGCAGTACCTACCGGACGCCGACCCCGCTTTCGACGTGATCTACGCCTTCAGGCCGCGGTCGGCCATGATGTGGCACCTCGCCGATTTCGACGCTTCGCAGCGCCGCTGGCCGGCTTGATCCCTTCGCTGTCGCGGTGAGGGCCGCCATGCGCCGCACCACCGGGGCCGGAGCGGCGCATGGCGGCATTCGCCCGCATGGCCCGGCAAGCCACGCCTTATGACCACCGGTCTAACTATTGAGAGTCTTCTGGATGGTCCACTTCGAGCCATTCCACCCCAGCGCGAGCGTGCGGTTGGAGAAGCGGGTCTTCGGGTTGTGGCGGGCCCCGACCGCCGTGCAGATCGCCGGGGTGATGCAGGAGACATGAAAGAGCGCATTGGTCGTGAATGGCCTGGGCGTACCGGGAACAGCCTGCGAGGCCCAGCCGGTCCCGTTCCACGTCTCGATCAGCGACCGGCTCGCGCGGCTGCCGACGGCCACACAGTCTGACACGCCCGGGCACGAGATGCTGTCGAGGACGGTCCGCCGGCCCGCGGTGAGGTGCTGCACGGTCCAGCTGCCGGAGTACTGCTCGGCGAATGCCTTGGTGCTCGGCCCGGCGGCGTCACCAACCGCCACGCAGCTGCCCGCGGCGAAACAGGACACCGCCTGGAAAAGGGTCCTGCGCTTGCCGCCAATGGTCCGGGCGAGCTGGACACGCCAGGTGCCGCTGGTCCACAGCGCCGAGTAGGGCCGCATCGGGCCGTTGGCCCGCGCGTAGTCGCCGACTGCCATGCAGCTTGACGTGGTCGGGCAACTGACGCTGGCCAGCTCGGTCGTCTTCGCATGCGCGGGGCCGGGGATCTTCAGCCGGCGCAGGCCGCTGCCGTTCCACCGGTAGACGTTGGCATGGGCCAGATAGCGCAGTCCGTGCGAGGTGCGCTGGGTGGTCCCAGCCGACCCGACCAGCATGCAGAACGTCGAGCTGGCACAGGACACGTCATCGAGCACCGACCAGTTGTCGCCCTTGGGGTTACGGAACGTGACCGGGCTGAATCCGTTGGCGCCGCCCGTCGAGACCAGTTGCCTCGGGTGATTCGGGTTCCTGTAATACTCACCGACGGCCACGCAGGTCGGGATGTCGTACTGCTGCGGGACACAGGAAACCTGGACCGGATCGGTCACTATGTCCAGCCCGCCGAAGATGTTGCCGGTCCAGGCAGCGCCGTTGTTCGAGGATTCCAGCAGGCCATTGACGTAGGGCCGGGCGAGGAAGAAGCCGACGGCCGAGCACGCGCTGGTGATGGAGGAGTTGTCCGGCTGCGTCGTGCAGGAGACACCGTTGAGGACAGCGTCGATGAGCCTGCCAGCGGCGCCCCGCACCGCTTCGCCCGGCGCCGCTGCGCCCGGGACGCCAGACGGCACGCCCGGCACCCTGCTCATCCCCGCAGACGGCGCGGCGCCTGGCCCGGCCGCGCCCACGTAGCTGGTGCTCGCGCTCGCGGGCACCGCCAGGAGCAGCGTGGAAGCCAATACAGGGACAACAATGAACAATGGACGCATCCGCAAGGCCGCCTCACTGTCGGGGAATGACTCTGTCACAGAACCAATCCCACTCTAGCCACAGCCCGCCACGGCACGCCAGCGAAATGGCAAAGCGCCGACCGGCCGCCCTTAACGGGCCGGTGGCGGGACACCTTCGCGGATCAGATGCCAGGGGGTGGGGAACTCCCCCACCGGCACCTCGATGACGACCGGTTCATCGGCGGCGATCGCCTGCTTGAGCACCGAGGTGAGCTCGGCCGGGCTTTCGGCGCGGGCGCCGGTCACCCCGAAGGCCTCTGCCAGCTTCACGTAATCAGGGTTTACGAGGTCGCTGGCGAAATAGCGGGCGCCGAACCGGTCCCGCTGAATGCGCCGGACGTTGCCGAAGTAGCCATCGTTGAAGACCACGGTCACGGTGGCGAGCCGGTACTTGCGCGCTGTCGAGAGTTCGGGGAGGGTCCAGCTGAAGCCTCCGTCCCCGGTCACGCAGACGACCGCCCGGCCGGGGTTGGCGGCCTTGACGCCGAGTGCCGTTGCGAATCCATACCCGAGGGTGCCCTGGTATCCGGGCGTCAGGAAGGTGCGCGGCTCGTACACGGGAAAGCAGATGTTGGCCGCGTAGCCGATCTGAGTCACCTCACTGACCAGCACGCCGTCGTCGGGAAGCGCCTCGCGGATCGCGGCGAGGTAGGCCCGCTGCGGGCCGATGCCGGCATAGGCGTCCTCGCACCAGGCACGTACCGACTCCAGTTCGCCAGCCCGCCACTGGCTCGCCGTACCGCCCGAATCTGTGCCGCCACCCTGGCCTGCGGTACCACCCGAGCCCGAGGTGCCGCCCACGCTGGCGGCCAGCGCCTCCAGAGCCAGCCGCGCATCGCCGGATACCGCGAGGTCAGGATGCCGAGGCGGGCCGAGGTCGGCGGGATCGGCATTGACGAGGACGAGCCTGGCTGAGCCGACCGCGACCTGGCCGCCCATGGGCGTCACGAATCTGGTGCCGACGGCCAGCACGAGGTCGGCATCCTCGCGCAGCCGCCGCAGTGCCAGCGCGTCGAAGGCGAGCGGATCGCGGGCCGAGATCGCGCCACGTGCGTTCTCGGTCATGACCACCGGTGCCCGCAGCGCATGTGCCAGCGCCCGCAGCGCGCGCGTGCCGTTGGCTGCGACCACGCCGTTCCCGGCGACGATCACCGGGCGGGTGGCACGGGCCAGCATCCCGGCGGCTCGTTCCAGCAATTCGGCGTCGGGGGCCACCGGCGCGTCCGCGGCCGGACCGGGAATCTCGACGTCCGCGCGCGCGGCCAGGACATCGGGCGGGACCTCCAGGGATACCGGCCGGGGCCGGCCGGAGCGCAACTGCGCGAAAGCGCGGTGCACGAGCCCGGGGATCTCCTGGGGCGACCGGGCGAGGGCGCTCCACTTGGTCAGCGTGCGCAGGATGCCCGACTGGTCGGGGATCTCGTGCAGCGCGCCCAGGCCCCTCCCGATCACCGTCGAGTCAACCTGACCGGCGATGTACAGCACCGGCGAGGAGCACGCATACGCCGTCGCAAGGCCGGCCAGGCCGTTGAGCATTCCGGGGCCCGGCACCACCATGCCCACACCCACCGCTCCGGTCGAGCGGGCGCTGCCATCCGCCATGTAAGAGACAGCCTGCTCGTTACGGGCGCACACGAACTCGATCTCGTCGCGGGCGTGGTACAGGGCATCCACGGCGTGGTCGAGTTGCACGCCGGGAATGCCGAACACCCGCCGCACACCGTTTGCCTGCAGCGAGCGGACCAGGGCCTCGCCCCCGGTCATGGCCCCAGATCGCATGTACCGGATGGTAGCGCTGCTACGCACTGGCCAGATTGCGCGCCCAGAGGTCGAGCGTCCGCTCGAAGTGACGCTCAGCCGCGTCGCGGTCGTACACCGGCAGATCCGCCATCGCGAAACCGTGACTGGTGCCGGGTATGCGTTCCACGGTGCCGGGGACCTGCTGGCGTCCCATCTCCTCGCGGAACCGCTCCACGACCTCCGGGGTCGCCGACTGGTCGTTCTCGGCGAAAGCGATGTACAGCTCACCTCGGACCGAGGAGAGGTCGTGGTGAGGCGAGTCGGGCTGGTCGGTCACCAGCGCACCAGGGTGGACGCCGGCGGCCGCCACGAACTGGCCCGGCATCGCAGCCAGGGCATGCAGGGAGTGCCGCGCCCCCATGCAGTAGCCGACGCAGACCTTGGGACCGCTCGCCGCGGCCGGGTCGCCGGCGATGGAATCGAAGACAGCCTCGATGTCGGACACCACCCCTTCGGGCGATGCGCCTCCCATGATCTGCATCACCCGCTGCCGGTAGTCAGCATCGGCCATCTTCGAGAAGTCGATCCGGACGCCCTCGCCAGCACGGTAGAAGAGGTCGGGGGCGACACAGTAATAGCCGTCCGCGGCGAACCGGCGTGCGTTTTCCTTGATCTGCTCCCGATAGCCCACGCCATCCATGTACAGCACAGCGACCGGGAACGGACCTTCACCCTCGGGGTGGACCGTGAAGGTGGTCATCTGGCCGTCGGCGGTGGGTACAGCGATCTCGTTCTCCTTCATACGGCCTCATTCCGGGATGGACTGGTGAACGGCTGTCGCTGATCGTAGACCTCCGCCATGCCGGTTCACGCAGCGACCACGCGCCTGCGCAGGCCCACGAAGCCGGCGCCAGCCCACGAAGCCGGCGCGGGCGCACGAAGGGCCAAGGCCGGGACCTACTCGCCGGCCGCACTGAGCCCGACAGCAGCCTCGGGCGTATGAACCAGCAACGTCATCGACTCGGCGAAGTACAGCCGCACCTGTTCAGCGTCATGGGATTCGTAGCCGATGGACAGATCCTGGCCGATGTGCAGTTCGTAATCGCCGCCACGGGCCGAAACCACCGCCGCCCCTTCGATGGCGGGTGCCCAGATGATCTCTCCGTCGAGCAGGCTGGCGAGTTGGCCGCGCACCGGGTAACCGTAGTCGGAGGTCTCGCTGACCGCGCCATAGCTGGCGTCGCTGAGCAGCAGCGAATAGGGGCCACCCACACCGGCCGTCCGCAGCGAGGCGATCGCCTGCCCCACCACGCCCGGGTAGCCGCGGGGGTCTGCGGGCAGGGCCAGCCAGCCGGGCGCGCTGCCCCTGATCCCGCCGATGTGCGCGCCGGCGTAACCGTCCACAATGGCCCGGTCCTCGGCGAAGGCCATGGTGCGCGCGGCCTCCTGCGCCGCATGCCAGTCGCTGTCCCGGGCACCGCGTTCTATGTCGTCGATGGCCTGGCGGCCGAGGGTGAACGGCACCCGGAACTCCACCACCGGCTGTGCCTGGCGCAGCCATGCCATCACTCCCGCCAGGGGCGGCCCGGTCTCCGCGACATGACCGGTACCGACCGCGGCCAGCGCCGGTCCGCTGGGCTGCTGGACATCGGCGATACGGCGGCCGGCCAGGTGCAAGGTGAACGTGCGCCGCGCCTCGTCCTCGATCGCCGCCCAGGCGGCCTGCGATACCGGGGCGAGTTCCCGGTGCAGATTGTTCATGACCGCGCACTCCTGTCCAGGCTGCCAATCCCCAGTGAGCCATCCGGCACGACCGGCCCGTGGGCTGCCGCGATGCCCCCCGGTACATCCACCCCGGTCAGCGCCGCCGGCGCCCGCTCCGGTACGGCACGGCCCGCTGGCGGCTCAGGCGGCCGCTCCAGGAAGCCGGCGGGCGGAGCGAAGAACAGGCCGCCCGTGACTGCTGTGGAGAAGTCGAGGATCCGGTCATAGTTGCCGGGCGGCCGTCCCAGGAACATGTTCTCCAGCATCTGCTCGGTGACCGCGGGGTCCGCGGCGTAGCCGATGAAATAGGTGCCGAATTCACCGCGGCCAGGGCTGCCGAACGGCATGTTGTCGCGCACGATCTGCCGCTGGCTGCCGTTCACCGTAATGGTGGTCAGCGCGACATGCGAACTCCCGGGCTTGACGTCATCGGGCAGTTCGATATCGGACAGCTTGGTGCGGCCGATCACGCGTTCCTGTTCCTCGGTCGTCAGCGCATTCCAGGCCGCCAGGTCGTGGAGGTACTTCTGGACGATCACATAGCTCCCACCCGCGAAGTGGGGGTCGGCGGCCAGCACCGCCGCTTCGGCGGCCCGCCCGCCCGGATTCTCCGTGCCGTCGACGAATCCCAGCAGGTCACGTTCGTCGAAGTAGCGGAAGCCAAGCACCTCGTCGGCAACGGTGACCGCACGGGCGAGCCTGGTCATGATCTGGATGCCCAGTTCGAAGCACAGGTCCATGTGCTTGGCACGGATATGGAACAGCAGGTCCCCCGGCGTCCTCACAGCCTGGTGCCCGGGTCCCCGCAATTCCCGGAACGGGTGCAGCCTGGCCGGCCGTGGCCCGCTGAACAGCCGGTCCCAGGCAGCCGACCCGATGCTGGCCACACAGGTCAGCCCGCCTTCGGGGAGACGGAACCCCACCGACCGCTGCAGTCCGGCAAGGTCGGGAAGCAGGTCATGGACCACGGGCTCGCCACCCGGCTCAATGGTGACCACCAGGAAGATCGCGGCACCGGTCAGCGGGCTGAGCACCGGCTGTGGTTCCGGTCGTATCCCGATCACCGGCGGCAGGCCGGCAGCGGCATCTCAGGCGATGGCACAGCCATGGTTATTCCCCGCCGGCCGGCAAGCTCTGCCAAGATGGCGGCAGGGAAATTCCGCCTATGGGGAGGTGGCCGATGACCGGGAGCGACATTTCATGGGAAACGCCCCGGGGTGCGTTCAACCTCCGGGCGGCAGCGGTCATCACCCTGGGCCACCGCATCCTGCTGTGCAACGTGGCGAGCGCCGAGCACTGGTTCCTGCCCGGTGGCCGGGTCCGCATCGGGGAACTGGCCCACCTCGCCCTGGCGCGCGAACTGGCCGAGGAACTCGGCCACCAGTTCCCGGTCAGCCAACTGTGGCTGATCGTGGAGAACATCTACCACGATGGCGCTCCCCAGCACGAGATCGGCCTGTACTACCGCGTCCCATGGCCGGCCGGAGTCCCGGAAAATGAGCTCGAGGGTGGCAGCGAGCCCGGCCATCTGTTCCAGTGGGTTCCGGTCAGTGAACTCGGGTCGCTGCATTTTCTGCCCGCCGGCCTGGTTCCCGCGCTCCAGGATCCCGGCGATGGCCTACGCCATGTGCTGCTCGACCGCACCAGGTAACAACCGCATCCGGGTGACAACCGCACCAGGTATCAGTCGCGCAACTGTCCGGGCGGGCAGAGCGGCGCCACTCCCCGCCGCGCTCAGCCGATCCGCAGCGGCAGCGTCCGCGGCCCCCGGATCTGACCAGCCGACCAGGTCACCGCCACCGGGTCGGCGAGCGTGAACTCCGGCACCCGCTCCAGCCAGACTTCGAGGGCAACCCGAAGTTCCATCCGGGCCAGGTGCGAGCCGACGCAGCGATGGATGCCGAGCCCGAACGCGGCGTGCCGGTTCACCTCACGGTCGATGACGACCTCGTCCGCCCGGTCGAACTGGGCGGGGTCGCGGTTGGCGGCTGGGAACGACAGCAGGATCCAGTCATCGGCCCTCATGTCGGCGCCGCGCCAGCGCATGTCCTGCTTGACCAACCGGGCCATGGTGACCGGCGCGTACGCGCGCAGGAACTCCTCGATCGCGGTTCGCATCAGCCCGGGGTCGGCAACCAGGCGCTCACGGTCAGCCGGGGTCCTGGCCAGGTGCCACAGCGACGATCCGATCGCGCTCCAGGTCGTGTCGATCCCGGCGATGAGCAGCAGCGCCATCGTGCCGGCCACATGGCCCGCGTCGAGTTTGTGGCCGTAGAGTTCGGCGTTGACCAGGAAGCTGGTCAGGTCATCGCGCGGGTGGTCGAGGTGGTCGTGGATCTGGTCCAGCAGGTAGTCGAACAGCGCGGACATGCGCGCCATGCGCTCCTCTGGCGGCAGGTTGACCCCTTCCAGAGTGTTCTCCACGAATTCCCGGAACCTCGGGCCATCCTCCGGGGGGAAGCCGAGCATGGCCGCGATCACCCGCATGGGGATGTGCTGCGCGTAGTCCTGGGCGGCGTCCACGACGGTCTGCCCAGCGAAGTCGTCGATCAGCGCATGGCAGAAGGCACGGGTAGCCGGCTCCTGCCTGCTGACTGCCGCCTTGGTGAAGGCCGGCAGCAGCAGTTTGCGGGCATCGCGATGGAACGGCGGGTCGGATGAGATGGGCGGCGACCCGCCTACGGGGGCCAGTTCCCGGGGCGGGCGGAAGTTGCTCATGATGATGGCCCGGGAGGAGAACCGTTCGGTGTCGTAGGCGATCGCCGCGACATCCTCGAATCGTGTCGGCAGCCAGCCACCGCCGAACCGCTCGGTCCGCGCGATGGGGCACCGCTCACGCAGGTCATCCATGATCGGGTACGGGTCAGCGGACCATTCGGGTTCCGTATGGGAGAAGTCGCTCGCCCAATCCGACACCGGCCCGGTGATGATCTCGCTGCGGGTGCCGAACGGACGCTCGTCCGGCGCCTCCCGGAAGTCCCGGATGAAACGAGGGTCAGCGGCCATGTCAGGGCTGCGTGGCGATGGCCCGCTCGGGGCAGTTCAGCACGGCACGCCGCGCGCCCGCTTCCTGATCCGGCGGGACCGGCCCCCCGGACAGCACCCGCCCATAGCCTTCCTCATCCTCCCCGAACAACTCAGGCACGAGGTCATAGCAGCGGCCATGCCCCTGACAGCGACCGGGGTCGATCTCAACGTCCACGGTGTTCTTCCCGTCCGGTAGCACTGCGCGCGGCGCACTCCGATCCCCAGCGCAGGGAGCCCGTGCCAGCCGCCTGGCTGACACGTTATCCGGCGGGCGCGAACCTTGGCCAGCGCAAAGGCAACGCGCCGGCCACTGTCCGTGCGGACGTTCGGCCCGCCGCTCAGCCGGTCCCGCCACCCGCCGCTCGGCTGGGCACCCCGGTAGCTGGGACCGTGATCCGCGTCCCAGCCGAATCTCGTGTGCCTGCCTCATCGTCGAACCAGACTCCGCCTTCCGCGAGGTAGCGGAAGTGGAGAGTGCTGCCGGCCGGGACGGTCACCGCCGTGCTGCGTGAACCTTTGCCACGGTTGCGCAACGGGTGGGCATGCGGATCCCAGTCGTTGAAGTCACCCACGACCGACACATGCCCGGCAGGCTCCTGCGCGGGGAGCGTGAACGTGACGCGGACGGTGCCGTCAGCTGTTGGCTTCGCTACCTTGATCAACTATCTCTCCCTCTCGGCAGGCACTCTGGCGCTCTTGCCAGGAAATTCCCAGGCCAGGGCCCAGGATGCAGCGCGAACATGAGCTGTAGATGACAGCGGCGCGACGGCCATGTGACATGCGGGGTTGGGCGCGGCGAGTGCGTCCGGGAGTCCGGCCGGGCGGTGCGGTCATGGGCATGATTCGGGGGCCGGGATGTGGACTCAGCCGGGGTCAAGCCTTCCCGGGCGGGCGGCGCCTCACAGCTCTAACCGCAGGGATACCCCGGCCACCCGGGCGCCGAGGCGCGCTTCAGTGCGTGCAGCCCTGAGCTACCGCGTACTGGTGCGGTGAGAGCCGGTACAGCTTCACTGCGCCTGGATTGCTCAGCACTAGATCGAAGACCCACCGCCCGTGGACGTAGAACCAGTAATCGGTCAACTGGTCACCACTGATCTCATAGTCCACCAGCCACGCGCCGTGCGGGCCGCGGCGAGCGCTCTCGGTCACCGCCTGGACGTGCGTCGCCGATGGGCAGTCCACATGCCGCTGAATGTAATCGGCGCGAGAGATGATCGCCTGGCTGCGAGCGTCCCAACGGTCATAGACCGGCCCATAGTCGCCGTTGTCGTACTCGTTGTTGAAGACGGTGGCGATCTTCAGGAGTGCCTTGGCTGTCCGTGGCTCGGGCGGTCCGGTCGGTGACGGCGTCGGTGCCAGCGTTGCCGGCGGGTGGCCGGTGTGCGCGGCCGAACTCGGCGTGGCTGGGGCCGCCGGCCCGGGGCTGGGCTGCGCGGCACATGCCGCCACCAGGGCCGCGATGCTTGCCGTCATGATCAGTTGTCTCAGCACGCGCAGGGTCACCATCACCACTCTCCAGCCAGGTCCGTCCCGCGGGCCCCGGGGCCGAAACCGGGTGCATTCCGCAGGGTCATCCATGATCGTGGTGGATCAGGTAGGGAAAATGCCACCCAATCAACCACGATCATGGAAATTTCCGGCTCGGCCGGGGCCCGGCCCGCAGTCCCCCACCCGCCCGCCCGCCGGGAGCCGGCCCCGCCATGGCCGAAGGGCCCTTCCCACCCGCACCGTTGGCCCTACCTGCGCAGCCAGGCGATGCGCGAGGGTGATTCATGGAGAGACAGGGGGGACTGTCATGAGCGATATCCATGCCGGTCAGCACGGAGCGGCCGGACAGGCACGCTACATGCCCACCCGCGCCGAGCCAACTGGCTGGGTCGGGTGGATCATCTTCGCCGGGGTTGCCATGGTCGTGCTCGGCGCGTTCCAGCTCATCGAGGGCCTGGTCGCCGTATTCGAGCGCGGCTTCTACCTGGTGAGCACGAGCAACATGATCGTGCACGTCAACTACACGGCTTGGGGATGGACACACTTCGCCATCGGATGCGCGGTGGTGATCACCGGGCTCGGTGTCCTCGCCGGCTCCACCTGGGCGCGCGTCGTGGGCATCGCACTCGCGGTGATCAGCGCGATCATCAGCCTCGCCTTCATACCGGCCTACCCGGTCTGGGGCATCATCGTGATCGCCCTCGATGTGCTTGTCATCTACGCACTGGCCGTCCATGGCCGGGAGATGAAGACGCTGCAGGACGAGATGTAGCGTTCGGCGGCGGCGCTGGCCGGTGGCGGCGGGCCAGCGCCCGCCGGGACGCTTCCACGGGGAGTGGCGCAGGCCGGCCTTCCGGCACGGGGAGTGGCGCAGGCCGGCCTCCCGGCACAGGGACCGGCGCAGGCCGGGCTTCCGGCACGGGGACCGGCGCAGGCCGGCCTCCCGGCACGGGGACTGGCGCAGGCCGGCCTCCCGGCACGGGGACTGGCGCAGGCCGGCCTCCCGGCACGCGGCGATGCCCTGGGCAGGCGCCAGATCAGTCAGGCGCCCAGGGCCGGCCCGCCCCCTGCCGGCACCGCTGCCGCCAATCGTGAGAGTCAGACCCTGCGCAGGGCATCGAACGCGAGCAGCTTTTCCACCGGCAGGTTGTTGGCGAGGCTGACGGAGATGCGCAGGTAGGCGTCGCCCTTCAGAACGCTGAGCGTGCCGTACTCATCATAGAAGGCTGGATAGCCCAGATCCCGGACCGCTGTCGCCCTGACCTGGCTCCGGTAACTGTCGAAGGCCTGCTTCGCCTTCGGGCCCATGACCAGGATGACCCGCACGCTGTCGGCCACGGGCATGTTGGGGTTGGTCCCGGCGGGGACCTGTGGCCCATAGAAGACGCAGGCCGAACCGCCCTCCACGGTGCCACTCGCGGCGATCGGCGGCTTGGCAAGCTGCCCGAGCGCGACGCTCGCCTCAATCTCGGTGATGACAGTGCAGGGGGTCAGCCCACCCCCGGCCGCCTGCGTCGCGCCACCCGAGGCCGTGGGCGCCGGACTGGCCGGCGCGGAACTCGTGCTGGCCGGGGCGGACGGGCTGCTCGATCCCCCCCGGTTCGCGCTGGCCGGCGCCGAAGCGCAGGCGGTCGCGAGCAGTCCGGCAGCACCCGCTACCGCGATGATGGTGAACGGCCGGGCACACCGGTCAGCGATCCCGCGCACGCGGATTCCGGCCGGTGCCAGCCACCTGGTTGCTGCCCGGCCTGGCGGATTCATGCCCGTCTCCGGGGATGCCGCCCGCCGGAGGCTGTCCACATGCGCCCGGTACGTCCAGTCACGGCATGCTCCTGATCAGGGGGGTCTGGCTGGCCAGAGGCGATCTTACGCAGGAAATATCAACGTTTGGCCACCGTCGCGGTCACAGTGGCGGCGCAGCGCGGACGTGCGGGTGACGCGGCCCGGCGCCCGGCCCTCCCACCGGCCGGATCCGTCACGCCTGCGCGGCACCGCCCCCGATGGGCTGGGTCCGCCTGGTCTGCTCGCTGGTCACGCTCGGCGCCGGGCCGCGCTTGCGGTGCTGGCCGCTGGCGATGACGGCGATCCCGAGCACTCCGGCCGGCACCAGTGTGACCAGCGCGGGAAGCTGGTAGCGCCATGAGAACTCGAAGATGTCCGAGATCAGCAGGATCGACCAGGCGGAACAGAAGAACAGCAGGGTGGCGCTGGCCAGTTCGCGGGTGCGCGGAGCGATCCGCCGCCGCAGCGCGGCCACGGACCCGATAACACCGGTCACAGTGAACAACGCCAGCAGCGCGCCGGACGTATAACCGCCGTCAAGCTGGTAGGCGCGCAGGAAGGCCGCCCCAGGCCGCCACACGGTGGGCGTGCCCCCGCCGAACCGCCGGAAGACCGCCCGGTCGATCTGCGGGGTGGTCCCGCCAGGAGAGTTCGTGAAGTACGGGTATGTGAGCTGGAACTGCCACCGGGAGATGGGGGTGTCTCCGGGGCTCTGGCTGCGGGTCAGCGCGAAGATCTTGACGACGTCCCGGGAGTAGGCACCCAGCACCCGCAACGGCTGCTGGGTGATCACGCGGCGATTGAAACCTGCGATAAGGCTGTCCGCTTCGGCGCGTGGCAGGTTCGCGTAGTACGGCCGGATAGGCGAGGTTGTGCCGTATTCGAGCCAGTCGGGACCGCGGGCCTGCTGCGGCCGGCTGGGGCACATTCCCCGCTCGGCCGCGCTCAGCCGCAGGGTGGCGCAGTCCGCTGCGGCGGCCGTCCTGCCGTAAAGGGACGTGATCCCGGTGTGGGAGAGGAAGAAGTCCCCGGTGAGCAGGTATGAGCCGGCCGAGTAGGCGAGGATCGGCAGTGCGAAGGCCGCGCACAGCACTGCCGCCTTCCCGATGACGCGGCGCCAGCCGCCGCCGGTGGCCACCAGGACGAAGATCACCGCTGCCGGCAGCAGGGCTTCCCCGATCTGCGCGAACGTAGCGGTGGCGCCCAGCACGACACCCGCTGCGATGACCCGGCGCCAGCCCGCACCGGGCCGCCAGAGCAGGATGGCGATCCCGGCCACGGTCAGCGCCTCGAACCAGACCGTCGGCATGATCATCTGCTCGGCCTGCACCTGGTAGGCGTCCAGCAGTACGGGTGCGATGGCCAGCGCCGCCAGCCAGCGTGACGCGCCGCGCCGCATGATCAGCACATAGATGACCACCGCGATGGCCAGCCCGAGCAGATGCTGCACCGCCGCGACAGCAGAGAAGTCCCCCACCGCGAGGATCGCCCGCAGTGGCCCCTTGTACCCGACGGGGTCCATGCCCTGGGCGTTGTAGATGTAGCGCAGCGAGTCGATGTACAGGAGCGCGGGCCGGTAACTTACCTGGGCGAGGACCCGCAGCACCAAGCCCGCGGCCAGCAGCACAGCCGCAGGCCAGTGCCGCGGCATGCCCTTGCGGAGCACACTCACAACTGCGGCCCTCCGTGCCCTCCGCCAGACCTCCACAATGCGAGCAGGACGGTGACGATCGCCAGCCAGCGGGTCATCCGGTTACGCGGGACCTGCGTCAGCGTGACCCACGCGAGAGCCGTGTACCACGCGAATACCCAGGGAGCGACCAGGATCCAGGCGAAGGCCAGCGCGAACGGCGCGACGACCTCACGTGGCTGATCGGAAGAGATCCGCTGGTAGATGAGCCACGCGATGACGAGCAGGGCGATCAGCCACAGCACGCTGATGAGAGTGGTCGTGGTGGACGACGGAACGCCCAGCACGTCCGCCACCGCCTGGAAGACACGCCAGGGCGATGGCAGGCCGACATAGCCCGAAGCGGTGCGCAGCGGTTTCAGCGCACTGAGGCCGTAATAGCCGTACTCGAGGGCGATCGTCGCCAGCGACACCGCGGCTATCCGTGCGGTACGCATCCACTCGCGCCGCATCAGCAGCGGCAGCGCCAGCCCAGCCGCGATGAGCAGACCGTTGATCTTGATCCCGCAGGTCAGGCCGATGAGGACGCCGGTCAGGACATCGCCCCATTTACCGGTGAGGCGCCGGGCCGCCTGGATGGCGCAGATGGCCGCTGCGGCCAGGAACGTGTCGATCTGGCCACCACCCACCAACTGCTGGATGAGCACCGGGTTGGCGACCCAGAACAGGGTCGCCCGGACCGGGTCATCAGAGGTCTTCAGCAGCAGATACCCGACGCCGACGAACACGGCGCCCGTGAGGATCATCAGGACCCAGATGGTGATGGCGACGTGTTGCGGGCCCCCGATCCAGGCGGCGAAGGCCTGGATCAGCGTGGCGATGGGCCCATAGACCGACGGCACGTTCCGCCAGGGTCCGCCCACCACCCGGGTATAGGTGTGGTCACCCCACAGGTGCGGGGTGAGGATGTAGGGATTGCCACCGTGCGCGGCGATCAGCCCGTACGCCGCGAAAGAGGCCGTGTCCGAGGAGCCGACGGGGGTCAGGTTCACCATCACCGCGACGACTGCCGCGCTCGCCAGCAGCAGGCGCCTGGGGTCTGGCCGCCATCCCTGGCTGTGCGCCCAGAGCATTCCAGCCAGTCCGAGGCACGCCAGCACGTCGCCGGTATAGAGCAGGGTGGTCGCGACGGCGTCGGAGATCAGGCCGTGATCGCCCAGTGGTGTCAGCAGGTGGGACAGTGGCAGCCGGACGAAGGGCAGGGTCTGGACGTTGGGCGCGGTGGCTCCCACCAGCATGCCCAGCAGCAGGCCGACCCCGGAGATGGCCATCGCCACTTTGGGATCGGCGAGCTTGCTCCAGGAAAGCTTGCGGATCAGCGCGGCCATGAACCGCTCGATCGGCCCGTTCGGGACTGGCACCTCGGGGGCGAGGGTCCCGACCTGCCCCGCCTGTTCCGGCGGTTCGGGCACGTGGACCGAGACCTGTGTCACCTGGGCCATACCTCCATGGCCGGCCGGCCTGGCCGCTCCCGGCACCGACGATGTCGCGCCGCTGGTCTCGGGCTCCTCATTCCCATCATCATTTCCGGCTGGCCCTGCTTGAACGTCCCGCCCAGCCTAGGTTGGCACTGGGGGCTACGAGTCCATATTTACGCAGATGACCGGTATCCCCAATCCCGCCGGCCACAGGGCCGGCGATGCCGGACGGGGAGCCGGCCGTAACCAGGTGCGGGACTGCCGCCAGTGACCGGAACCACATGCCGAGGGCGGACGCAAATTCCGACCGCATACTATCCGTTAGCCGCTATCAGCCCGGCGTGGGTGCCGGGTTCGGTGGCCGGATCAGCCCGGTCGTGACGTGGGCGCCGCCAGGGCGCCACGCAGGCACCCGTGATCACCATGACCGCGAGGGCGCCGAGCGAGAGCGCCAGGCCCACTGCGCCCCCCGGCGGGCTGTACTGCCAGACGACGACACCCCGCCCGGCCGGAACCCGCACCGCCTGCACCAGGCCCGACCGGTGGATGGCCAGCGGAACGCTGCCCGCGCTCCCGGCGGGGCGCCAGGCAGCGGTCCAGCCGGGGATGTCGTCCGCCGACCGGATAACCGTGACCCCGTGCGGCGAGGAGACCTCGGCGCTCTCCGGCGCGTAGGCGGGGCCACTGAGCGGCCGGACCGAAGCGCCGACGGCCGGCGCCAGCAAGCGCAGCCCCCGGCTCGCCAGGCTGTCGGAGAAGACCGCGAACCCCCCATCGAAGGCGCGGAACCGCCAGCGAGGCGGGACAAGTGCTCCCTGCAGGGCGCCGTCCAGTCGGTAGCGCACCCCGCTCGCGGTGGTCAGCGTCGGGACACCCAACCGCAGTGTCCGGCTGCCCGCGCTGACCCGGAGCGACACCCCGGCGACCGGTCCGGGAAACCCTGCGAGCAGCCTGCCGCCGGGCACCGGCACCACCGGAACCCACGTCACCGCACCGGAAGCCCGCACCAGGCCGACATGGACGCCGCCCAGGGCGCCGGCGGCCACGGCGCCGCCGGCCACGGGAACCGAAACCGAGGACACCCGAAGCTCGGACCCCAGATACCAGGCCGCTGACCGGTGCGGCGCCACGCTCCGCCCGCCCGGTGTGGCTCGTGCTCCTCCCCGCGCAGGCCCCACCGCTCCCCCGGCCGTCGCCGGAGTGATGAGGTAGGCAGCCGGTGTCAGCAGCACGGTGGTATCAAGCTGGTCGAGCGTGCCGTTGCCAATGGCCTGCGGGCTCAGCACGTTCTGGCCTTGGCCCGTCGCCAGGTGCGAGCCGGTGGCCGAGGCGTACTGGGAATTCACGATCGATCCGTAGCCCTCGATGGACGGCGTCCGCGTGATCAGGTTGCTGTCCGGGGCGCCGAGCGTGGCCAGTTGACCGCTGTCCAGCAGCCCCGGGTCGTAGATGGCGAATCTCCCCCCGTGCGCGAACGCCGCCGCGGGGACGAGCCTTGCCGGTGGCACGCCGGAGGCCGCACCCGAACTCCCGCCGGACACGGCGCCGGAACGCCCGCCGGCCGCGGCCGGCGGGCTCGCGGGATGACCCGGTCCGGGCGCGACGAGGACCACCGCCAGCAGCGTGAAAGCCACGATGTCGGCGACTGCGAGCCAGGTGAGCGCCCGCATCCGGCCACCCGGCCCCAGTCGTGGCCCCCATACCAGCAGGGCCAGTGACGCCAGCGCGAAGACCGCGAACGGCAACAGCCACGGACCCAGCGCCGCGGCCGCCGCCGGGCTCGCACCCAGCCAGCGCGCCATCGCGCTACCCCACCCGAACGCCACCGCCACCAGTCCGATCACGGCAATGGGCGGGACGGCCCCGGCCACCATGCCCGCGCGGCCGGCGCCGCCCACCCGGCCCGAGCCAGCGGGGCGGCGTGCCCGGCCGATGCCAGCTAGCCGGAGGGCACCAGCGACAGGGCGTGCCCGGCCGAGGCCAGCTAGCCGGCGCGCACCGGTGAGAGCGCCCACCCGGCGCTCCCCCGGCGCGCCGATAAAACCATCGGCCCAGTACGCGAACAGCACAGCCAGCGCGAAGTCGGCGATGACCAGGTTGCGGCTCTGCAACCGCTGGCCACCGTAGAGCGGCAGGCGGGCCAGCAAGGGCCCGAGGACCGTGTTGCCACCGAGGGCGAGCAATACACCGAGGACGGCGACCCCATGCCAGAGCACCCACTCCGGCACTCCCTTGCGCCGCCGCACCTGACCGAGTAGGGCACACGCCGCCACCAGCGGCAGGATCCCGACATAGCCGCTCACCTCGGTCAGGTTGTAGCTGGCGGAGAATGCCGGCTGGCCGAACGACCCGGACCCACCGAGCAGGTCGGGCACGAGAAACAGCAGCAGCCACGGGCGCGGAAGCGACCCGGAACTGAAGAGCGCCACGCTGTGCGCACCGCGCTGCGACGTCTGGACGGCCTCCACTCCCGGCAGCCATTGGACCGCCCCGAGCGCCACGCCCAGGAGCACGGCCCCGGCCGCAACCGCCAGGTAGGGCCAGGCTTCCCGCCGCCAGCCGAGCCGCCAAGCCCGCCACAGCAGGTAGCAGACGACGATGATCAGCCCATCATCGATCGCCCTGGGCTCGCCTGCGAGGAAGATCAAGCCGACGGCCGCGGCGAGTGCCACCGCCCAGCCGAGCCGGGCGCGCCCCGCAGAGCGCGACATCCGCAGTGCGGCCAGCAGCGCCACCGGCACCCAGCTAAGGCCGGCCACCAGCCCGAAGTGGGGGATCTGCGCGGTCATCGCGCCGGCGAAAGCGAATGTCAGCGCGCCGAGGAAGCTCGCACCAGTTCGCAGCCGCGAGGCACGCAGGAAGGCGAAGGTGCCCAGGCCCGCCGTCCACCAGGTCACAATCAGGTTGAGCGTCCACGCCGCCGATCCCGGCAGCACCGCGAAGAGCACCGTCAGCGGGTAGGCGGCCCCCGCGTTCCACCCCGCCAGCAAGGGCGCGCCACTCCAGATATAGGGGTCGAACACCGGCAGATGCCCGTGCGCCAATTGCCAGCCCGCCAGGACGCGCAGCGGATAGTTCTGGGTGAGGTCATCGCCGGGCACGACCGGATGCCCGGCCAGCGCTGGCACCAAGAACATGAGCACCGGCAGAGCCGCCAGCACAGCCATGGCGAACAGGTCGTGACGATGAAGGCTCGGTCGCGCGGGCGCGGCCGTGAGCGCCTCTTCCTGAGCGAGCACCGTTACCTTCCTGAGCAGGCACCGGTTTCCCCTCAGGGAGCGTTTGGCCGGCGTGCATTGAGGGTAACGGGTAGGGCCCAGCCGCCGAGCCGCCCGCGCGAGCGCGGGTCAGGCCCGGCCGTCGCCTCGGCGCCGGCCGGGCGCTAGCCGACCCTCTGGTCAGGCCGGGCCGGCACCGGCGGGGCGGCCGGCACCGGCGGGGCGGCCACCCTCGGGCCGGTTGTCCGAGATCCAGGCGTCGATCCGCTCCCACCAGTCGTAGAGCCAGCGCACCTGTGCGTCGTGATCGGCCCGGCGTGGCACCTCATCGACCGGGACCCGCCACCATCTCACCCGGATGACCTGGTCCATGGGCAGACTCCGCCACACGTCGGTGACGCTCACCAACCGGTCGAGCCCGGCATGGGCAACAAAGATCACGTCGGCGGACGGGCAGGCGGAGATGGCGGCGAGGGCACCCCCGGCCCGAGGTGGCAGCAGGTTGGGCATGTCACGCGCCCGCGCGGCGAGGTCGTGGCGGCCCTGCCGCTCCAGCCGGGCGATCCCGCGCTGCCAGCGGCCGGGGGTCCAGTTGCCACCCTCGGGGAAGATCACCAGCGCGCCAACCTGGTCCAGGCCCCGGGCAAGCCGTTCGATCTGCTCGACGTACTGGCGGTCACCGGTGCGGCTATGCCGGACGAACACGTTCGGCAGGCGGTTGGCCACCACGTCCAGGGTCGGGTCGTACTGGAGCGCGGCCTTCATGACGACCCGGGGCCGGCGTTCGTAGACGTTCAGCAGGTGATGGACGAGCAGGAACGAGTCACCCGGCCCGGCATGCCTGCTCAGCACGATCACCGGCCGGGCGAGCCTGGCTGCCCGCTCGGCGTCGGTGAGTTCCGGCTCCGCCACTTCCACAGTGACTGCGAACGTGCCGGTCGCGGTCCGGTACACCAGGCGCAGGAACCAGCCCATGATCGCGTAGTGGCGATTCTGGAACGGCTCGGTCCGCAGCCGTCCGCCGAAACCGCTCGCCATCCAGAGCCCGAGGCAGACGAACAGGGTCACGGTCTCGGCCGTGAACCAGACCAGCGCGAAGAACAGCAGCCGCAAACCCCGCATCCGGCCCGGCCGTGCCCGCCCGACCAGGCCGAACACCCCCGCGAGCAGGGCCAGCAACGGGAAGAGCGCGGCGACCGCCACCGCGATGACGACGGCGAGCGGTGCCAGGATCAGCCGGCGCACCAGCCTGGGTGGGAGCATTGGGGGGCTCTCCCGTCCTCGCCCGGGGTCAGTCCCCGGTCATGTCTGCGAGATATCGCGCTGAGGCGGCATGTGCCCGCTCGATATTCTCCGCAACCCCCGACCTATCGCGGTATCGAAGCTGGGACAGGTCTGGGGGCCGCCGTTCCGAACTGGTGGGCAGGACGTGGACACGGACGCCGGCCGGAATCGCCGACATTTCCTCGTGGAAGCGGTGCCGCCGGGCGATCTCGAAGGCGGCCAAGCCGACTTCCCAGGGCCGGCGCGGCACGGTCAGCGGTCGCTCGATCCGCCCCACCTGGAGCACGTAGACGGTGCTGGCGCCGAGCGCGATCGCGCGTCCGACCGGGATCGAGTCGACCAGCCCGCCGTCGAAGAAGTGCTCACCGCCGACTTCAACCGGCGGCAGCAACCCCGGCACCGCACAGGATGCGAGCACAGCGGGCACCAGCGGCCCTTCGCTGAACCAGTGGGCGCTGGCTCGTTCGATGCTGGCGGCGACGCATTGGAAGGGCAGCGCCAAGCCCCCGAAGTCACCACACGGCAGCGCTGCCGCCAGCATGGCACGCAGTGGCTCGATCGCGTGCAGGTGCGTCCCCGACCTGGCCAGCCGGGCCACCCGGCCCCAGACGCTCTCGCTGAACGCGCCGCGCAGGGCTTCGCCGTGCCACATGCCATGCAGGCGGTCAGCTGCCCCGGCCGGATCCGCAGCCACCAACACCCCATTGATCGCCCCGACCGACGTGCCCACGACCAGATCGGGGCTGATGCCGGCCTCCGCCAGCGCCCGCAGCATGCCGACCTCATGGGCGCCCAGGATCCCGCCGCCGCCCAGCACGAACGCGGTCGTCACCTGGCGCCCCTCTCCCACCCGGCCCAGCGCACCATATCGTTCGTGCGTGGCCGATGCTCACTTCGAGAATCCCCGGCTGGCGGCACTCTACGATCCACTCGATCCCGACCGCCGCGACCTGCACGTCTATGCCGCCATGGTGACGGAATTCGGGTGCGAGAGCATCCTGGACGTGGGCTGCGGAACCGGCAGCCTCGCCTGCCTTCTCGCCAGAGCGGGGATCGACGTGGTGGCAGCCGACCCGGCGCGAGCCTCGCTGGCGGTTGCCCAGCGCAAGCCCGGCGCGGACCGTGTGCGCTGGCTGCTGGCTGACGCGGCGCACGTGCCCGCACTTGGCGTGGACAGCGCCACCATGACGGGAAACGTGGCCCAGGTGTTCGTGACAGATGCCGGCTGGGTGGCGGCGCTGCGCGGCGTCCATGCCGCGCTGCGGCCCGGCGGCCGGCTGATTTTCGAGACCCGCGATCCCGCCAGGCAGGCGTGGCTGGAGTGGAACCGGGAGCGGACCTACCGGCGCGTCACTTTCGCCGGCATCGGTGAGGTGGAGACCTGGGTGGAGGTGAGGGGGGCCGGGGAGAGCCTGGTCTCCTTCCGGACGACCTATGTCTTCGGCAGCGACGGCGCGGTCCTGACCTCGGACTCGACGCTGCGCTTCCGGACTCGCGCCGAACTCACCGACTCGCTGGCCGACGCCGGGTTCGCGGTCGATGAGGTGCGGGATGCCCCGGACCGGCCCGGTCTGGAGCTCGTCTTCGTCGCCCGGCGACCGGGCTGACCAGCGCCCGCCTGCCGTGTCCAGCGGCCATTGACTGTGCACGGCTCTCCGACGCGCCCACACCCCTGCGTAGCCTGCCAACCGCTTGATCCACCGGCGAGGGGCCGTGGCTCACTGACGTCAGGGATCCACGCTCAGCGAAGGCCGGCCGTTCAGCAGAGCGGGGTCGAAGCCGGCGATCTGCTTGTAGTGGCGCGATAGTTCCTGCAGTTCGCCGGGTGCGAAGACGTCCTCGACCCGGTCGAATCCGGCGGGAGCGCGGGCCTCGGCGAGTTCCATGCATTTCTCGGGTCCGGCCGCGCGGTTGGCGAGCACCACGGCCGCGGTCGCCGGCCGACGCTCCGCTTCATACCGCTCCAGTGCCTGCTCGGCGGTGGGTGCCAGCGCCAGTGACCGCGCGAGCACGCGGGCGTCGAGGATGGCCTGCGACGCTCCGTTAGCCCCGACCGGGTACATCGGGTGGGCCGCATCGCCGAGCAGCGTGATCCGCCCGGATCGCCACGTGCCCAGCGGGTCGCGGTCCACCATCGGGTACTGCCACCAGCGGGGTGCCGCCTCGATCAGTTCGCCCACGTCGATCCAGCCGAAACCCATCCCAGAGAACAAGGCACGGATCTCCGCCGGGTCGACGACGTGGTCCCAGTCCTGGGGGGGCATCGGCCGGCCCTCACCCGTCGTCGCCTCCAGCACGATGTTGATCAGCGCCCGGCCGTCACCATCTGGCTTGGTGATCGGGTAGATCACCGCCCGCTTGCCGAAGTAGCCGATCATCACCATGGACGAGCCGCTCAGGAACGGC
>DAHUZQ010000015.1 GCA_027306495.1 Actinomycetota bacterium | reverse complement strand
CTATGCGCCCGGCGCTGCGCCATGGCGCAGACCACAAACCCCGGCCCGGCACAGCGTACCGACTGTGAGGCGGTCGCGACACTGGCCGACGTGCGGCCGGCTCGGCTCCCGATCAGACGGGCTCACCCGGCCCAACCGGGGCCCCGGCCAGAGGCGCCCACACGCCGCAGACCGACGCCGGCCCACGCTGAATCAGTCAGCCTGAGCCCGGCCGGGCCGGCACCGAGGATCGCGCCCATCCGAGCACCCGGTCAAGCGCCGACGCTACTTCCTCGGAAAGCCCCGGCGTGCCCACAGCCACTTCTCCCGCAACGCCGGGCGCGGCGGGGTCTGCGCCGACTACGACCGGGCCTGCGCCGCCAGCGTCCCGGCCCACCCCGTAGGGCACGACCGGGCTTCCGCCGGGCACGCCGACGAGGCCGGGCGCCGGGGCCGCGACCGCCCCGCAGTCCCGGCACTCCACCTCGCCGAGACGCCGCACCAGGTGGACGCTCCCGCACCCGCCACACCGGTCCAGGTCCGACATCCAGTCGTGCTCCGCCTGGCAGGCAGGGCAGATCAGCACCTGCTCATCGGCGCGCACCCCGCGCTTCCATGGGCTGTGTCCCCGCGCCGGGTCCACCTGCCGCGTGCCGCAGCGATAGCAGGGCATCGATTCGTCCCGCTCCCTCGTCCGCTCCCCCGGCCGGCCGGGCTTTCAAGCCAGTTCGGCGAGCGCTTTCTGGTATTCGGCGATGTCACGTGCCTGCGGTACCGGGTTGACGACCTTCCACCGGACCACGCCGGCCTTATCGATGACGAACGTGCCGCGCGTCGCGATCCCCCGGTCGTCGTCGAACACTCCGTAGAGCTTCGCAACCGCGCCGTGCGGCCAGAAGTCCGACAGCATACCGAAGGTGAACCCGTCCCGCTCGGCCCATGTCCGCAACGCGAAGCTCGAATCCACCGATACCGTCAGCAATTCGACATCTTCCCGGGTCACCTCGGGGAACTCATCCCGCAGCGCGCACAGTTCGCCGGTGCAGACGCCACTGAACGCGAGCGGGTAGAACACGAGCACGACGTTCTTCGAACCCCGGAACTCCGACAACCGCACAGTCGCACCGTGGGTGTCCTTGAGTTCGAAATCGGGAGCTTCCTGGCCGACATCGACCGCCATCACGTGTCCTTTCGGGAGGAACATCGCCCGTCCCGCCACAGGGAACGGGCACACCATTGTGCCCAGTCTGCCACCCACCGGATCAGTCGCACGCCCACCTTTGGCCTGCGGCCCCGGTTGAGGAGGGCCGGCCCCGCCCGGCCAGCACCGGCCAAGCCCGGCACCGGGCCACCACACGGATCACCTCCGCGCCCGCGGCCCGTTCCCTATCCTCCCGGCCGCGCGCCCGGCAGGCGGCACGGCGCAACAGGGCGCGCGCGTTAAGCGCCAACGCGTCCGTCCCGACGCCAGGCGTGCCGTCAGCGGCGGGCTTTGGGGGCTACCAGGCGGGTCGCGAGCCAATCGCGGCCGGCGCTGACGCTGGAGGTCTGGGACAGCCCGGCTGTCGGGGCCGCCTCACCGATCTCGCTCGGCTCGACCTGGCCGTCCCGGCCAGCCTTGGGCGTCAGCAGCCATATATAGCCGCCGTCGGCCAGCGGGGTGAGCGCGTCCACCAGGGCGTCTACGAGGTCACCGTCCCCGTCACGCCACCAGAGCAAGACGGCATCGACGACGTCGTCATAACTGTCGTCGACGAGTTCCACATCCTTGTGCTGGGCGATGGCCTCCCGCAACTGCTCGTCGCAGTCCTCGGCGTAGCCGATCTCCTGCACCACCTGACCCGGTTTGATGCCGAGTCGCTCGGCCAGGCCCGCCTGCTGCGGGGCCTGGCGCGCGGTCGCGCTCACGGACTTCCTCCTCAACCCTTTCCCGCGACGCCGCCGGATGCGCCGGCCGCCGGTCCCGGGACTGCCCCGGGCGGCACCGGGCACGGCCGCGGCCGCGTCGGCTCTGCTTGTCCGCACAGTTCACACTGGCCGGGCTCACCGCGCAAGTGCCAAAAGGCCTGGAAGCGAAATCACGCCCATCCCGTGACCTCACACCCGGTCCCCGCTCATACCCCGGAACTGTTATCCGAGGAAGGACAGCCGCACTGACCGCTCCGGATTGTCCACGTTCAGATCCACCAGGGCGATCGACTGCCACGTGCCCAGCGCGAGCCGGCCACCCACCACCGGCACCACCAGGAACGGCGCCACGAACGCGGGCAGCACATGGGAACGGCCATGCCCGTGCGATCCATGCGCGTGCCGCCACCGCCCATCGGCTGGCAGCAGGTCCGCCAGCACCGCCAGCAGATCCTGATCGCTGCGCGCACCGAGTTCCATCAGCGCGAGCCCGGCGGTGGCGTGCGGCACGAACACGTGCAGCAGTCCGTCCCCGCCGCCGGCGGCCCGGTTCGCGAAATCCGCGCAGGCGGGCGTCAGGTCGTGGACACCCTCCCGCGTGCCGGTGCGGAAATCAATCAACTCGCTTTTCATAGGGAACGACTCTTGTGGTGCGGGACCTGCCACGCAACCCGCGACCGCACCGGCTCGCAAAGGGCCAATGGCGTTCCCTACCGCTTGCCGCGCCGCGAACTCTGGCGGGTGCCGGTGCCCCGCTTGCTGCCGGACCCCGAGCCCCGCTCCGCACCCGACCCCGCTCTGGACCGTGCCGGAGACCCCGTGGCCTTCCGCCCGGCGGGGTGCTCCACCACCGCGTCGGGGCCCGGGAAGACCAGGCCGGTGTGGCCATCGGTGAACTTCACCAGATACGGGGGCGCACCCTCCTTACCGTGGATCTCAACGATCTCACCTATCTTGCCGGGGTCGCCAACGCCACGGCCGTGAACATGTAGACGATCCCCCACCACTGCCTGCATACCGCGCTCTCCCTTGCCCGCTCGCGCCTCGCATAGGCTGTATGTGTGCCCTGGTGCCGCACTCTCCCCGGGTGTACCCAGCGTGCCTGACCTGCAAGACAGCCACCGCAGTCCCGTCCGGGGGCCCGCGGGTGGCGCGCGGGGGCTGAGCAGGCCGCCGGGCGCGCGCGCACCCGGGGCGTGCCAAGCCGGGACGCACGTACCAGAATTGGTCTGGACAAGTGACACCAGGCGTGGGACGCGCTACCGGTGCGCCCGCGCACGATCGTGACGGCGACACCGTCACCGCGTGGAAGCGAGAGTGCTCGTGCCTGCTGGCCGCCAGCGTTTTTCCGTCATCAGTGACGGGCTCCCCACCCAGTTGCCGGACATCGACCCGGACGAAACCCGCGAGTGGATCGACTCATTCGACGAGGTGGTCCGGGCCAAGGGCCGGGGGCGCGCCCGGTACGTGATGCTGCGCCTGCTGGAACGTGCCAGAGAGCAGCGGGTCGGTGTCCCCGGGCTGCGCAGCACGGACTACATCAACACGATCCCGCCCGAGCGCGAGCCCTGGTTTCCCGGCGATGAGTACGTGGAGCGCCGCATCCGGGCCTACATCCGCTGGAACGCCGCCGTCATGGTGTCGCGGGCGAACCGGGCCGGGCTCGGGGTCGGCGGGCACATCGCCACCTATGCCTCGGCAGCCAGCCTGTACGAGGTCGGGTTCAACCACTTCTTCCGGGGCAAGGACCACGGTCAGTCCGGAGACCAGGTCTTCTTCCAGGGCCACGCGGCACCGGGCATCTACGCCCGCGCCTACCTCGAAGGCCGGCTGACCGAGACCCAACTCGACGGGTTCCGCCTCGAGCTCTCCCACCCCGGAGGAGGGCTGCCCTCCTATCCGCACCCCCGGCTGATGCCGGACTTCTGGGAGTTCCCCACCGTCTCCATGGGCCTGTCCGGGATCAGCGCGATCTACCAGGCGCGCTTCAACCGCTACCTGCTGGCCCGCCAGATCGCCGATACCAGCCGCTCGCACGTGTGGGCGTTCCTCGGCGACGGCGAGATGGACGAGCCGGAGGCCCTCGGCGCGATCGGGGTCGCGGCCCGGGAGGAGCTCGACAACCTCACCTTCGTCATCAACTGCAACCTGCAGCGTCTCGACGGCCCCGTGCGCGGCAACGGCAAGATCATCCAGGAGCTGGAGGCGGTCTTCCGGGGGGCCGGCTGGAACGTCATCAAGGTCATCTGGGGCCGTGACTGGGACCCGCTGCTCGCTCAGGACACGGACGGCGTGCTCGTCAACACCATGAATACGACGCCGGACGGCCAGTTCCAGACCTACGCGGTCGAGTCGGGCGCCTACATCCGTGAGCACGTCTTCGGCACCGACCCGCGACTGCGGGCGATGGTCAGCCACGCCTCCGACGACGGGTTGCGCACCCTCTCGCGCGGCGGCCACGACTATCGGAAGGTGTACGCGGCGTTCAAGGCCGCACGCGAGCACGTCGGGCAGCCGACGGTCATCCTCGCGCACACCATCAAGGGCTGGACGCTCGGCCCCGACTTCGAGGGGCGCAACGCCACCCACCAGATGAAGAAGCTGACGGTGGCCGAACTCAAGGAGTTCCGCGACCGGCTGTACCTGCCGATCCCGGACGCGGCGCTGGAGGCCGGGCTGCCGCCCTACTACCACCCGGGCGACGGCTCCGACGAGATCGCCTACATGCGCGAACGCCGGGCCGCGCTCGGCGGCTACCTGCCCCGGCGGCAGGTCCGGGCCCGGCCGCTGCCGCTGCCGGCCGACGCCGTCTACGACGAGCTGCGCCACGGGTCGGGCAAGCAGCCGGTCGCCACCACGATGGCGTTCGTGCGGCTGCTCAAGGACCTCATGAAGGATGCCGGTATCGGGAAGCGGTTCGTGCCGATCGTGCCCGACGAGGCGCGCACGTTCGGGATGGACTCGCTGTTCCCCACCGCCAAGATCTACTCACCGCACGGGCAGACCTACGACGCGGTGGACCGGGCGCTGCTGCTGTCCTACAAGGAATCCGAGCGGGGCCAGATGCTGCACGAGGGCATCAGCGAAGCCGGTGCGATGGGCTCGGTGATCGCCGCGGGGAGTTCGTATGCGACGCACGGCGCGCCCATGATCCCTGTCTACGTCTTCTACTCGATGTTCGGGTGGCAGCGCACCGGCGACCAGATGTGGGCGTTCGGCGACCAGCTTGGCCGGGGCTTCCTGGTGGGGGCGACCGCCGGGCGGACCACCCTCACCGGGGAAGGGCTCCAGCACAACGACGGGCACTCCCAGCTTCTCGCCTCGGTCAGCCCTGCGTGTGTCTCCTACGACCCGGCCTGGGCCTTCGAGATCGGTGCCATCGTCAAGGACGGCCTGCGCCGCATGTACGGTTCGACGGCGGAGCACCCGCACGGTGAGGACGTCTTCTACTACCTCACCGTCTACAACGAGCCCTACCTCCAGCCCACCGAGCCCGGTGACTACCCGGGCGGCCGCCAGGCGCTCGAGCAGGCGATCGTGCGCGGCCTGTACCGGTACGCGCCCGCGCCGGAACTCGAAATGACACCGCAGGGCGGGAACGGCGACCTGGCCGCCACCGTCGCTCCGGGCAACGGCGGGCCGCCCCGGGCGCAGATCCTGGCCTCCGGGGTGGCGGTGCGCCTGGCGCTGCAGGCCCAGGAACTGCTGGCCCGTGACTGGGGTGTGTCCGCGGACGTGTGGTCCGCGACATCCTGGACGCAGTTGCGGCGTGATGCCCTGGCCTGCGAGGAGTGGAACCTGCTCCACCCAGACGCGCAGGACCGCGTTCCCTATGTCACACAGGTGCTGGAAGGCGAGGCCGGGCCGGTGGTGGCGGTCAGCGACTGGATCCGCGCCGTGCCGGACCAGATCGCCCGATGGGTGCCGGCGCCGTTCACCTCGCTCGGCACGGATGGCTTCGGCTTCTCCGACACCCGGGCTGCCGGACGGCGGTTCTTCCACATCGATGCCGAGTCGATCACCCTGGCGGTGCTCAGCCAGCTCGCCCGCCGCGGCGAGGTCAAGCCGGAGGCACTGGGGCAGGCGATCAGCCGGTACGGCCTGGACCTTCCCGTCAACGTCGTGCTGGCACCCGATCAGGTGAGCTGACCAGGTCCGGGCCGACCGCGAGCGGCTTGCCGGGCAGGCAGGCCCCGCCCCCAGGAGGCTGACTCCACGATGACAGCGCCGCGCCGCGATGGTGGTTCCCCGCTGACCCCGCCGCGCCGCGATGGTGGTTCCCCGCTGACACCGCCCGGCCGCGAGAGCCGCTTCAGTTACCTGAGTCATCTGGAGTGTGGCCGCTGCCAGCAGCGCTACGACGCCGATGTGCGGCAGGGCCTGTGCGCCTGCGGATCACCGCTGCTCGCCCGCTACGACCTGCGCGCGGTGTCGGCGCAGGTGGATCGGGCGGCGCTGGCGAGCCGGGCTCCCTCGCTGTGGCGCTACCACGAACTGCTGCCGGTCCGGCAACCCGCCATGGTGGTGACGCTGGGCGAGGGGATGACCCCACTGGTCCCGCTGCCCAGGCTGGCCGCCGAGTGGGGCATCGCCGACCTGCTGATGAAGGACGAGGGCCTGCTGCCGACCGGGACCTTCAAGGCACGCGGCGCCGCGGTCGGGGTCGCCCGTGCCAGGGAACTCGGGATCGGCCGCATCGCCATGCCCACCAACGGGAACGCCGGCGCGGCGTGGGCAGCGTATGCGGCCCGGGCCGGGATCGAAGCCCTGATCGTCATGCCCGTAAGCGCCCCGGAGATCACCAGGGCCGAATGCGCCATCGCGGGCGCACGTCTTTACCTGGTGGACGGCCTGATCGGTGACGCGGGCGCCATCGTGGCCGGCGCAGTGGCCACCCAGGGCTACGCCGATGCCTCGACGCTGAAGGAGCCCTACCGGATCGAGGGCAAGAAGACCATGGGACTGGAGTTGTATGAGCAACTCGGATGGCGGGTCCCAGATGTCATCGTCTACCCGGCCGGCGGCGGCGTCGGGATCATAGGAATTTACAAGGCGCTGCTTGAGTGCCAGGAAATGGGCTGGCTCGGCGGCAAGCTGCCCCGGCTGGTCGCCGTTCAGGCCAGTGGCTGCGCGCCGATCGTCAGAGCCTGGGAGGAAGGCGCGGACAGGGCTCAGCCGTGGCAGAACGCGGCCACGGTCGCCTTCGGCATCACGGTCCCCATGCCGCTCGGCGACTTCCTGATCCTGGACGCGGTCCGCGGCACCGGCGGCTGCGCGATCGCGGTCAGCGACGAGCACATCCTCGCCGCGCAGGCACGGGTTGCCGCCGTCGAGGGTGCCTTCATCTGCCCGGAGGGGGCCGCCTGCTTCGCCGCCATCGAGCGGCTCCGCAAAGACGGCTGGATCGGCGGCGACGACGAAGTAGTCGCCTTCAATACGGGGGCCGGCATCAAGTACCCGCAGACCGTCCGGGTGCGCCCGCCGGTCCTTCCGGCAGGTTCGGATCTGCCGGGCGCACGCGCAAAGACGGCACGTGGACCATCAGGACCACCCCGAACGAGGGCGCAACCAGCCAGTTGACCCAGATGAGGTGTGTGCGCGCGACCGGCTGCTGAGGGGCCGGCTGCTGGGTTGAGTGCCCGCTGGGCGGATCCCTCACCACCCCGTGGAACGGCTCCGCCTGGGCGTCCGTATCGTCACCCACCGAGCGCGAGGCCGGAACGGTCCATCGTCGAGCACTGGAACGGCAGGAAGAGGACCCTGGTCCGCCGGCTCCGTGCTGCGCTCACTCCCTGCGATTACATTCCACCTCCGCCCGGATACCGAACGCTACCGGAGGAAACTTTCTGTTATCACTACATCACAGGGAGTTGATTGTTAGCCTGTCCAATGCTCCCGAAGGCCCGCATTACCGAGAGATGCCACTATGATCCTGCGACGCCGATCCGTCCTGTTAAGGGTTGCCCTGCTCGTCCTGGTCCCCCTGGTCTTCCTGCTCGGCTTCTTCTCCTACACGGTCATCACATCGGTCGCCAGCGCTGCGACGCTGGTGCGAGCCAAAGTCATGATCGACGACCTCGGCCAGCCGGTGGCGAACCTCCAGCGGGCGCTCTCCCAGGAACGGGCGCAAGCATTCGTCTATGACGCCAGCCCCTCATCCGCCTCGCTCGCCACGCTGCAGCGCCGGCAGGCTGCCACCGACCAGGCCGTCCAGATGTTCCGGGCAGCCACCGATTCCTCAGCCGTCCAGGGGAGCGCCTCGCCCGGCACACGTGGAGCCATCAGCGGGCTGCGCGCCGACCTCTCGGGGCTGACCGGGCTCCGGGACAAGATCGCGACTGGGTCGATCAGCGGCCAGAGCGCTTTCGCGCAGTACACCGCGATGATCGCAGCCAGTTACGGCGTGCTGCAACAGGCCATCCAGCAGGAAGGCGACACAGCCCAGGTCCTGCCGGGGATGGCGGTCATCGGCCTGTCCGTCTCCAACGAGTACCTCCAGCAGGAAAGCGCCCTGCTGAACGGCGACTTCACGGCACACACCTTCCCCGCCACGGCTCACCAGACCTTCGTACGCCTCGTTGGCGCACACCGCCTGCTCTACCAGCAGAGTTATTCCTTCCTCGATCCCGCCTACCGGGCCGTGGTCAACCGCGACGTCAGCCCGCAGACCCAGGCCGCCCTGACGGCCATGGAAAATCAGCTTGTCGCCAGCGCCAGGGTGGGCGGCAAGCCACCCGTCTCGCCCACCGCCTGGAACCACGCGGTGGGCGCGCTGAGCTCGCAGATCCAGCGTGCGGTGAGCCAGGTCAACGCGCGCCTGGCGGCGGCGGCCCGGAACCAGGCTGACAGCAAGCTGCTCAGGCTCTTCCTGGAGGGAGCCGTGGGGCTGGCGGCGATCGCCCTGTCGGTGTTCCTGTCGATCCGGATAGCCCGCAAGCTCACCCGGCAGCTTCGCAGCCTGCGCGATTCCGCCCTGGAAATGGCCAATGTCGATCTCCCGGGCGTGCTCGCCCGGCTCCGCGAGGGCGAGGAGATCGACGCCGCCTCGCAGGTGACCCCACTGCCGGCGGGCCCCGACGAGATCGGGCAGGTCAAGGCTGCCTTCAACGCCGCACATCGCATGGCCGTCGAAGCGGCGGTCGACCAGGCGCGGATGCGCCGCACTGTCAACGACGTCTTCCGCAATCTGGCCAGGCGCAGCCAGTCCCTGCTGGAACGGCAGCTAGCGCTGCTCGATGCACTCGAGCGGCGCGCGGAGCCGGACGACCTGGAAAGCCTGTTCCGGATCGACCACCTCGCCACCCGCATGCGGCGTCACGCGGAAAACCTCATCGTGGTCGCCGGCGATTCACCCATGCGGGCCTTCCGCGACCCGGTTCCATTCGTGGACATTCTGCGCGCGGCCGCAGCCGAGGTGGAGGACTACACCCGCATCAGGGTCGTGTCACTGACGCCTGCGGCACTCGCTGGGCGGGCCGTGTCGGACGTCGTCCACCTGATCGCGGAATTCATCGAGAACGCCACGATCTTTTCCCCGCCCAACACCGAGGTGCGCGTCACCGGCGACCTGGTCGCCAAGGGGTACGCGGTGGAGGTCGAAGATCGCGGCCTCGGCCTGACCGGCGCCGAATTGGCCGAGCTCAACGTCAGCCTCGCCGACCCACCGATGTTCGACCCGGCGGGCGCCGACCGGCTCGGCCTGTTCGTGGCCGCGCGCCTGGCCAAACGCCACCACATCCAGGTGACACTGCGCAATTCGGCCTTCGGCGGTGTGGCGGCCATCGTGCTGATCCCGCCAGAACTGGTCGTCCCTGTCGAGGCGCTCAACCCGGTCACCATGCCCATGCGGGCTCCCAGTGGACGGCTCAGCCCCGGCCGTCACACGCTCCCGGCGGCGGATGCCCACGCCGCCCCTCCGGCGCAGGGCCGGGCCGGTACCACGGAGCCGCCGGGCGAGCCGCGGACGGCCAGCGAACGGCGGACGGCCAGCGAACCGCGGACCGCCAGCGAACCGCGTACGGCCAGCGAGCCGCGGACGGCCAGCGAACCGCGGACGGCCAGCGACCCGCGGCGTGCGAGGGAGCCC
>DAHUZQ010000208.1 GCA_027306495.1 Actinomycetota bacterium | reverse complement strand
CATAGGCGGCGTCCGCGCCCACGCTGGACCGCGCCGAATCCAGGACCAGGGTCAGGATTGCATCGAAGCCCGGTTCGCTGACCCGGTCCGGATGCCCGTGCGGTGTCTCGCCGGAGCCGTTGATTGCCATGCCGTCGGCAGGCAGCGCTGTGCCGGGGGACCGCATGCCGGCACCAGCATGGTCGCCATCGGCAGTCATGGCGGAGCGGAGAACTGGTGCCACGTCCCCGGCCGGCGGCATGAGCTGGAGCACAGCCGCCAGTGTCTCACCATCGGTCGGCGCCCCATCGGCGCTGCCGCCCTCGGCCGGGTTCCGCCGCCCGCCAGTCCCGGTCCCGCCGCCCGCCAGTCCCGCCAGCCCGAGCCTGAACCACACCGCCTTCACGGCCTGCCCGTAGGTCACGCCCCAGGCCAGCGAAAGCGCGGCCGGCAGCAGCAGCCCACGGCCGCTGGTGCGCTCGCCGGGATCGGGGTTCTCCCGTCGAGGTTCGGGGACCAGTCCAGCCGGGTCCGCGTCGGTGACCACCACCTCCACCACGTCCGCGATCAAGCGGCAGATGACCTGCACCCTGGTGCGCGCGTGGACGATCGCGTTGGTGACGAGTTCGCTGGTCAGCAGCACCGCGTCATCGACGAGATCACCGCCGTCCGCCGCGGCCCCGACGATCCATTCCTCCAGCGTGGTGCGCACGAAACGGCGCGCTGCCGCGACAGCCGATGGTTCTGGCTGGTATGCCGCACTCGCGACGAGTTCGCTCCGGTCCACAGACCCTCTCCGATGTCGGCGCCGCCCCCCGCCGCCGTCGCGCGCTGACCGCCAGGGGAGGTCCCGGCGGGCATCAACATCGTGACAGACGTCCGGCCGCTTTCCGGCCCGATCAGCAAGGATCGCCGCGCACGACGCGGGAGGGGGACCACCCGTTCCCGGGCACGTACTCCCGCACCACCCTGGCCGGGACCCCGGCGGCCACACACCGGTCCGGCACGGTGCCGCGGACCACCGACCCGGCCGCGACCACGACGTTCCGGCCAATCATCGCGCCGGGAAGGACGATCACGCCGGCACCGAGCCAACTGCCCGAGCCGACCCGCACGGGGTGGTTGTCCGGCCACTGCCGGCCAATCGGCGTGTCCGGATCGTCGTAGCCGTGGTTCTGATCGGTGATGTACACGTAGGGACCGGTGAAAACGTCATTGCCGATCTCGATGGACTGGTGGGCGACAATGTGGCTGCCCCGGCCGATGACACAGCCGTCCCCGATCCGCAGCACGGGCTCGCAGCCGAGATCCTGGCCGGGCAGCATGCCCGCGCTCAGCGAAACGTGACTGCCGATCAGTGTCCCGCTCCCGACTTCGATCCAGCGTTCGCCATACAGCGCACCGACGGGGAAGCCGATCACCGAGCCGGCGCCGAAGGCGGCGAACTGCCGGGCGGCCGGCGTCTGCGCGGTGATCGTCCCGGCCCGCTGCGCCGACCGCCAGGCCCACTGGGACAGGTGCCAGGCCAGCAGCCGGCGCTGCCGAGCGAACACGCCGTCGGTCATGACTGATCAGGCTAGCTGGGCACGGCTCGCCGCGGTGCAATCATGCCTGCGCGAGCGCCAGCCCACTGCTCGCGGCATCGGCCGCCAGTTGGCCGCACGCGCCGTCGATATCCCGCCCGCGGGTGTCGCGGATGGTCACCGGGACCCGGCCGGCTTGCAGCACCTCCACGAATGCCCGGGTGGCGGCCGGGGTGGAGGCTGTCCAGCGCGAGCCGGGGGTCGGGTTCAACGGGATGAGATTGACATGCGCCAGCTCTCCCGCGAGCAACGAGGCCAGCGCCCGCGCCCGCCAGGGCTGATCGTTGATCCCGGAGATCAGGGCGTACTCGATGGACACCCGCCGGCCGGTCGTGGACGCATAGCCGAAGGCCGCCTCCAGCGCGCTGGCCACCTTCCACCGGCGGTTGACCGGCACCAGCTCATCCCGCAGCTCATCGTCGGGGGCGTGCAGCGAGAGCGCCAGCCTGGCCGTCAGGCCTTCGCCCGCCAGCCGCCGCATGGCCGGTACGAGCCCAACCGTGGAAACGGTCAGCGAGCGCTGGGAGATACCCAGGCCCTGCGGCACGGGATCGCTCAGCCGCCGCACGGCGGTCAGCACTGCCTGATAGTTCGCGAGTGGTTCACCCATGCCCATGAACACGACGTTCGATATCCGCCCCGGGCCGCCCGGGATCCGGCCCCGTGCGAGCGCCTGGGCACCCGCGAACACCTGCCCGACTATCTCGGCCGCGGACAGATTGCGGGTCAGCCCCGCCTGCCCGGTCGCGCAGAACGGGCAGGCCATCCCACATCCCGCCTGCGAGGACACGCACATGGTGACCCGATCTGGATAGCGCATCAGGACCGACTCGACGAGCGCGCCGTCGACGGCGCGCCACAGTGTCTTGTGGGTCGTACCCCCGTCACTGCTGGCCTCATGGACGCCGGTCAGCAGCTTTGGCAGCAGTGCCTGTGCCAGGCCGTCCCGGATTCCGGCCGGCAGGTCGGTCATATCGCCGCTCTCATCGGTCAGCCGCGCGAAGTAGTGGCGCGCGAGCTGATCGCCCCGGAACGGCTCGCAGCCGAGTTCCGCCGCCGCGGCACGACGGCCGGCCGGATCGAGATCGGCAAGATGCCGAGGGGGCCGGGTAACCCGGCGGGTGGACTGGCCAGCCACGAGACTCCGTTCTGTTCGACGCTTCACGATATCTCCCGGGCGGCGACACTCGGTGAGTCAGTAGATTTCGACTCATGTCTTCACTTCGCAGGGCCTCCCGGACAACCCGATCCCCCGCTTCCCCGCAGGAACCGGACATCCTGCTGGACAGCGAGAACCCCTACGGCAGCCGCCGGGTCGCCGTCAGCTGTGATGGTGTGACCACCGCCGCCTACCTGTACGACGGCGACACCGTGGTGGGAGCCGCCTGGCTGGCCAACCACCAGCCCGCCCCCGCGGCGACCGACCTGTCACGGCTCGCCGCCGGGCAGGCTCCGCTGATGCCCGCCGGGCATACCAAGCACCCGGGGGGCAGGCCGCCGCTGGACCCCCGGGCGCTACGGGCGCTGTGGTTCGAGGAAGGAGATGGGGTCGCCATCATCGAGGCGGGGCAGTTGCTCGCGGTCATCCCCGGCTGGTCCGATATGGCCCACGGGATGCCGGGTTACAGCCGGGATGTGATTGGCCAGACGCCATTCGGCTGGTCTCTGGATGACGCGATGGAAGGCCTCGGGCCTCGCGCCGACCGTGCGACCGCCTTCTGGCGGTGGCGGCACAGCGAGGACTCCTGGAGCGGATTCCGCCAGTCGCTGCTGGGCCATCTGCTGGGCCGGCTGGGACCTGGCGGGCGCTATTGGGACGTCGGCGGCGGCAAGCAGCCGCCGGTCGGAGTTTCCGAGCGGCCGCCTACGGATGGGCGGCCGTTCACGGTGCTCTCAACCCTGGGCATGAGCTGCCAGCGGATGCCCGTGGTGGAGCAGGTCATGGAGGACCCGAGCGGGTGGGCGCGGGTCGAGTTCGCCCTTGCCACGACGCTGCCCAGCCCGCAGGCCGCCCGGCTCTTCCTCTGGCTGGGCCAGTATCCATGGCGGGAAGCCAGTTGGCTCGGGTCGGGCCATACCGTCCGCTGGTATCACGAGCCCGCCACATTCCCGCTCGGCGGCGGGTATGAAGCCGTTCTCCTGCTCGATGACCCATCCCCGTTGCTCGGGCCCGAGGTGCCTGACCTGTCGGGCTTCTCCTTCAGCGGCGACCCGGTGCGCTGGCTCTGGGTGGTGCCCATCACCGAGCGGGAACGCCTGCTCGCCAGGGAACGAGGGGCCAAGGGCCTGGTGACCCAACTCGCGGCGCAGCGCCGGAGCTGGGTCACCGGACGGTGACGGTCAGTGAATGTGAAGGCTCACTCCCAGCAGGGGCAGGAACCACAGGACGATGGCGAGGACCGCGGACAGAATTACTTTGAGAATGCCCAGGTAGAGGTAGCCACGCGTCCATGCCACGATCACGCCGATGATCAGGTAAATAAGGACGATGATGCCAACCGGCCGCTTCAGCATGGAGATCCGTTCCCATCTCCCCCGATCAGATTAAAAAACGCCGGGAGAGTCCCCCCGGCGATAGTCAGCCACTGCGGGATGTTACAGATTTAGTTTACCCGGCTCAATGGTGTGGCGCCAGTGGCAGAAGGGACCATAGGAGCAGCCATGCGACGGGGGCGGTGATCAGCAGCGAGTCGATCCTGTCCAGCACGCCCCCGTGACCCGGCAGCAGCGTGCCCCAGTCCTTGATCTCCAGATCACGTTTGATCATGGAGGATGCCAGGTCGCCGAGGGCGGCCGCCACCACCACGGCTGCCCCCACCAGCAGGCCCTTCCAGACGGGCCCGTGCAGCAGCCAGGCCATGGTCGCTGCCCCAGCGGCAAGGCACGCGAGCACCGAGCCCGCAAAACCCTCCCAGGTCTTTTTGGGGCTGATCCTGGGCACCATGGGATGCCGCCCGATGAGTATCCCGGTGAAATAGCCTCCAATATCGCTGCAGATCGTCACGATTACCCAGGTGAGCGTACGTTCCGGCCCGTTACCCGCCGCCAGCATGAGCGGTACGAAAGCGGCCAGCACGGGCACATAGGCGAAGGCGAAGACGCTGCCGCTCACATCCCGCAGGTATCCGTCTGTGCCGCCGGTCAGCCGCCACGCAAGGATCACGATCACGGTCAGGGCAGCGACCGGGGCGAGTGCGCGTTCGCCGTACCAGTAGGCGAGCACCCAGGCCGCGATCCCGCCCATGGCGACCGGCACCAGTGCGACCCGCGTGCCCCGCACGCCCAGCGCGCGGCTGAACTCCCACAGACCGAAACCAGCCACCACCCCCATGTAGAGGAGGAAAGTGGCCTTCACCGTGAACAGGGTGAGCAGAGCCAGCCCTCCGAGCAGGAGGCCTACGCCGAGCGCGGCGGGCAGGTTCCGGCCCATCCGGCCGGTCGCCGGGGTGTCACCAGGCAATTCGTCAGACCTCGAGCAGCTCGGTTTCCTTGTGCCTGAGCAGCTCATCTACCTGCGCCACATAGGCATGGGTGAGTTCGTCAAGTTCGGCCTGGGCGCGGTGGGCATCGTCCTCTCCGGCATCCCCACCCTTAGTCAGCTTGTCGACCGACTCCCGGGCATGCCGGCGGATGTTGCGGATGGACACCCTGCTCTCTTCGGCCTTGTGCCGGGCAACCTTGATGTATTCCCGACGGCGCTCTTCGGTCAGTTCCGGGAGGACCACCCGGATGACGGCGCCGTCGTTGCCCGGGTTGACACCGAGGTCGCTGTTGCGGATCGCCTTCTCAATCGCCGCCAGCGACGACTTGTCGAAGGGCTGGATGATGACCATCCGCGGTTCTGGGATATGGAAGGACGCCAGCTGATTCACCGGCGTCTGGGTACCGTAATACTCAGCTGTGATCTTGGCGAACATGGCCGGGTGGGCACGGCCTGTCCGGATCGCGGCGAACTCCTCCTTGGCGACCACGACCGCCTTCTCCATCTTTTCCTCGGCCTCGAGGAGGATCTCGTCTATCACAGCGGCTCCTGTGCGTCCGTGCCGGTCCGGCCCCATCAGCGCGTTCAGTTCACGGCAGGTCGGCTGATCAGCGTACCGATCTTTTCCCCCCGCACTGCCCGCACCACGTTGCCCTTCTCCATCAGGTCGAAGACCACGATGGGCAAGCCGTTGTCCATGCACAAGCTGACGGCCGTGGCATCCATGAATTTCAGCTCGCGGCGGAGCACGTCGGAGTAGTCGATGTGGCTGAAGCGCACGGCGCTCGGCATCGTCCGGGGGTCCGCGTCATAAACGCCGTCCACCATGGTGCCCTTGAGCAGGCCCTCGGCGCTGATCTCCAGTGCCCGCTGGGCTGCGCAGGTATCGGTGGAGAAGAACGGCGCGCCGAGGCCGGCCCCAAAGATCACCACCCGCCCCTTCTCCAGATGCCGGATCGCGCGGCGCGGGATGTAGGGCTCGGCCACCTGCCCCATGGTGATCGCGGTCTGCACGCGCGTCTCGACGCCCATGTTTTCCAGCACATCCTGCAGTGCCAGGCAGTTGATGACCGTGCCGAGCATGCCCATGTAGTCCGCTCGGGCCCGGTCGATGCCAGCCGCGGCCAGCGCGCGGCCACGGAACATGTTGCCGCCCCCGACCACCACCGCAACCTGGACACCCTGCTCAACGGTCGCGACCACTTCCTCGGCGATCCGGTAGACGATGACCGGGGAGATCCCAAGCGGCTCATCGCCCGAGAACGCCTCACCGGACAGCTTGACGACAACCCGGCGCCAAGAAGGGTGGGCAAGCTGGCCGCCACCCTGAGCGGGACCGCCGCCAGCGGCGGCCGGGCTGGGGCCAGCCTCGCCTGACACGCCGTTCCCGGCGTCGACGCTGTCATCCACGCGACGGCCCTCCTGTCTGCCCGAATGCACGCCCGGACGTGACCTCAGCCTGCCTGGCCGACCTTGAACCGAACGAAGGCGCGCACGGCCGTTCCATGCTCGGCGAGCATCTGCTGGATCGTCTTCTTGGGGTCCTTGACGAAAGCCTGCTCGGTCAGGACGACGTCCTTGAAGTAGGCACCGAGGCGGCCCTCGACGATCTTCGGGATGGCCTGTTCCGGCTTGCCTTCTTCGCGGGTGAGCTGCTCGGCGATGCTGCGCTCCTTGGCCACCACCTCGGCCGGGACATCGTCCCGCCTCACCCACTGCGGCCGCATCGCCGCCACCTGCTGGGCGACGTCCTTGCCAGCCTCCTCCGCCGGGGAGTCGAGCTGGACGAGCACACCGACGGTGGGCGGCAGGGAACGATCCTGCCGGTGCAGGTAGCTGGTCACATACCCGCCGGCCAGCAGTGCGTACCGGCCCAGCTCGAGCTTCTCCTTCAACGACGCGCCAGCCTCGTCGATGAGCTTGGCCGCGGTGAGCGACGGCCGGACCTCCAGCGCCAGTAGGGCCAGCCTGTCAGCGGGCCTGGCTGCCAGCGCGGCGGTTGCGATGTCACCCGCGACCTGCTGGAAAAGGTCGGTCTTAGCGACGAAGTCGGTCTCGCAGTTGAGCTCGATCAGCACCCCGGCGCTGGTGCCATCGAGGGCGGCGGCCACCAGGCCGTTGGCGGCAGTCCTGGCGGCCCGCTTGCCCACGTCCTTGACACCCTTGAGCCGGAGGAGCTCGACGGCGGTGTCGAAATCGCCGTCCGCCTCGGCCAGGGCGTTCTTGCAGTCGAGCATCCCTGCGGCAGTGGCGTCGCGGAGCCGCTTCACGTCGGCGGCGGTGAAGTTCGCCATGTCCTCATCTCTCGCTGTCTGGTCTGGGAACGTGCGACTGGCGCCGTGGGCCGGTTGTCACACGGCCTCGGGAGCATCTCCGGGCGCGGGCTCCTGCTGCGACTCGGCCGCTGGGCTGGCCTCGGCCTCGGGCGCGGCTTCGGGCGCTGGGCTGACTTCGGCCTCGGCCGCGGCTTCGGGCGCGGGCACAGCTTCGGCCTGCGGCGCGGGCACAGCTTCGGCCTGCGGCGCGGGCACAGCTTCAGCCTGCGGCGCGGGCACAGCTTCGGCCTGGGGCACAGCTTCGGCCTGGGGCGCTGGGCTGGCCTCCGGGGCAGCGCCATTACCGCCCGCCAACTGGTGCTCGAGCAGTTCCCGCTCCCATTCGGCGAGCGGTTCCTCGACTCCGATCTCACCCGTGGCGGGGACCTTGTCCTCAGAGTCGGCCGCGCCCGACCGTGACATCAGCCCGTCCGCGACCGCGTCCGCGACCACCCGTGTCAGCAGGGAAACGCTGCGGATGGCGTCGTCGTTACCGGGGATCGGGTAGGTCACCTCGTCGGGGTCGCAGTTGGTGTCGAGGATGGCCACTACCGGGATGCCGAGCTTGCGTGCCTCGTTGACGGCGATGTGTTCCTTCTTGGTATCGACGACCCACAGCGCGCTCGGGACCCGTGCCATGTCCCGGATGCCGCCCAGGGAACGGCTGAGCTTGTCGCGTTCGCGCCGGAGCCCGAGCAGTTCCTTCTTGGTCATGCCGGACCCGGCGACGTCGTCGAAGTCGATCTCTTCGAGTTCCTTCAGCCGCTGCAGCCGTTTGTAGACCGTCGAGAAGTTCGTGAGCATCCCGCCCAGCCAGCGCTGGTTGACGAATGGCATGCCAACCCGGCGAGCCTGGTCGGCAATCGCTTCCTGAGCCTGCTTCTTGGTTCCCACATAGAGGATCGTGCCGCCGTGCGCCACGGTCTCCCTGATGAACTCATACGCCCGGTCGATGTAATCGAGGGACTGCTGGAGATCGATGATGTAGATGCCATTGCGCTCGGTGAAGATGAAGCGCTTCATCTTCGGGTTCCAGCGCCGGGTCTGGTGCCCGAAATGAACGCCACTTTCCAGGAGCTGGCGCATGGTGACGACCGGAGCCATGCCGGTGTCCCCTTCCTGATCATGTGGCCGTGCCCAGCACGGCCACGCGCGGTTGGTCCTGGCGTCCGTGCGCGACCCCGCTGGAGCCTGTAGCCCCAGACCGGTGAGGTGCGCCCCGCGAGCGGGCCCCTGCGGGCACCACCGCGGCGAGCGGACGCGCGAATTGGATCGCGGATCGCGCGGATACGCCACGCGATAGGCGATCGCCTGCAGTCTACCCGCTCTGGATCAGGCCCGGGGATGCGCCTGCCGGTAGGCGGCGGCCAGCCGCTCGGGCGTTACGTGTGTGTAGATCTGGGTGGTGGACAGGGAGGCATGCCCCAGCATCTCCTGGACGCTGCGCAGGTCGGCCCCTCCTTCGAGCAGGTGGGTGGCGGCAGCGTGGCGCAGCCCGTGGGGCCCGCTGTCGGGCGCCGTCGGCACAGCCCGCAGCCGCGTGTGAACGACCCGCCGGGCGGTGCGTGGGTCGAGCCGCCGTCCCCGTGCCCCCAGCAAGAGGGCTGGGCCACTGCCCGGCCGCGCGATGACGCCGCGGCTCCCGATCCAGGCGAGGACCGCAGCGATGGCGGGGATTCCGACGGGAACGGTGCGTTCCCGGCCGCCCTTGCCCAGCACGCGGACGGTGTTCCGGCCGAGGTCGAGATCATCGAGGTCGAGGCCGCACAATTCGCTCACCCTGACCCCGGTCGCATAGAGCAACTCCATGATCGCGGTATCCCGCAGCGCGAGTGCCCGGCCGGCCGGCTCGGCCATGGTGCTCACGGGTGTGGGCGCGGCCAGCACGGCAGCCACCTGGTCCTGCCGCATCACCTCGGGCAGGCGGCGCGGGATGGCTGGGCTGCGCAGGCGCGATCCGGGATCGGCCGCCAGCCATCCCTGGCTCACCAGGAAGGCTGTGAAGGCCCGCGCGGCCGCTGCCCGTCGTGCCAGGGTGGTGCGGGAGTGCCCGCAGGCATACTGGGCCGCCAGCCACGTCCGCAAGGTGGCGATTCCCAGCCCGGCTGGTTCTCTCACGCCTGCGGCCACCGCATGGCTGAGCAGGGATTGCACGTCGCCGCGGTAGGCGCGGACGGTGTGGGCCGACAGACCGCGTACGGACACCAGGTGGCGGGTGAACGCGGTCAGGGCGCTGGCCAGTGGGTCCGGCAGCGGGTCCGGCAGCGGGCCGTGCGGCTGATCCGGGAGTGGGCCGTGCATCTGATCCGGGAGTGGGCCGTGCGGCTGATCCAGGTCCACGGTGGGACTGCCGTCCGTCACCATGACGGTCATCCTTGCACGCTGACGCTCTCATTCCACGGTGACGCTCTTGGCCAGGTTGCGTGGCTTATCCACGTCGTTGCCGAGCGACACGGCCGCGTGGTAAGCGAGCAACTGCAACGGGACGGACAGCAGGATCGGGTCGAGTTCGGGTTCGTTGCGCGGCACCAGCAGCGCGTCATCGGCCAGCTTGGCATCGGGTGCCGTGTGGCCGACCGCCAGGACGCGACCATGCCGGGCCTTGATCTCCCCCAGCGTCGACAGGTTCTTGTCGAGCAGTTCGTCATCTGGCACGACGGCGACCGTGGGCATCTCCGGTCCCACCAGCGCGAGCGGACCGTGCTTGAGCTCGCTGGCCGGGTAGGCCTCGGCGTGCAGGTACGAGACCTCCTTCAGTTTCTGCGCTCCCTCGCGGGCGACCGGCCACCCGCGCACCCGGCCGATGAAGAACATCCCGCGGTAACCGGCCAGGTCGCCTGCGATCCGCGCTATCTCGTCCTCGGTCGCCAGGATGGCCGCCACCTGTTCAGGCAGAGCGCGCAGGCCGGCGATGATCCGGCGACCGTCCGCCGGAGACAGGTCGCGGATCCGCCCCAGATGCAGTGCCAGCAGGGAAAAGATCACGGCGGTGGCGGTGAACGCCTTGGTGGAGGTCACCGAGACCTCCGGGCCGGCGTGCAGGTAGATGCCACCGGCGCATTCCCGGGCGATCGCGCTGCCAACGGCGTTGACGACGCCGATCACCCTGCCCCCCTTGCGCTTGCATTCCTGGACCGCCGCGAGGGTGTCATAGGTCTCCCCGGACTGGCTCACCCCGATGTAGAGGGTGCCTGGGTCGACGACGGGGCTGCGGTAACGGAACTCGGACGCGGGCTCGGCGTCAGCCGGCACACGGGCAAGTTCCTCGATGATCTGGGCGCCAAGTAGCCCGGCGTAGTAGGCAGAGCCACAGCCGAGGATCTTCACCCGCCTGATTTCCCGGGCTTGCCGCGGATCCAGATTCAGGCCGCCGAGGTGGGCTGTGTGGAATCGCTCATCCAGTCGGCCGCGCAGTGCTCGCTCCACCGCGCGCTGCTGCTCGTGGATCTCCTTGCGCATGAAGTGCGTGTATCCCTCGGCGTCATAGGAAAGCACGTCGGTATCGACCAGCGAAGGCCGCTTGGCCGTGGCCCGCGCGTCCAGGGTGGAGGTCCGGAAGCCGTCTGCCTGCACCGTAGCCAGTTCCCCGTCATCGAGGTGAACGACCTGCCGGGTGTAGCGCACCAGCGCCGCGACGTCGGAGGCTACATACATCTCGCGGTCGCCGATCCCCAGGACCACCGGGCTGCCGTTGCGTGCGACGACGAGACGGTCGCCGAAGCGCGCGTCGATCACCGCGAGGCCGTACGTGCCGACCACCTGACTGAGTGCCCGGCGGACCATCGACTCCAGGTCGCCCTCACCTGCCGCGGCGATCAGATGGGCCAGGACCTCGCTGTCGGTCTCGGACGTGAACTGTGCGCCCTCGGCGGTGAGCTTGACGCGCAGTTCCTCCGCGTTCTCGATGATTCCGTTGTGCACGATCGCGATGGTCCCGCAGGTGTGCGGATGCGCGTTGGCGTCGCTGGGCTCACCAAGGGTGGCCCAGCGAGTGTGCCCAATGCCCGGGCCTCCCCGCAGCCGCGCCGGCAGCCCGGCGGCCAATTCGCCGACCCGGCCTTTGGCCTTGTGCACGCGCAGATCCCCGGACCGCCCCACCACGGCGATCCCGGCCGAGTCGTAGCCCCGGTACTCCAGGCGGGTGAGCCCTTCCATCAGGGTCGGAACACAGTCCCGGTTCCCGACATAGCCGACGATTCCACACACCGCAAGTGCCTCCCTGTCTGCTGGACCCGCGTGATTGCCTTGCCTTCTGACCGCATTCCCCTGCCGACCGCTGGCTCCTTCGCCCCGCTGGCTCCTTCGCCCCGCTGGCTCCTTCGCCCCTTGACCTGCCCGGTGATCCCTTTCATCCCCTGGCGCCTGTCCGCACCGGACGCTCAGCCGTAGATGATCCGGCGGAGCTGCCGTTGTGAGAACTCGGGCGGTGCGACCAGGCGGGCAGCCAGTTCCCCCGAGATGCAGCCGAACGCCTGCTCGTTGGTCAGGCCACGGGCCTTGAGTTCG
>DAHUZQ010000197.1 GCA_027306495.1 Actinomycetota bacterium | reverse complement strand
GGCTGAACTACGAGACGCGCTGGCTGAGCAGGCGTGATCTGCAGGATGTCTCCTACCAGGCGATCGCGCGCCTGGTAGAGATCAAGGGGGAGCACGGGGTGCTGCCACCCGAGTTCTGCCGGGCTATCTTGAAAACGATCGACGAGACCCGGCGACTGCTGGCCGACATGGAGCGCGCACTGGCCCTCGACGGGAAGCTGAGCCCGGGCGTGCGGGACGAGGTGCGTGCCTACAACCGCAAGATACTGGCCTATTCCAGCGACCAGATCATTCCAGTGCGGCGCCCTTTCGGTGGCCGGTGGTTCGACGATGTCACCGTTCCGATGGAAATCGTCCAGGATTGCCTGGCGCCCCAGCCCGGCGGGATCCACCCGTCCGCCCCGCGCACCCAGGTGGCAACGGCTTGCGAGGCGGAACTGCTGCCCAGGTCCAGGAACCCCGAACCGGGTTCCAGCGACCAGGCAACGCCTGCCGCGTACCAACCCTGCCAGCGCGGCGCGGTGGGAAGAATCGGCGCGCCGTAGCCGAATGGCACCATGCCGTCTGGGCCGGCACCCTGGTCATCGCCCGGCGCTCGGCCACCGGCATGCTGAGAATCATGAAATGGATCGCGTGCCACATCGCCCGCTGCGCGGCGTTGGTTATGGAACCTGATATTCAAGCACCCGGATAAGCCCCACCACCGCAGGTGCAGGGGTTTCCGCAGCCGTCATCACGAGCATTGCTCCGGTGGGCCACTTCGCCGGGGAAGGCGCCGCTGCGACGGGCCTGCGGCGCGGGCCAGGCAAGCGCCGGCGGATGCAGCAGGGAGACAATGATGTTGCGCACGGTGCTCACCGACCGGTTCTCGTTGCGGGCGCCCGTCGTCGGCGCGCCGATGGCGGGCGCCGCCGGGGCCGCGCTGGCTTCGGCGGTGTCACTCGCAGGCGGGCTTGGGATGATCGGCGTGGGCGCCGGCACCGACCCGGAATGGATCGCCGCGGCAGCAACCGAAGCCCGGGCGGGCGCGGCAGAGCGCTTCGGCATCGGCCTGCTGGCCTGGAACCTGACCCGCAGGCCAGACCAGCTAGACGCTGCCCTTGCGGCCCGCCCGACGCTCGTCTCGGTCAGCTTTGGCGACTATGGCCCGGCGCTCGAGCCGCTGCACCACGCCGGGATCGCCGTCGCCACCCAGGTCGGCGACGTGGCGAGTGCCCGAAGGGCGCTCGAGGCCGGCGTCGAGGTGATTGTGGCCCGCGGCAGCGAGGGCGGGGGCCACGGCGACGACCGGGTGGCAACTCTCCCTCTCCTTCAGGGCGTCCTCGACGCGGTCGGCGACCACGCAATAGTGCTCGCCGCAGGCGGGATAGCCACGGCCCGGGGCCTGGCCGCAGTGCTCGCCGCGGGCGCGGCCGGTGCGTGGATCGGCACCGCCCTGCTCGCCTGCGCCGAGGCGCTCACCCCGCCGGCGGCTCGTCTGCGGCTCCTTTCGGCGACTGAACTCGACACCGTATCCACGCCCGTCTTCGACATCGCCCAGAACATCCCATGGCCGCCGGACTACCGGGGCCGGGCGCTCACCAACGCCTTCACCGGCCGCTGGCACGGACGCGAGCGCGACCTGGCCGGCAGCACCGGGGTCAGCCGGGCGCTCAGTGATGCAAAGGAACGGGGCGACTACGACACGGCATTCGTCTACGCCGGACAGGGGGTGGGCTCGCTGTCCCGCGAGCGCACAGCGGGGCAGGTCATCGGGGAGATCACGCAGGGCGCCGAAGCCCTCTTGCGGAGATGGTGATTCCCGCGAAGGGCTGGACCGGGCCACTACGCGACGGGTCGTCCGGGCTCCAATCCCCACTCCCCGGCCGCTGGCCCAACTAATCCGGGAGCCGCTGCGCGCGTGACCCGCTCGGGGCCGGTTCTGCGGTCGCCGGTTCTGCGGTCGCTGAATGTTGCGGGCGCTGCGCGGGGTCGGTGCGCCGCGGCTGCCGGGCGCGGTGTAGCCGCCAGGCGGTGATCGCGACAACCGCTGCTGCCGCGACGCTGAGGAAGGCGAAGTCGGGGATGTCTGCCTGCACTCTGATGTCGGCGTCTTGCAGCCCATTGATCCAGGCATCGAGGCTGGGCGGCGCCAGCAGCCCGGTCAGTCCCGCGGTGCCCTGGGAGCGCAGGAAGACGACGCCCAGGCCGGTGAAGATCAGCCCGGAGATCACCGAGTGGGTATGCAGGTGCAGCGGGCCTGCTCGCAAGCCTGCCCCGCGCAGCCACCGCCGTTGTCCCATGCGCAGCCGGTCCCAGGCTGCTGCCAGTGCGAACAGCGGGGCCGTCATTCCCGCGGCGTAAACGGCAAGCAGGGCGGCGCCGCGGGCCGGCTGCCCGGAGGCGGCAGCGACGGTCAGCACTGCGCCGAGGATCGGCCCGGCGCAGAACCCGGCCAGTCCGGACACCGCGCCGAGCGCCAGCACCGCAATCGCTGACTGGCCGCGCAGCCGCCCCCGCAACCCGTTCAGTCCGGGGACGGTGAGCCCGCCGCCGAAGATCTGCACCACCCCGAAAGCGATCAGGAGCAGTCCAGCGGCGGTGGTGAGGGCCCTCTGGTGGCCGTAAACGAGGGTGCTGGCCACCGAGGAGCCCATCCCGAGCGGGACCAGCACGCCTGCCAGGCCGAGGTAGAACACGGCGGTGCGGGCGAGCAACTGCGCACGGTTGGCAAAGGCATAGGCAAAGAACGCCGGGAGCAGCAGCGCGCTGCACGGACTCAGCAGCGCGAGCACGCCGCCGAGGAACGCCGCCAGGTATCCAATGCCGGTCACGACATCAGCCGCGGCGCGCCCTGGCGATGGCCGACTCGAACGCGGTCAGCGGCTGGGCTCCGAAGAACGGCCGGCCGGCGATCAGGAAGGCCGGTGTGCCGGGCACACCGAGTTGCTGGGCAAACGTCGCATCCGCCTTCACCGCTGCCGCGAGCGCCGGGTCGGAGACGTCGCGGTTGAAGAGCGTCATGTTCAGCCCAAGCCGCGTCGCGACCGAACGCAGATAGGCGGCGGTCACCAGGCCGCTGTGCTCGTTGGCGAACTGATGGGCCATCAGGAAGTTGTTGTATGCCCAGAACTTCCCCTGCATCGCGGCTGCCCTGGCGGCGATCGCGGCGGCCGTGGACTGGGCGTCGATCCACGGAAAGTCCCGCCACACCAGGCGGACCTCGCCGGTGTCCACATACTTGTGGATCAGCACGGGCTGCGTCTGGCGGGCGAAGTCACCGCAGTTGAGGCACTGGTAATCGCCGAATTCCACGATCGTCACCGGCGCGTTCGCCCGCCCCAGCGTGAGCGCGGGATCGACAGGCGGGGCGGCGGGGCCTTGCAGGGTGTCCGGGTGGGCGGACGGGTTCGGGTTTCCCCCTCCGGGGTACCTCCGCAGTCGCCCGGCCGCCTGGTCCCTGCCCGGGCTCGCGGCCGCAGCGGCGCTGGCGTCCGTGCCCGCTTTGACCGGATGACCCGGACTTATGAGTTCCGCCGCCGCCAGCGCCGCCAGCAGAGCAAGCCCAACCGCCCCTCCGGCAACCACCCGGGCGCGGGCGCTGAACCTGCTGGCGCCACGGGCAGCGCTCGTGCGCTTGCTCGTCCCTCCCCGCAGCGGCATGCCTTCCTCCCTTTCCCAGCGTGATCGTCGGTCAGATCTTCAGATGTGATGACGCCCCCGCGTGTCCGAGCCACCCGGTGGAGCATCAGCAAGCAGACGAGCAGCCGGCGAATTCACCTGCTCCGTCCAGGACATTTAACCTTCCTGACTCCCCTCGCCCGCCAAGCCCGGGGGTCGGTCAGTGCTCCCGATGGGGACCTGGGAACGTCCGCGCCGGACCACTGTGCCGATGATGAGCCTGCCTTCCACCAGGGCCGAAGCTGCGCGAGTCCGCACTATGGTCGTTGTCACCCCGCACCAGTAGCCGCCCAGGCGGCACAGTCCGCACCCGGCTATCCGATATCGACGATACGCTATAATGACAGCATAGAAGAGGTGACAGCGGGAGCCCTGCTCCGCCGGGCACGCAAACGGGCCGGCCTGTCCCAGGTGGACCTGGCCGCCCGGGCGGGTGTCACCCAGAGCGTGATCAGCGCGTATGAATCCGGGCAGCGGCAGCCCTCCGTCCCAGTACTCGCCCGGTTGGTCGACGCGGCTGGCTTGGAGCTGACGCTGGGCTTGCGGCAGACGCCGGGCCGCCTGCGGCGGCTGTCTGGTCCGGTGGGCCGCCACGTCCGCCGCTACCGCCAGGACCTGGTCGCCACAGCCGCCGCGCACGGGGTCAGTAACTTGCGGGTGTTCGGCAGCGTAGCCCGCGGCGAAGACCATCCCGGCAGCGATCTGGACCTGCTCGCCGACTTCCCGCCCGGACTGAGCCTGTTCGGGCTTGGCCGCCTTGAGGCCGACCTTGAGGACATCCTCCACACACGCGTCGACCTGATCTCCGCCGCCGATCTCAAACCGGGCGTCCTGGAACGGGTCGAATCCGACCTGATCGCGCTGTGAGCTACCGGGAACTCCAGCTGCTGGCCGATATCCAGGCCGCGATCGACGCGATCCGCTCCCACCTGCAACGCGGCGACTTGACCGGCGGGCTGATCTTCGACGCGATCCGCGTCCGCCTCCTGCTGGAGATCGGCGAAGCAGTCAGAACACTGCCCGACGACCTGCTCGCCACACAGCCATCGATCCCCTGGCGACAGATCACCCGCATGCGCGACCACCTCGCCCACCGGTACTTCGACACCGCGCACGCCATCTTGCGGGCCACCGTCGACGAAGACCTCCCCCAACTCGAACGCGCCGTCCAAGCCCTGAGCCAATCCCTGCCTGACGAAGACCCATCCGGGAACGCTGCTGGTAGATGAGCCACTGCCCCCTGCTGCGGCGCCCGGGGCACGCCGCAGCGCCGTGTCCGCTCTGATACGGCGCTCACCGTGCACGATCTCAGTGATCCACCGCGCCGGGACCGCGATCTCCTTCGCAAGCTGATACTGACCCACGCCCAGCGGCTTGAGGAACTCCTCCAGCAGGATCTCCCCGGGTGTACCGGCCCGATCACCGCCCGCCTCGCAGCCGTGGACGTGTTATGCCTGCGCCCTTGCGTCAGCGACCGCCGGCACGGTGAAAGCCCTGCGGCGATGCGCTGGAAGCCAGCCTGAACGCCTTTGCCATCTCCTTCGGAGACCGCTTCTCGGCAACCAGAACCTACTGGCCAACCCCCGGGAACCCCGGCTGAGAGAGATCCCGGCCTGGCCTGCCGACGGTGTTGAGGTAGCGGAGGGCCTGGGTATAGGAGCCGATCAGGCTGCTCTGACAATATGGCAAGTTTCGCTGCTGGCAGAACTGCCTGACGATGATCTGGGAGCGTCGCAGGTTGGGGCGGGGCATGGAGGGGAACAGGTGGTGCTCGATCTGGTAGTTCAGGCCGCCCAGGGCGAAGTCGGTCAGCCAGCCACCGTTGACATTGCGGGACGTCAGTACCTGGCGCCGCAGGAAGTCGGTCCGGTCGGCCGCCTGCAGGATCGGCATGCCCTTGTGGTTGGGAGCAAAAGAGGACCCCAGGTACAGACCGAACAGGCTCTGCTGCACCAGGATGAACACCACGGCTCTGACAGGTGAGAGCACGAGCAGCACGACCGCGAGGTATCCCGCGATGTGGGCCGCGAGCAGTGCCGTCTCCCAGATCCGGTGCCGGGCGGGCCGGCTGGTCAGCGCGCGGATGCTCGCGATGTGCAGGCTGAACCCCTCCAGCAGCAGCATCGGGAAGAACAGGTACGCCTGGTAGCGGAACAGCAGCCGCGCCGCGGCCCGGCTGCTGCGCGCCTGTTCACCGGTGAAGGCCAGCGCGGTGAGCATGATGTCAGGGTCCTGGTCCACGGTGTTGGGGTGCGCGTGGTGACGGTTGTGCTTGGTCACCCACCAGCCGTAACTCAGCCCGATGGCGAGGTTGCCGTGCAGGATGCCCAGGACATAATTAGCCCGCCGGGAGCGGAAGATCTGCCGGTGCCCGGCGTCATGGCCCAGGAAACCGGCCTGCGTGAACACCATGGCCAGGAACGCGGCCACTGTCAGCTGCCACCACGAGTCACCCACCAGCACGAAGGCCGCCCAGCCGGCTGCCAGCAGGACAGCGGTGACCGTGATCTTGAACATGTAGTACCCGGGGCGCCGCCGCAGCAGTCCCGCCTGTTTGATCTGCCGGGACAGATGGGCGTAGTCGCTGCCCCGGACCGTTGCGGGCACGGCGGCCGGCAACGGATACGGGATGGCAGTATTTCCTGCGTCAGGGAATGGCACCGCTTGAACTCCTCGCAGGCACATCGTCGCGGATGGCTGATGTGCCGCCGGGGTCCTGAGCGGCAGTTGACGCGGCCGGGTGGCAGCGTCCCGAACGCGCCACCGGGCTGGTGAGTAGTGCTTCGTCGCCACCCTACCCGCACGGCTCTGGAGGGACCATCAGCGCCGGTCAACGCGGACCTCGGAGGCGGCCCGGGAACTCTGGCCGCCAGGAGCCATGAGCAGGCGGATAACGCCAAGTCACGGGCCGGCGTCCCGCCGGGTTCCCGGCGCGTGATCCGGCCGGGCAGGTCGTGGGCACGCTCTGCGCGGCGGACCGCGGGCCGCGTCGCTGGAGCGCGGGCGACGTCGAGATCCTGGAGGCATTGGCGCAGATCGCTGCCGCGAAGTTGCGCTGACGGCCGCACTGAGGCTCGGCGCTGAACGTGCCGAACTCGCCTAGGCCGACGGGGTTTGCGGACGCCATCCAGAAAGCCGTGAGTGCCTTCAGCGGCGGGGAGATCAGCTATGACACCGCAGGGCTGGTCCTCAAGGTTCCCCCGCGCGAAACGGCCTGCCCAGGCAGTCCCCGGGATCGATCCGGCCATCGCAGCCTGTCCATAAGGGGAGATGGGGTAGCCGGCGGTCAGGCGGATGACTGTGCGGGGTGCTTTCACACGTACTGGCCCGGACCTGGTAGGAGCACCGAAGGGCACCGGCGTACCCTGAGCATGAATGCATGCCGATGATCCTGTATGAGACCAGTTGTCAGCGCAGGATCTACCGCGTCGCTCCAGACCCTGGCGGCACGGCCCGACCCGGCCGAGCCGGGATAGAGGAGCCGACGCGATGAGCCAATCCTCAGATCCGCTGTCGGCCGCGCTGCCGCAGCCCCGTGCGCAACAGATCCGGCCGACCCGCGGTCCGCCGGCCAGCAGCGGGTGGCTGCCAGCGGGCTGCGGGGCCGCGGGCACAGCCGGACCGCCCCGGGAACTGCCTGGAGAACGCGACCGGATTGCCAAGCACCTCACCGACGTCGTGGGCCGCGGCCCGGGGTTTATGGCGGTCTGGTTCTGGTTTGGCTGTGTTGGTGTGTTGTGGCGTGGTTGTGGTGTGAGGAGTTGGTGGCGGTGA
>DAHUZQ010000196.1 GCA_027306495.1 Actinomycetota bacterium | reverse complement strand
ATAGCGCGCCATCCGGCCGCCAGCGCGGACGCGGCCCCAGCGGCGCTGATGCTGCCCTTGAAGGAATCGGGCGCGATGACGATCTTCACGCGGGTGCCCCGTCGCGACCTCAGACAGCGGTTCCGGGGTGACTGAAGGGCGTGGTGGCCGCCGGTGCGGCGAACCCGAGCCTGGCCAGGATGGGCTGCCTGGCGGCCGGCGCGACCACCCGGCCCCCCGCCATCGCCAGTACCCCGGTCCATCCCTGTGGCGGCAGGCACCGGCTCACCGCATCGTCGTCCTCGATCAGGCCGTCCCGATCCTGGCGACGGCGGCGCACCTGGGTGCCGAAGGCGGCCAGCGCCGGCCGGTGATCCATGAGCCCACCCGATCAGGCCGGGCCACTGCTGGCAACCCATTTGCGGAGCCCGGCATTCATCCAGCCAGCCTTGACCGGACGCCCTGCCGGTCCACACCGAGGTGGTCGAGCAGGTCCGCCGCTGGATCCGGCGGCCTGGCATCCAGCAGGGAGGCGAGCAGGTGCTCGGTCGTAATGCGGCGATTGGGGGTCTGGCTCGCCAGGGTGACCGCCCGTGCCAGCACCGCTCTGGCGCCGGAGGTCATCGGGGTGCGCTTGTGCGAGGCGGGGATCGGCCTGGCCGCTATGCCGGCGATGTCCACCCCGATCGCGGCGAGGGCCGCCCGGTCCAGGTCGCGCAGTGCCTCCCGGGCACGTGCCAGGTCCACGCCGAGAGCTGCAGCGGCGAGGGAACTGTGCGCATGCAGGACGCCGAGCAGCAGATGCTCGCTGCCGATCCGCCGGTCCCCGCGCAGCCGGGCCTCGTCGTGAGCGGCGGTGACCGCCACCCGCGCGCCCGCAGCGAACCGCAGCACCACCCCGATGTGACCTCATGCTCCGTATTTGGCGTGCACTGACTGCCGGGAGACCCCCAGCGCGTCCCCGATCTGCTCCCACGACCACCCCTGCTCACGCGCCCGCGTGACAGCGGCTGCCTCCACCTGTTCGGCGAGCCTGCGGAGGGCACCCACCGCGCGCAGCCCGACGGCCGGGTCCTGGGATCGCAGCACGTCCGCCAGTGCCTCTGTGTCCACCATGTCAGGCTGGCTTGACGGGCAGCCGCTTGTCAAACCAGCCTGACATGGCACCCGGAGCAGACGTGCCCGCCCGCTCCGGCCATGGATCAGCGCAGGGCGTGGCCGCGAGGTCAGGGGTAGTACCGGTAGAGGGCCTGCGCGACGCACGCAGGCTTGGCAGACCCGTCCACCTCGATCGTGAAGTCCACGGTGACCTGCACCGCGCCACCCCCGGCCCGCTCCACCGAGGCGATCGCCCCGGTCAGCCTGATCTTGGAGCCAACCGGCACCGGGGAGGGGAACCGGACCCTGTTGAGGCCGTAGTTCACTCCCATGCTGACCCCGCGGACATCGAGAAGCTGCGAGAACATCGGGATGACTAGCGAGAGCGTCAGGTAGCCGTGGGCGATCGTGGTGCCGAATGGCCCGCCGGCCGCCCGCTGGGGGTCGACGTGGATCCACTGGTGGTCACCGGTGGCGTCGGCGAAGGTGTTGACACGTTCCTGGGTGATCTCCAGCCAGGAACTGTGGCCGAGGTCTGTGCCCGCCAGCGCGGCCAGTTCATCCAGGCTGTTCGCGACAACCGTCATGCCAGGGCCTGCCTCTCGCAGTAGACCGGGGAGCGCTCTTCCATGATCCCTCCGCCGCGGCCCTCCGGCAAAGGCCCAGCCGGCGTGGCCGTTCGCGGTCAGCAGCGCTACCCGGCGATCGGCAGGCCCCGCAGGTACCGTTCACAGCTCTTGCGGACCTTGAGGTCCAGGCTCTCGCGCAGCACCGGCCAGTCCTTCGCCAGCAGGTGCGGATTGATGAGCCTGGCCATGTCGTTGCGCCGGCCCTGCGTCAGCACCAGCCCGTACAGGCTGCGGCGGGCCGCCTCATCGGTGACGTCGAATTCCCGCAGGCCCGGGCAGGCCAGGTGGCGTGGCACCTCGATGACGCCCCGTTCGGGGCCATGCAGGTCATCCAAGGTTTCGGGGAACCGGCCGCCGGCCGCCGGCCGCAGCACATCCGTCAGTGACACGCTCACGATTATGTCTGACCCGGCGGTGGCGCCAGACCTGGCCCCGGGGGACATGCAGCAGCGGAACGAAAAGTCCCGCTAAGGACCCCAGCGAGGGGCCGGTCTCAGCGGGACACGCACTCAGCGGCCACACCGGGCACCTGCCGGGATCGGGGACCTGCGACCCGGGCGTACCCGATCCGCACCGGTCGCTCGGTCCGCGGCGCCGGGACCACGGCGGCCAGCTTCGCCAGCAGCCCGCCCGGCCTCGCGCGCTCGTCCCGGCCGGCATCATCAGTCTTTGGCGGTGCCGCGACTGCTCTCCCGACGCCAGTCACCTTGCCATGTAAGTGGTTTCCGGGCGTGATGCGTTGTAGGAGTGTGGGCCAAGGACCGATGGACTTCGCGGAATTCTACAGCGCGTCAAGGGATGACTGCCTGCGCGCTGTGCTGGCCAGTGTCGGGAACCTGGACACAGCTCAGGAAGTCGTTGACGAGGCATTCGCGCGAGCATGGGTGGCCTGGCGGAAGGTCAGTGCGCACCCAGCACCGCAGGCGTGGGTGGTCCGCACGGCGCTGACTGCCGGGGTGTCGGCCTGGCGCCGCCGACGGCGGGAGCTGCCTCTTGGCGCTGGCTGGGAATCCGTTCACCCAGACCCGGCCAGCGGGGCCGGCCGCGATGAACCAGTGGACGCTGAGGCGATGGCCGCGTTGCTGCGGCTGCCGGTCCGCCAGCGCCAGGTCGTCGCTTTGCGGATCTTCCTGGACTTAGACACCAACCGCGTGGCTGACATCCTCGGCATAGCGCCAGGCACGGTCACCGCGCACCTGGCCCGTGCCATGGCCGCGCTGCGCGGGGAGTTCGCACCATTGCGCCAACGGGAGACCTCATGATGAACGACGGCGAGTTGATCACTGCGGTGAAGGAATCCTTCAGCAGGGTTCACGCGGCCACGCCGCTGGAGGTGGTCGTGCGCCGGGGCCGGGCGCGCCGCGCCCGACGCTGGATCGCGGGCCTGGCTGGCGCGGGAGCGCTGGCGGCTGGGGCCGCACTGGGTGTGACCCTGCTGGTTCCCGGGGCAGGCCCCGGAGAGGTCAGGCTGGCGGCCTGGAGTGTCGCCACCCGGCCAGGCGGCACGGTGACCGTGGCGATCAGCGAACTGCGCGACGCGGCCAGGCTGCAGCGCACACTCCGCGCAGACGGCGTGCCTGCCACCATCCGGTTCAGGAACGAGAACCCGCCGGCCTGCCTGTACTACCCGTACTACCCTCAGGAGCCCAGGAAGCTCGACCTGCTCATGCAGAGGATCTTCCCTCAAATCGGGTTCACGTCGTCAAGCACGGGGGCTGCCTTCGCCATCAACCGATCCGCGATACCCCGCGGCGCCGGTCTTTGGATCAATGTCATCCCGCCGCAGACCAGACCTGGGCCGGCAGGCTCTGGCATTGACACCGTTGGGTTCAGCACAGCCTGGGCGCTCGTCTACGCCAGTGGCCACTGCCCGTCCCCATGAGACGCGAGCATCAAGTGGCACACTCATCTCACCCCTTAGCCAGCCGCGCCCTCTCCTTGCCGGCGGCGGCCTCGGCCCCTGGCAGCAGCACCGCGTTGGCCCGCAGCCACTTCACCCCGTCACCGAAGATCGTCTTCGGCCCGTCGCCGGTGTTCCACCAAGCCCACTCCACACGGGGTCCATAGCGGGACTTTTCGTTCCGCTGCTACATGTGGCCCCGCCTCCCGCCCTGGCCCAGACCCACCGCTCAAACTCCGCCTCGGCCTCCGCGAACTCCCGCCGGCCGCCTTGAGCGCATCGCGGTGCTCCAGCGGCGTATGAGGCCGCTGGCAACTAGCCGAAAGTAGCCAAACAGGCACTCAATGGCGCTCAGTAGCTTTGGGACGGCTAGTCCCGCTCGCTCCCCGCTGCACTGGGCTCTCCGATCACCCCGGCAACTGGTCGATATCGGGCACCCCGCAAGCTCCAGTCATAAGTGCGCGGAAGTCCTGGCTGGTGACCGGCCGAGGACCGGGCCGGGGCTAGACTCTGCCCATGGCCGAGACGCAAGCCGCCTCCCGGTGGAGATTCATCGTCACCCCACGCTGGGTGGGGTGGCATCTGCTGATGGTGGGCACCGTTGTCGGCATGATGGCGCTCGGGGACTGGCAACTGCACCGCGCTGAGAGCGGCAACGGCCTGAGCTGGGCATACACGTTCGAGTGGCCGGTCTTCGCCATCTTCGTGGTGGTCTTCTGGGTGAAGACGATCAAGGACGAGGTCAGCCCGCCACAGGCTGCCGCCTCAGGTGCCGCGGGCGACGGCCTGCCCGCCGGATTTCACCGGGCGGCCGGCCCGGGCGAGCCGGCGGTCGCGGTGACACACGATGAAGACGACCCTGAACTCGCTGCCTACAATGCCTACCTGTCCCGGCTGACCCGCGAAGTCGAGGGCCACGGTCGCTGGCATGGCCTGCGGTAGCGCCGTCGCATCCAGGAAGGGATGAGCTGTGCGGCTGAATGTCACCCTGTACCGGACGATGGCCTATATCACCGGGGTCATCCTCATCATCTTGTGCGCGCTCGCGGTCGCCCAGGCGTTTGCCCCGGTGAGCGGCACGGTCAACGCGGTGGGCACGCTGCACGGCGGCCTCTACATCGTGTACCTGCTGGTGTCGTTCCCGCTGACGCGCAAGCTGGGGCTGCGCCCATGGCCCACCGTGGCGGTGCTGCTGGCTGGCACGGTTCCGGTGATGACCTTCGTGGTCGAGCGCTGGATCAGCCGCACCTACATCGAGCCGGCGCTGGCGGGGAGCGCGGAGCAGGCCGGGCGCGACGCGGCCGGCGCCCAGCTCGCGAGTGGCGCGGACGCCGTCCCGCCCTCGGCGGGGTGACCCCGGCACTCCCCCGGGCCGCTGTCCCGGGCATAACACAAGGCACAGGCTCAGGCATATGGTGACCGCTTTCCTTGACCATCCAGGCCCGCTGGCCTTCGCGCACAGGGGTGGCGCCGCGCATGCGCCCGAGAACTCCTGGCGTGCCTTCGAGCACGCGGTGTCGCTGGGCTACCGGTACCTGGAGACAGACGTGCAGGCGACCGCGGACGGAGTGGCGCTCGCGTTCCACGACCGCTCGCTGACCCGGGTCACCGGCCAGCCCGGCAGGGTAGCGAGAGTCTCCTACCGTGACCTGGCGGATGTGCTGATCGACGGCACCGAGCCCATTCCCCGGCTGGAGGACCTGCTCACCGCCTGGCCGGACGTCCGTTTCAACCTCGACGTCAAGGACGGTGCGGCCATACTGCCGCTGGCTGAAGCGCTGCGGCGCACCAACGCCTGGGACCGGGTCTGCATCGTGTCGTTCTCGGCCGCACGGCTCTGGGCCACCCGGCGGGCGCTCGCCCGGCCGGTGTGCATGGCGGCATCGCCGCTCGGCACCGCGGTGGTGCGGTTCGCCAGCGGCCGCACTGGCCGGCCGGACCACTCAGGACCGGGCCGCGGCCCGCGCAGGACACGCCCGGCGGCGCGGCCGGGCACCGCCGGGGTCATCTTCGGCAGGGAATCCGCCCGCCAGCGCGGGCAGGCCGGGCGCAGTGCCGTCCCCGTGGCCGCGCCGCCGGTTGCTGAGACAGCCCCCGCCCCCCCGGCCGCGCCCGCAAACCTGCCTGAGCCGGCGATCATGCCCGCGCACGCGGAACGGCACGGGGCGGTGGCGGGCAGGCTCGCGCGCGCTGGGGTCGAATGCGTCCAGGTGCCGGGCACGCTGGCCACACCTGCCCTGATCGCCCGGGCGCACAGCTTGGGCCTGCAGATTCACGTCTGGACGGTGAACGACACCGCCTCCATGGAGCGGTTGCTGGACCTCGGCGTGGACGGCGTCATGACCGATGACACGGTTGCGCTGCGTGAAGTGCTCTCCGCGCGCGGCCAAGGGCACCCGCGGGTCCCCTAGCGGCGCCCAGCCCCGCTCTGGCCACCCGGCGGCCCGTCGCCAGGCGCCCGCACGGTTGGACACCGGGCGCAGCGGGAATCTTGTCCGGGTACCCAGCGTTATCGACGGGGAAGGCCACGCGCCTTGGGAGGGCAAAGCCATATGGCCGAACGCGCACTTCGCGGCACCCGGCTCGGAGCAACGAGCTATGAGAACGACCGGAATACTGACCTGGCACCGCGCCAGGACATCCCCTTCATCTGCCCTAAGGGCCATGAGTTTACCGTGCCGTTCGCCGCGGAGGCAGATGTTCCCGGCACCTGGGAATGCCGGGTCTGCGGTGCTGTCGCGACGACCGCCACGGGCGACCAGCCACACCCGAAGAAGCTCAAGGCACCGCGCAGCCACTGGGACATGCTGCGCGAGCGCCGGACCATCGCCGACCTGGAGCAGGTGCTGGCCGAGCGCCTCGCGCTGATCCGGGCCGAACGGGGTGCGGGCGACCCGGCCACGCAGCACACGGCGCAGCGCAAGAGCGCCTGACTTCGGCAGGGGGCGCGGTCAAGGGCTGTGTGGCCCGGGTGCCGCCACGCTGGACGCGGCGGGTTCTGACCCGGGTCAGGCCGGGCCGGTCAGGCTGCCGTCAGCGAGCTTTGGCTCTTCAGGCCGGGTGCGCGCCGTCCCACGGCCGCCGGGGTTGCCGCCCACGCCGGCCGGTGAGCCCCCACAGCCCGACCCGCCAGAACGCTTCCGCCACGACGTCCCGGCTCATCTTGCTGGCGCCGTGGACCCGCTCCACGAAGGTGATGGGGACCTCGACAACGGTCAGCCCGGCACGCACGGCCCGCAGCGCCAGGTCCACCTGAAAGCAGTAGCCCTGCGACTTCACCCCGTCCAGCCCGATCACGCGCAGCGTGCTCGCCCGGAACGCGCGGTAGCCGCCGGTCGCGTCCCGCAAGGAGATGCCGAGCATCACGCGGGCATAGGCATTGCCACCGCGGGAGAGGATCTCGCGCGAACGCGGCCAGTTCACCACCTGGCCCCCGGGCACCCAGCGGGAGCCGAGCGCCAGGTCCGCTCCAGCGGCAAGGGCATCGAGCAGCCTGGGCAGTTCTTCGGGCCGGTGGGAGCCGTCGGCGTCCATTTCCACGATGGTGCCGTAGCCGTGCTCAAGCGCCCAGCCGAAACCGGCGATGTAGGCAGCGCCGAGGCCCGCCTTGCCCGGCCGGTGCAGGACGTGGACCTGGGGGTCCTCCGCCGCCAGTTTGTCCGCGAGTTCCCCGGTGCCGTCGGGGCTGTTGTCATCGACCACCAGCAGATGCGCATCGGGAACGGCGGCCCGCACCCGCGACGCCATGGACTCGATGTTGTCCCGCTCGTTGTAGGTGGGCATCACGACGGCCACCTGGCCAATGTCACCGCCGGGCGTACTCGTCACCTCTCCCGCCTTCGCTCATGCCCGGCCCCCTTCGCCGGGAGGAATACCGCGGACGTTAGTGCAGGCTACCGTCCGCGCGCGATGGCTTTGCCCGCCGGGGCGGGTGTTGTCCAGCCTTTGCGATCTCTGGACGCGCGCTTTCCCCGTGCCCCATCGGCGGGGAGAGGGCCCGGGCGCACCTTCGGACCGGAGCCTGCCCGCCGGCAGCGAGCCCGGTCTCCGTTGTCTACTGGCCGCCCGGACCCTGTCCCGGGTCCAACCCCCTGCCCAGCCTGGGGCCACGGGCTCACTCTGCTGTCGCGGCGGCTGCCACGGCATCACCGCAGCGGCCACCGCACCCTCACCCGCCACGTGCCGCCCCGTGAGAGCGATCCCGTCCCCAGGCGCGACTTCGCGGTCGGGCCGGCTGGCACAAGCGTGGCCGGTGCTGAACCTCCAGCAACTTACCGTCGATGCCCGCGATGTCAACCGGCATCGGCGGAATCGGCCGGCCCGGCGGGAGCGCCCGTGGTTCATCCGCCCGGGATGCCCCGCTGTGGGCACGCCAGGCACTGTGGGCAACCCTGGTCCCGCTGATCCCACGGAGGTAGGATAAAAGCACTCTGAGCGCGTCCCTGCCGCCATATCGAGACAGGCCCGGCGACTGCCTGCCCCGACCGCGTGAGCCGATAGCGCGCCGGCCCGTTCTATGACAAGTCATCTTCCTGCAGGAGGACGAGCAAATGACGACAGAAAGTCCGGAGGCGCAGGTTTCCGAGGCGCAGATTGCTGTCCACTGGCGTGAGGAGGAGTACGTCCACCCCACCGAGGCATTCATCGCCCAGGCCAACGCCGCCGACCCCGCCATCTTCGAGCGGTTCAGCGAGGCGAACTTCCCGGATTGCTTCACCGAGTACGCCGATTTGCTGAGCTGGGACGAGAAGTGGCACACCGTGCTGGACACCAGCAACGCGCCGTTCTGGAAATGGTTCGTCGGTGGCCGCCTCAACGCCAGCTACAACTGCGTCGACCGGCACCTGGCCACTTCCGCGAACAAGGCGGCGCTGATCTGGGTGCCCGAGCCGGAATCGGTCGACCCTGTCGCGATCACCTACCGCGACCTGTACCACCGGGTCAATGAGTTCGCGGCGCTGCTGCGCGACTTCTGCGGGCTGAAAGCCGGCGACCGCGTCACCCTGCACATGCCCATGGTGCCCGAGCTTCCGGTGGCCATGCTCGCCTGCGCGCGCCTCGGTGTCATCCACTCCCAGGTGTTCGGCGGCTTCAGCGGCAACGCGTGCGGGACCCGGATCGCCGACTCCGGCAGCCGGATCCTGATCACGATAGACGGCTACTACCGCAGCGGCGACCTTATCGACCACAAGGTCAAGGCCGACGAGGCGCTGGAGGAGGCCCGCAAGCAGGGCCAGGAGGCCGACAAGGTGCTGGTGTTCCGCCGGCACCCTGGCCAGTACGCCTCGGCCACCCCGATGACCGAGGGCCGGGACTTCTTCGTGGATGAGATCATCGGCAAGTACCGGGGCGCGATCGTGGCACCGGAGTCGATGCCGGCTGAGGCGCCGCTGTTCCTGATGTACACCTCGGGGACGACGGGCCGGCCCAAGGGCGCCCAGCACTCGACCGGTGGGTATCTCGCCTACGTGGCTGGGACCTCGAAGTACTACCAGGACATCCACCCAGACGACACCTACTGGTGCATGGCCGACATCGGGTGGATCACCGGCCACTCCTACATCGTCTACGGGCCGCTGGCGCTCGGAACCACCACGGTGATCTTCGAGGGAACGCCGACCTACCCAGATGCCGGCCGGCCCTGGCGGATCGCCGAGCGGCTCGGTGTGAACATCTTCCACACCTCACCGACCTCGATCCGGATGCTCCGCAAGGTCGGCCCGGACGAGCCCGCCAAGTACAACTACCACTTCAAGCACATGACCACCGTCGGCGAGCCGATCGAGCCGGAGGTCTGGCGCTGGTACCACGAGTACGTCGGCAAGGGCGAGGCGGTCATCGTGGACACCTGGTGGCAGACCGAGACCGGCGGGTTCCTGGGCAGTTCGCTGCCGGCGCTCAAGCCCATGAAGCCGGGCAGTTGCGGTCCGGCGGTGATCGGGATCTACCCCGCCATCTACGACGAGAACGGAGGTCAGGTCCCGGACGGCAAGGCCGGCAACATCTGCATCCGCAATCCCTGGCCGGGGATCATGGAAACGGTGTGGGGCCAGCCGGAGCGGTTCATCGATGTCTACTACCGCAAGTACAACAAGAACCCCGACAGCAAGGACTGGCATGACTGGCCGTACTTCGCCGGTGACGGCGCGGTCCGCGCTCCGGACGGGTACTACCGGATCCTCGGCCGGGTCGACGACGTCATCAACGTCGCGGGCCACCGCCTGGGCACCAAGGAACTGGAGTCGGCTGCCCTGACGGTCCCCGAGATCGCGGAGGCTGCCGCAGTCCCGGTCATCGACGACATCCGGGGCCGGGCGGTCGAGATGTACGTCTCGCTCAAGCCCGGATACGTCGCCAGTGATGAGATGGCCGGCAAGGTGACCCACGCGATCGAGGTCGAGATCGGCAAGATCGCCCGGCCGAAGAACGTCTGGATCGTGCCTGACATGCCGAAGACCCGCTCCGGCAAGATCATGCGCCGGGTGATCGCGGCCGTGTCGAACTTCACCGACGTCGGTGACGTGACCACCCTCGCCAACCCCGAGGTCGTCGAGGGCATCCGCCATCACGTGCAGAGCGTCAAGGTGTCCAAGGGTGAGACGCCGCGCAAGCTGACCGAGGCCGAGTACGAGGAATTGAAGAAGTTCGGCGAGGCCTGAGGGCCAGCGGCGGGCGGCCCAGCCTGCCGTCAGTCCGGGACCGCCCGGCCCGATCCAGCCAGGAACGGCTTGGACCGGGCCGGGCGGGCAGGCCGATCAGGCCTCACAGTAGCCCTGGGCAGTCTGTGCAGTGGATCAGCAGCACCCGTGAGCCGCGGCTCGCGGTGACCCTCACCCACTGGCCCGGCACGGCCAAGCCGGTGTCCACCACAGTGATGAAGTAGCGGCCCGGGCTCAGCCCGTCAAGCCGGAAGCTTCCGTCGGCGCCGGTGACGCTTGCGGCGACCGGCTTCGGCGGGTGCTGTACCGGCTTGCCGGGGATGATGGCCTCCCGGAACGCCCCTACTCGCTGCCCGGCCACCGGCGTGCGGCCGGAGCCGTCGGAGCGTTGTGAGACCACCCGCCCAGCCACCGTTCCGCCGGCTGGAGCCGCCGGGCCGCGTGGCCGGCCCGCCGGCCCGCTCGCGGAGCAGGCGGCCACCAGCACCATGAGGACGACAGCGAGCCATCTCATGCCAATGTGACGCTCCCGCTTCCTCCCCGGTTCCCTCCGGTGTGCCCGCGCCGGGGGCCGGGCGGCATCCTCGCCCGCCCGGCCCCCGGCCAGCCCCTCCCGGCTAACTGGACTTCCACCGGTTGTAGCCGTTGGTGTCGTGAGCCCGGCCCCAGATCACCACATGCGGGACGACCTTCCCGGAACTGTTGACGTTCCACTCAGTGGTCAGGAACGGCCCCACGTCCGGCTGGAACGGCTGGGACACCATGTAGTCGCCCCAGCCCTTGGGCGCGTTGCCGGCGCCGCGAATGTTGAAGGAGTACGCCCACGGCTGGCCCGGGTTGACGTTGTCCTGGAGCTGGATCAGCCCACCCGGGTAGTAGTGCACGGTGCCGGTGCCGCCGCCCCAGGACATGACACAGCCCACATATCCTTCGGCGTTCGCCGAACAGCCCGGGTAAGCGAACGCGAAACCGTCGTTGAACGTCGCTTGCGTGCCGATATAGGTCAGCGAATTGAGCTTGAAGTACTCGTAGATGACGTAGGGGAACGGATCGCTGCCGCCGGGGCCGGCGGTGATGGCCACCCCCAGGATCGTGTCACCGGCGAACGCCGAGTTGCTGTAGGCGTTGTACTCCGCCCGCGATATCCAGGGGCTCTCCCACCTGGGGTCGAGCCGGCCGCACCAGTTCGTCACCACGCCGTCCGCGCTGGCGCAACTGCCGCCGGCGAAGTCGAAGGGGCTGACCGCGACGTCGTTCCAGTAGTAGGTGCCGCTGTTCTCCGCCCAGCGGTAGATCCGCTCGTAGGAGCCGCTGCCGCCGCCGGTGTACCAGTCCGATACCCAGTAGAAGGTGTCCAGCGAGCTGTTGCCGGAGGTCAGCCCGAACGTGAAGTTGTCGGTGCGGTTGAAGTAGGAGTAGCTCAGGCTGCCGCACGAGGCCAGCGAGTCGATCGGCAGGCGCGCGAGCCCGGTGTTGATCCAGTTGCTTCCCGTCGAGTCGTACTCGTTCCAGGTGACGTAAACGTCGTTGTTGGAGTAGGCGATCTTGGGGTAGTCGAGCACGTCCCCGGCCGGGTCGCCGAAGTTCGCGGCGTTGAAGTGGTACACGCACCAGCTGGTCGGCTTCCTGGACCGGGTGTCTGCGATCGTAAAGCCCACCTGGGAACCACTGCCCAGGGTGAGGCCCTCGTAGATGAACAGGTCCCGGTTAGGCACGTATGTGACCGTCTGGTCACAGCAGAATTGGCTGTCGAGATGGTAGGGGTTCTGGTAGGACCAGGTCGGCGATTTGGCGCCGCCGTTGGTGGTGTAGGCGATGTCCCAGTTGCTGGTCTGCAGAATCACCTTGCCGGCGTTGGCGGTGTCCGGCTCGTTGATCGTGGACTTGCCGCAGGCCGAGCACGTCGACGGGATGGTCACGCTCTTGAAGACCTTGAAATCGGTCGGCGTCTGCGGTGTGGTGAGCGTGGTCTGCGGCCCGGTCAGGCGCTTGACGTCAGCTTTCGTGGTGTGCGGGCCGAGCGGGGCGGCCGGCAGCGATGCCAGGAACCTCATGTCGCGGGCGCGTGCCGCTTGCTGGGCGCGGGTCGGCGCGAACGGCCGGCTGCTGACCTCCGCCCGGACCATGTGCCCCGCGCTGACGTGCCCGGTGCTGGCGGCGGCGGCGTGCACTCCCGCCGGCCCTGCGTTGGACGCGCTCCCGGGCGCGGCTGTGAAGAGCCCCGCGAGCAGAATTGATGCGGCCGTCCCGGCGATGATCGCATACCATCGCCAGCCAGGCCGTCCTCGTGATACCACCATTGGGACTGGCCCCCTTCCTGGCGGCCCAAGCGAACCGCCGCCTCCACTTCGCGTGGGTGTTTGGTCCAATGGCGGACGCAATGCACGCGGGCAAGTCCCGCAGCACCGGCCGTCGATCTCGCAGGAAGATGGCCTGGGTCCCTTGCCAAACGCCCCGTATAGTCGCTGATGGTATGGACAAGCAATGGATACAGTCAAGAGATGGTAATGTAACGTGGCGATCACGCATCGTCGCCCGGCGCTGGAGCGGGAACAGCGCACGTCATCAGGCATGTGGTCGCGCTGAAGAGCCGCCGTTGATACCGCCGGCGGTCATTGCCGCTGTGGACGGCCGGATTCCGGGACGCCCGGCTCGCCCGTTCAGGCGCCGCCGGGGACTGGGACCACGATGGTGCCGGCTGCCGTGACCACGGTCAGGGCGGGGTCCAGCACCGCCGCGGCAGAGGGCCCGCGCGCAGGGTCGGCGCGGCAGACCACCCGGGCCTCGAACGACAGGTCCCGGCTGCGGCGCCCGACCCGGGTCACCGTCGCGGTCGCCTCGATGACGTCACCAGCCATCACCGGCGCCCGGAACTGGACGTCGGAGTAGGAGGCGAACAAGCTCTCGTCACCGTCCATCCGGATCGCCGCCTCGGTCGCGACGTCGCCGAACAGCGCCAGCACATAGGCGCCGTCGACCAGGTTGCCGCCGTAGTGGGCGTGGCTGGCCGGCACGTACCGGCGGTGTGTCACCGACAGGCCAACCTGGGCTCCGGTGGCCAGGCTCATGCCGCACCTCCACCGACGGTCAGCGTCGTGGTCCCGGCGGGCTCGCCGGCACCCGCCGCAGCCCCGGCCCCGCCGGTCAGGGCATGCACGAGGTAACTGGCCACTTCCCCGGGAGTGGTCCCGCGGCCGAAGATCCGGTCGACCCCGAGCTCACCTGCCATCGTGGGATCGAACCGGGGGCCGCCGACCACCAGCAGCGGCCGCCTGGCCCCCGCCGAGGCGAATCCACGCGCGAGCCCCCGCGCTCCCGCCAGATGGGCGTCCCGCTGCGTGACCACCTGGCTGACCAGCACCGCGTCCGCATGCTCGGCCAGCGCCCGGGCCACCAGGTCGGGAACCTCCACCTGCGCGCCGAGGTTCACCACCCGCATCTCTCGGTAGTACTCCAGGCCCTTCTCCCCCGCATGGCCTTTGACGTTGAGGATCGCGTCGATGCCGACGGTGTGGGCGTCGGTCCCGATACAGGCGCCGACCACCACGAGCTTGCGGCCGAGCGATGAGCGGATGGCCATGTTGATCTCGGGCCCGGACAGCAGCGGGTACTCCCGGCGGGTGATGACCACCTGCGATAGGTCGACCAGGTGACGCGCGGTGCCGTAGACGACGAAGAAGGTGAAGCGTGCCCCCATGCCCTTGGCGTGCACGACCAGGGCGGGCTCCAGGCCCATCTTGGCCGCCAGTTGCAGCGCCGCACCTTCAGCTAGCGCACGCTCCTCCTCGTTCCCGAATGGAACCGGCAAGGTGAAGGAGACCTGCACGCGCCCGTCCCCGGTGGTGTCGCCGTACGGGCGGATGATGGCCGGCTGGGCCGCACCCGTGCCCGCACCGATGGCAGTGCCGTTCATGCCACTCCTCCCGTCACGCCGGACAGGCCCGCGCTGGTGCCGGCGCCTTCCAGGAACTCGCTGGCGGGGTTGAAGTACTCCGGCGCACGCTCGATGACCCCGTCCAGTCCCCGGCCGCCGTCAGCGGGCCTCCGGGTCACCCCGAAGGTCCCGTCGGCGATCGCGGTGAGCAGTCCCTGATCGACGATCTCGGTGAGCAGAGCGGCCGATTCCGACAGCACCTGCTGCGCGCGGCGCTCGACGAAGCCCCCCGGCGGCGGGGCGAAATTCTCACTGAGCCGGCCGGCGGCCCGCAGGACGTAGCGGACGTTCTCCAGTGCCAGATCCCGGTCGGACAGGAACGGGGTGTGGATCCCCTCGGTCATCATCCCGATCAGCAGGATCGACTGGCCGGTCATGACCCCGGCCAGGTTGAAGAAGGCATCCAGCAGGTAACCCGCGAAGACGTTGCCGGTCATGTGCTTGGTCGGCGGCATGTACTTCAGCGGGGCGGCGGGGAACAGTTCGCGGACAAGCTGGGCGTGGGCGAGCTCCAGCAGGAACGAGTCGGGCACCTGCGGGTTGATCTCGAAGGCGTGCCCGAGCCCGAGTTGCCAGTCGGCCAGCCCGGCTTCCTTGGCGAAGTACTCGTTGAGCAGTTCGCTCACGACCACGGTGTGCGCGGCATCGACCGCGTCCGCGGTAGTCAGGTAGTTGTCCTCGCCGGTGTTGATGACGATCCCGGCCCTGGCGTGGATCTGGCGGGCGAATCGCTGGTCGATGAAGGTCCGCTGCGGGTTGATGTCGCGGAAGATGATCCCGTACATGCAGTCGTTCAGCATCATGTCCAGGCGCTCCCGCCCGGCGAGCGCGGCGATCTCCGGCATGCACAGGCCCGAGGCGTAATTGGTGAGCCGCACATAGCGGCCCAGTTCGCGGGAGACGTCGTCGAGCGCCGCCCGCATGAGAGCGAAGTTCTCCCGCGTGGCGTAGGTGCCCGCATAACCCTCCCGGGTGGCGCCCTCGGGCACGTAGTCGAGCAGGGACTGGCCGGTGGACCGGATCACCGCGATGATGTCGGCCCCCTCCCGCGCGGCCGCCTGGGCCTGCGGGATGTCCTCGTAGATGTCACCTGTGGCCACGATCAGGTAGATCCACGGCCTGGGCGGTTCGGAAGTCTGTGCGATCATGGCGTCCCGTTCCGCGCGCCGGTCATCGATCGCGGCGAACCCCCGCGCGAGGGCCGCGGTGGCCGCGGCCCGTGCCGCCCTGGCGCGGTCCGCTCCGGGGAGCGCGAACTTCACCTTGCCGGCAGCGGCGTCGGCCGCCAGTGCCGCCAGGCCGGGGTAACCGCCGCCGGCCAGGGCGTCCCAGACGGGCAGCGCGACCCCATGCTCCAGGCCGCAGCTATCCCGGACCGAGTCCACGAGGTGGTTCACCCACGGCATGCCTTCGCGGTCCGCCCCGTCGAGCCCGGCCAGGCGCAGCACCGCCCGCTCCACCGACACGGTGGTGTGGGTGCGGGCCAGTTCGACGATGGGCTGCCCGGCCCGTGCCGCCAGATCCCGCACCCGGGACACCATCGCCGGATCGAGCCGCAGCTTGCCGGCCGGAGCCGTGCTGGGATCAGCCGCCATCACTGCCACCTTCCTCCATCCTGCCCTCGAAGATCGCACGCACGCCTGGTTCGCTGCGTACCAGATCCAGCGCGAGTGCGGCATGGCCGGGTACGTAGCCATTCCCGATCAGCATCGTGACATCGGCGGCCACGCCTTCCGCGCCCAGTGCCGCCGCGGTGAACGAGGTCGCCATCGAGAAGAAGATCACGGTTCCGCCATCAGCGGTGGACAGCACGGCCCCGCCCTCACAGCCGGGCACGTCCACGCAGACCACGGTCACCTCGGCCGGCCCCCCGGCGCCCCGGACCGCGTCCGAAACCCCGATCGGGTCGCGGGCGTCGGCGATCACCACCTCATCGGCGAGCCCGGCCCGCCGCAGGATGGCAGCCTCGGCTTCGGTGAGCACGACTCCGATCACCTGCCGGGCGCCGCTGCGGCGGGCGGCCGCAGCCGACAGGGACCCGCTTTTGCCCGCGGCCCCGAGCACCGCGACGGCTGGCCCGATCAGCCCACCGCGACGCGCGGCATCGCCGACCACCCGGGCGGTCAGCGCGGGCGCCCCGCAGACGTCCGCGACCGCGAGCGCCAGCGGGACGGGCAGGTCCGGGGGCAGGACGGTGGCGATCGACCGGCCGAACAGGATGGCGTGGCCCGCGCAGGGCACCTGCTCGGAGCGCCCGTCCCACCGGCCGAGGCCATCGGTGATCACCAGCGGGGTCAGGCTCAGTGACACCAGGGTCGCGATCCGGTCACCGGCCACCAGCCCGAGCGGCGAGTGCCGGCCAGTCTCCGCGACGATGCCGGTCAGCATTCCGCCCGACCCGGTCACCGGGTTCTGCATCTTGCCCCGTTCGGCGACGATGCCGAGCACGGCGGCCCGCATCGCGTCGGCCCCGCCACCGGTGGATTCGCGCAATTGCCGGAACGACGCGGCGTCGAGGTTGAGCCGTTCGACGCTGACCCGCGCTTCGTCCGGCCACAGTGCCGGGCTGGCGTCCAGCCGCCAGGCCGCCTGCGGGAGCACTCCGGCTGGCTCGAGCACACGGTGCAGGCCAAGCGGGGAGCCGGAACGTCCGGGCACGCTCGCCCGCGCCGCTCCAGCGACGGCCGCGTCCGCAGGCTGCTGTGCCCGGCCCGCGGCTGCCCGGTCCGGGGCGTCCCGGGCCGCACCAGCCGGGCCGTCCACGGGCCGCCGGCCGCCGTCAGCGAACCCAGGGTTCCTCACGTCTCACCCTCCCGCGCGCACAACCATCGCGCCGTGCCGGCCCCGCGGCTAGGGCGCACCCGGATTAGCCGCCTCGATCCGGGAAAGCTTCCCGTGGGAAGCTATTCTCGCACAAGCTTCTTTCGTGAAGCACTGATATGAGAGGCTATCGTTCGGGCATCATTCTGCGAAGAGGGCGGTGTCGGCCGTGATAGAGCAGCCTTACTCCTACCAGCGACGCGACCCGCACGAGCCTGACTGGCGGCGCTTCCCCGGCTGGACTGACGTCACCACGGCCGACTGGGAGTCGGCCCAGTGGCAGCGGGCGCACTGCGTCAAGAATGTCCGCCAGCTCCGGGAGCTGCTCGGGCCGGGCGTCTCCGAGGCGTTCTTCGCCGATCTCGGGCGTGACCAGCGGGAACGCGCGACGATGTCGATGCTGGTGCCGCCGCAGATGCTCAACACGATGGTGAGCGGGCAGGCGCCGGATGACCCCGGCTTCACCGACGCCCTCTACGCCGACCCGGTGCGGCGCTACATGATCCCGGTGTTCAGCGACCGCCGCACCGACTGGCCCTCCCACCCCTACGCCAGCCGTGACTCCCTGCACGAAGCGGAGATGTGGGCGGTCGAAGGGCTGACACACCGCTACCCCACCAAAGTGCTCGCGGAACTGCTGCCGACCTGCCCGCAGTACTGCGGCCACTGCACCCGGATGGACCTGGTAGGCAACCCGACGCCGACAGTCGTCAAGCACAAGTTCGGGACGGCCCGGGACGACCGGCTGTCCGCGATGATCGGCTACCTCGGGGCCACGCCCGGCGTCCGGGACGTCGTGGTCTCGGGCGGAGACGTCGCCAACCTGCCCTGGCCGCGGCTGGAGTCCTTCGTGAGCGCCCTCCTGGACGTCGACAGCGTCCGGGATATCAGGCTGGCCAGCAAGGCGCTGATGGGCCTGCCACAGCACTGGCTGTCCGGCGAGGTCCGCGCGGGCATGGAACGGCTCGCGGCCAAGGCACGCGAGCGCGGTGCCAGTATCGCGATCCACACCCACGTGAACACGGCGGCGTCGGTGACACCGCTGGTGGCCCGTGCGGCGCGGGCCATGCTCGACACCGGCATCCGGGACGTGCGCAACCAGGGCGTGCTGCTGCGCGGTGTCAACGACAGCGCCGCCGCACTGCTGGACCTCAGCTTCACCCTGCTCGACGGGGCGGGCATCATGCCCTACTACTTCTACATGTGCGACATGATCCCGGCCAGTGAGCACTGGCGGCTGTCGGTCGCCGAGGCGCAGCGGCTCCAGCACCAGATCATGGGCTACCTGCCCGGGTTCGCCACCCCCCGGATCGTCTGTGACGTGCCTTACGTCGGCAAGCGCTGGGTGCACCAGGTGAGCCGGTACGACACCGAGCGCGGCATCTCCTACTGGACCAAGAACTACCGCACCGGCGTGGAAGCCGGTGACCCGCTGGCGCTGGACCGCGAGTACCCCTACTACGACCCCATCTACACCCTGCCCGAAACCGGCCAGACCTGGTGGCGGGATGAGGCCGGCGCCGGCCCGGCCGACTCTGTTCCCGAGCTGGCCGCCAAGATCCCGGCCGCTCATTCCTGATGGATCCGCAGATCCCGTGAGCGAATGGAGCCGGCTGCGGGAGCGGTCGGTGGTGCTCGAGGACCGGGCTGTGCTCGCGCTCAACAAGCCGGCGGGGATCTCCGTCATGGGGGAACGGCACGGCACCGACCTGGTCCGGATGGCAGCGGCAGCGGGTGAGGAACTCTTCCCGGTGCACCGGATCGACAAGGGGACTTCCGGTCTGGTCCTTTTCGCCAAGGACCTGAGCTGGCACGGCGGCCTCACCCGGCAATTCGCCAAGCGGACGGCCGGCAAGACCTACCTTGCGGTCGTCAGGCCGCCCGGGCTGCCCCCGCGAGGCGTCATCGACCTGCCGCTCACCCCGGGGCGCAAGAGCACGGTGCGGGTCGCCGCGCCGCGCGGCATGATCCGCGCGGCGCCACCCGCCGTCACGCCCACCGCCGGAGCCGCCGCCGGGACGGGGGGTCATCCGGCCCCGCCCACCGCCGGGACGCAGGGTCATCCGGCCCCGCCCACCGCCGGAGCCGCCGCCCCTGGCGAGCAGGTGACATGGACTGCCGCACCGCAGGCGGTCTTCAGCGACCGGCGGGTGTACCCGTCGGTGACCGAATTCGCCGTCCTCTGGCAGGACAGCGAGCACGCGTTGCTGGCGGTCTGGCCGCTGACGGGACGGCGGCACCAGATCCGCGTCCACCTGGCCTGGATCGGGCACCCTGTCGAAGGCGACCCCCTCTTCGGCATGGCTGACCAGCCCCGTACGCTCCTGCACTCCTGGCGGCTGGCGTTCGACGCGGCGTGGCGTGGCGACACCCGGCTGGCCGTCGAGGCACCGCCGCCTGACGATTTCTGGGCACCCCTCACACAGGCGATCCCGCACAGCGACCGGGAACGCCTGCTGGAGGGGGCACGATCCGCATCCGCCCCGCACCCTGCCGGGCACCGGAACCCAGGTCCGGGCGGGGCCCGATGACCGAGCTCATCACCAGCGCGGCCAATCCGCTCATCAAACGGGTCAGGTCGCTGGCCGGCCGCGGGACCAGGCGCCGCGAAGGCGCGTTCGTGGTGGAGGGCGTCCAGCCGGTCTGGCGGGCGGTGGATGCGGGCTGGCAGATCGAGACGCTGATCGTCGCCACCGACCTGCTCGGTGACGCGGCCACCGCGATGGTTGCCGATCAGCAGGCCCGAGGGGTGCGGGTCGCCCGGCTCAGCGCCGAACTGTTCGGCCGCATCTCCGGCCGGGAGGGGCCCTCCGGGCTCGCTGCCATCGTCGGCTGCCGCGAGCGCGCCGCCGCCGGACTGGCCGTGACCGCCGGGGCGGTTTTCGTCGCCCTGCACGAGATCGGCAACCCCGGCAACCTGGGGACGGTGATCCGCACGGCGGATGCGACCGGGAGCGCGGGGGTGATCCTCATCGGGGACACCGCCGACCCGTACGCGCCCACGGCGGTCAAGGCCAGCATGGGATCGCTGTTCAGCGTGGATGTCGTACACCTGCCGGATGCCGCGGGCTTCCTGCGGTGGGCACGGGAGCGTGCGGTCACCGTCATCGCGACCTCCGGGAACGCCCCCGCCGAACACTGGTCCGCGCGCTACCGGCCACCCCTGGCGATCCTGCTCGGCAGCGAAGGCGGGGGGCTCCCCGAGGACCTGCTCGCGGGGGCGGACGAGTGCGTCGCCATCCCGATGACGGGGACACCGGACTCGCTCAACCTCGCGGTCGCCGCTGGCGTGATGCTGTACGAGGTCCGCCGGCGGCTGGCTGGCCCCGGCGGCTGAGGACGGCGGTCAGAGGCCGGAAAGCCGGAAAGCCGGAAAGGAGGAGAACCCCGGATGCTCGCTGGCCCCGTGGTGCCAACGGCAGGCGGGTGCGAAGTTCACATAGCGTGACCGCCGGCGGTGCCGGCAGGCGGGTGTCACTCCCCGCGGCCTGATCGACTGCATGATCGCATCCGTCGCCTGGCGGCAGAGAGCGGCCATCCTCACCCGCGACGTCGATCTCGGGCGGGTGGCGCGAGTCGCCGGCATCAGTCTAGATCAGCCATCACCGCCCGGGTAACACGCCCACCGCCCACCCGTGTCGTTGTCGGCGCGCAGGGGTGCCCAGGTCATCCCACGTCGCCGACGTGCTCCGGCGGTGGCCCGCCCCGCCCTGGCCGCAGGGATGGTGTGATCTTGGCCGTACCGGCCCCGCCGGAAGGTCCGGGACGAGGACGCCGGTCAGCCGGCCTCGGGGGCGTCGCTCCCGGACTGATCGGGACGTGCGGCCGGTGACGGGCCGCGAGCCTCTGCGAGCGCACCGGTCGCGGGCGGTCCGGGGACATCCTCGGCGC
>DAHUZQ010000188.1 GCA_027306495.1 Actinomycetota bacterium | reverse complement strand
CTGCACAACGGGCCGTGCGGCGCTTCGACGCCTTCCAGCAGCGCCACCTGCCCACGGCCTTTGTCTTCGGGGTGATGGAGGAGTACCCCCGCGAACTCGCCCGGCCACGGCTGACCGAGGCCGGCGGGCGGTCGCTGGCGGCCCAGGTCCATCAGAACCAGCGCAGGCCCGAGCAGCACGTGGAAGTTTGCTTCACCGGCGAGCCCATGACCGAGGACCAGTTCCTGCGAAGCGGCGCGGATCAGCAGCGTCGGCCAGGCGGACCAGGGAGCGCTAACCGTCGCGGACGATGATGCCGAGGCTCTCGGCAAGGAGCGGAGCCAGGTCAGCCAGTTGCACGGAAGACACGATGGCGCCACTCAGCGAACCGGGGTCCACGGTGATCGCGAGTTCCGCGCCGCGCAGGTCGACGTGATCGAGGCGCACGCGGCTGAAGTCAGCTCCGGTCAGGCGCGACCCAGGGAACGAGGTGCGGGTCAATGTCGCCCCGGTGAAGTCAACGTCCCGCAGCAGGCACTCGTCAAAGGTGACATCAGTCAGTGTGGCGTCCCGCAGATTGACCGAATCCAGCTTGCAGCCCCGCAGCACCACGCGGCGCAGCACCGCCCCGAACATCTCGCTGCCCGAAGCCGCGACCGACACCATCGCGACATCGCTCCACGAGGTTTCCGCCAGGCTCGTTCCGACCAGGCGGACGTCCCGCAGCCAGGTCTCGGCCCAGTGGGAGCGCCGCAGGCTGCCGCCGGTAAGCGTGATCCCCGTGAAAGCACACTCCAGGAACTGGGTATTGGAGCCGTCCAGATCATCGAGCGCCTGATGGTCGAAATGGGTCCCGTCGTAGGCCTGCCCCACCGAAAACGCGCCGTCGGCTGGCGCGAGTGTCCCCGCGAATGGCAGGTCGGCGAACTCCCGCCAGGAGGCGACGCCACCACCCCGACGGGCCGCATCACGCGGCCTGGTCACGCCCTGGCCCCCCTGGGGCGGGCGCGCCGCCGCCGGAACCCACGTGACACTGCCCACAATCGGACCACCAGCGCAGGCTACACCGCGGCCGACCGCGGGTGATGATGATCAACCGCCCGTCGCATGCTGGGTGAACAGCCGGGCCGAGGCTGCTGTCGGGCCGGCCGGCCGAGCGCGGGGATCGTGCTCAGGCGGCGGGGCTGAGCCGCCGGAGAAGATCCGGCAGGGCAGACCCCAGCGGCGCGTCGACCAGCACCGAGGCGAGGTGATCACCACGGGTCGGCCCCTGGTTCACGATCGCCACCGCGACGCCATGCCGCGCGGCGTCGCGGACGAACCGGTACCCGGACATGACGGTCAGCGAGGACCCGAGCACCAGCAAGCAGCGCGCCGATTCGACCAGCATCCGGGCCCCGGCCACCCGCGGCGGCGGGACGTTCTCGCCGAAGAACACCACATCCGGCTTGAGCGCGCCACCGCACTGCAGGCAGTCAACGACGCGGAAGCCCGCCACCTCGTCATCGGTGAGATCAGCGTCCCCGTCGGGTTTGATGACCCCGCCGCTCACCCGCCAGCCCGGGTTTGCGATAGCAAGCCGGCGGTCGAGTTCGGTGCGGGCGGTCCGCTGCCCGCACCCCAGGCAGACCACCCGGTGCAGGCTGCCGTGCAATTCGGTGACGTCCCGTGCCCCGGCGGCCTCGTGAAGGCCGTCGACGTTCTGGGTGATGATCCCGGTGACCAGGCCACGCCGCTGAAGTTCGGCGACAGCCAGATGACCGGCGTTGGGCAGCGCGGAGGCGATGTGCCGCCAGCCGCGATGGCTGCGCGCCCAATAACGGCCGCGCGCGGCAGCGCTGGCCGTGAACGTCTGGTAGGTCATCGGCTCCGCCCGCCGGGCGCGGCCGGTGGGGCCCCGGTAGTCGGGGATGCCGGACTCGGTGGACAGGCCCGCTCCGCTCAGGATGACCACCCCCGCGCAGGCCACCACGCTGGCGAGTCCCCCGAGCAAGTCCCGGCCGGCACGGTCACCGGCGACGGACCCGGCGACGCCGGGACCACCCGTGAGGCGGCCATCCGTGCCGGGATCGGACCCGATCCGGTCCGCCCTTCCGTCCAGGCCACCCGTCAGCGCAAGCTCCGCCACCCCTCTATGCTGCCTGACCGGCGCAACTGCCCGGGCAAGACCGGCCGGTCCACCAGCACCACGGCCTCGTTCATGATCACGGAATCGTGTCAGCCGTATTCACGGAGAGGATTCCGTGATCATGAAAATGGCACAATAGACGGCGTGAACCCCGCCGAAGACCTGAACTCCCTGCGCCAGACCTGCACCCGGTTTCTCAACGCTCATGGCCCTGGCCGGGCCGCCGACCTGCTCGCCACCATCCCCGCCGACACTGAGCCAGACCGGTACGGGGACGGCGGCGCCGTGACGGCGCTGGAACGGCACGTGGCCGATCTGCTCGGCAAGCAGGCCGCGGTCTTCATGCCCAGCGGCACCATGGCGCAGCAGATCGCGCTGCGCGTGCATGCCGACCGCCACGGGCGGCGGACCGTCGCCTTCCACCCAACCTGTCACATCGATCTGCACGAGAGCCGTGCCTACGAACGCCTGCACCACCTCATCGGACGTCCCCTCGGCGACCCGGCCGCCGTGCTCACCACCGCGGACCTGGCACCCGTCACCGAACCACTGGCCGCCCTGATCCTGGAACTCCCGCTGCGCGAGATCGGCGGTCAGCAACCACCGCTGGCGCAGGTGCGAGCCCTGGCCGACTGGGCGCACGCCCGGGGCACCGCCATCCACCTCGACGGGGCGAGGATCTGGGAGTCGGCGGCGGGCTACGGGGTGACACCCGCCGCGGTGGCCGCCCCGTTCGATACCGTCTACGTCTCCTTCTACAAGGCGATCGGCGCGCTGCCCGGCTGCTGCCTGGCCGGGCCGGATGACGTGATCGGCGAAGCCCGGGAGTGGCGCCAGCGCCACGGTGGCACCCTGTTCGCCCTCTGGCCGAACGCCGCGTCCGCCCAGACCTGTCTCGCCCGCCGGCTGCCGCTCATGCCGGAGTACCTCCGCCATGCCCGCGCCATCGCCGACGCGATCCGCGACCTGCCCGGCGTGCGGATCATCCCCGATCCGCCCCAGGTCTCGATGATGCACCTGCTGCTCGCGACCACGCGCGAACGGTTCCTCGCGACCGCACGGGAGTTCATCACCGGGCAGAGCCTGTGGACATGGCCGCAAGCCAAAGCCACCATCGACCCGGGCACGGTGGAAGTGGAGTTCACCGTCGGGGACGCCACGCTCGCATTCACCCCCGAACGCGTGCGGGACATCCTGTCCGCGTTCGCCGCCGGCTAGGCGCCTTTGCTCCGGAACGGCTGCCCAGGCCGGGGTCCCAGCGGGAAGGCGACTCATGTGCGTCGATGACAGCCCGCCCATGGCGATGCCCGCACCTGCTCTGAGCGGGCATCCGGGCCGGAGCCACCCGAGGTGAACGGCCAGCCGGGAGCGATCCTGGGCGTCCCGCGTCAGGTGGACCGGGCTCACCGGCCCACGGCTTGAGCCAGCCCATCCGCCTTTAACCCGCTATTCAGAGAGGTCGCAGAGCCATATGAGCGGGCTGGCATAGCCCCCGCGCGGATGCTGGCTGCTGTAAGCCCACAGCAGACCTCGGAGGACGCGATGAAAGTCACCAAGATGATGTTCGCGCTGGGCGGTGCCGCTGCGCTCGCGGGCGCCACTGCCGCGATAGCCGCTGGCACCGCGGCCGCGAATGGCAGCCCATCCAGACAGGCGCTGGTGGCCCATGTCAGCCAGCCAAACCCGGCCGGGCCGGCCGCCGCCGACCGCGCCGCCATTTCCTAGGCCAAGGTTCATTACCGGGGGTCAACGGCTGCGCGCGTGCTCGCCACGGAGCCAGACACCGAGCGTGGCCGCGCCGTATACGACGTGCGGGTCCTCGCTCCGAACGGGGCTGTCTACGTGGTGCATGTGAGCCGGGCCGGCAGTTCGGTGCTATGGGCCAGCAAGGCCGAGGCGCAGACGGCCAGCCGCGGCGCAGCCTCGTCCGACAAGCCGTCCCACAGCCGGGCGGACGGGGGCGGCTCACGCGCCGAGGGCGACCACACACCGACCAGCCCGGCTGGCGATGGCTGACCGGCCGGCAACGTCGTGACTGCCGGGACGGAGGCTGTTGATCAGTGCGCTCGGGCACATCAGGCACTGACCGCGGCTCGCACCAGCTCCTGCCATTCCGCGTCGGGAATGCGGGTGGCATCGGCGGGCCCGAGCTTGATGGTCCCCTTCCCGGCGGCCAGTTCAGGATGACGTGCCGAGAAGCCACCGTCCCGGTTCGGCGAGATGTACAACGAAAGTCCGTGCTTCCATACCCCGATGCTGAGGCGGCGCCGGCCGATCCGGTAGGTGGGCATCCCATAGGACAGCGCCACTTCGGCATCGGGGAAAGTCGCCATGATCAGGCGGTGCAGCCGATCGAACGTGGGCTGGTGCTCGCTGTCGATCGCGTCGCGGTAAGCGCGCACGGCCTCGTCCACCACGCCAGTATCGGCTAGCTGGACCCGCCCGATTGTGCCAGCACGGTTCCCTGGTGGAACCGGATCAGCCAGTCAGAGCCCGCGCCCTTGACCCAGATGGAGCTGCGCAGGCTGGTGCGGGCAGGGTTGCGCACGGTGTAGGTGACCAGCACGACATCAGCGGCCAACCGTTCGGCCAGCAGGTCGCTCACCTCGACGGGCCCACCGGGCTCGGCCGCGAGACTGGCCACCGTCGAGGTCTTGTCCCAGATCGTGCCGGAAGCTCCGAACTCACGGAAATCCTCATGCAGCAGTGCCGCGACCGCCGCCGCGCTGATGCGGACGGCAGGGTCGAGCAACCGGCGTTCCCGGTCGATCACCTCGGCGATGGCTCTCTCCGCTACCGATGTCAATTCTATCCTCCACTTTGTATTTCTTTGCAATTCGTCTTAGCCTTGACTGCCACATGAACAGGGTAACGGTTGCCTCAATTGCATCTGTCGGGATCGGGACCGGCCGCGGCCATCGGCTCATCGCCGCCAGAAGCCGGACACGTCACCGCCCCGGCTGAACCCGGCCGCCTCCGCGAGCGCCAGCGCTTCGGCGAACCTGTCCCCCACCCGGAACGGCACATGCGCGTCGGACCCGAAAGAAACGGCCTTCCCACCTGCGTCCCGCCACCAGCGCAGCAGCGTCTGCGACATCAGCGGACTGTATGTGTTGATCTCCAGCACCCGGCCGGATGAGGCGAGCGCCCGGAACACCGCCCGGTACTCCGCCTCGAAGTCAGCTTCCCGGAACGGCCCTGCGTCCGGTGGCCAGTGGCGGCGCGGGTAGTCCACATGCGCCAGGATCTCGAACGTGTCACTGGCTTCGATCAGGCGGACCACCTCGGTGAGGTAACGGCGCATCACCTCCTGCGCCCCGAACGGCCCGTACAGCCTTGACGCGTTGACCAGCCGGCCCTCATGGACAAGGGCGTGCAGCGACCCCAGCACCCGGTCGAACTTCGCCGACGCCAGCACCGTGCCCAGGCTCGCGGCGAACAGGTGCGGTTCGCCAGCCTCGACACCAGAGAAGATCCGCAGATCCGGGAAGCGCGCCCGGCACCGCTCTAGGTCATCCAGGTAGCCCTCCACGTCGAACGGCCGGACCGCTTCCCACCAGCCGGGCCGCACTCCCATGACGGCGATCGCATCCCCCTCGGAGGCTTCGAGGAAGTCCAGGTGCTCGGTGAACGCGACCGCCGGGATACCCAGGTCCATCGCCCGGCGGCAGGAATCGGTCATGGAGGCCCGGCCGAAAGTGTCGTAGGACCACTGGGAATGGACGTGGCTGTCCGCGGGGAGGGAATGGCTGGTGTCAAAGTCCGGGCCGGTCCGGTCGCTCATGCCGCCGCCACCGGCGCACGCGCCAGCGCGAGCTGGGCCTCGGCGTCCGCGAAGCCTGCGGACCGGTACAGGCGGATCGCGTCGCCCTCCGGTTCAGCCACGATGACCAGGGTCCGCACACCGGACCAGGCCAGCGCATGGACGCCGGCCAGATAGACCAGAGCGCCGGCCAGTCCCCGGCGGCGCCATTGCGGATGGGTCTCGACATCCTGATAGCGCACTGTGCCGGGACCGGCCCTCATCACGCCAAGCTGGGCGACCAGGTGGCCATCGTCGAACGCCCCGAACCAGGTGCCGTGGCCAGCCTCGGTGACTGTGCGCGCCCGCACCGCCCGCGTGCGAAGAAACTCAACGTGCCCGGCTTCGCGCCCGCCCGCCAGCTCCATCCCGGCGATCCGCAGTTCCGCCGACTGCCGCCAGTCCTCGTCCCCGGACAGCGGGCGGACGTCCGCTTCCAGATCAGCCTTGAGCGGCGGGCGCACCGCGGCCGCCGTCAGCACTGCGTGGCACTCCACCCCGAACCCCCACGCCGCGAACTCCGCTGCGTCAACGGCGGCCGCGTCGGCCACATTGACCCCCAGCGCGATGTGACAGGCATCGGGAAAGGCTTCCTGGAAGCGCTCGCACCAACGCCCCGCCTCACCTGCGGCCGGCGGCGGGATGAGCAGGAAGTTCCCCCACCTAAAGAGCGGGTCCGCGGGGCTCCGGATCACCAGATAGCCCTTGTGCTCCACCACGTCGGCACCTTCGAGGATGCGCAGTGCGACATCCGTCCGGTAGCCCAGCGAGGTGATCTTCACGGCCCCGAGCATAGGGCCTCGCGGCAGACAGCCCGGCCTTCTAAACTTGAGTCCTTGCAGCGCAGCGCATCAGCGTGGTGGCCGTCTTAGGACGGCAGCCGCTGCCCGGCCGCGGGCCGTCCAGGGGACGGCCCGTCCGTATGCCCGGGCGCGGCCAAGGTCCCGCAGGCAGCCGACATCGCGTCCAGGCGGGCGCAGGTGATGCCGGCCGGGCACGGCAACACGCCCCATCTGGAGATCACCTGGGAGCTCGCACGGCGGTTCATCCGGCCTTACGGGACGGTGTTCGCAGCCCCCCGGCTGATCCCCGCCGACGTCCCGCCGCTGCGCGGCAGCGACGGCCGCGCCACGATGAGCAAAAGCGCGGGGAACGCGATCTCCCTCGCCGACCCACCCGACGAAGTCCGCCGGAAGGTCGCCGCGGGCGTTCACCGATCCGGGAGCGGCGCGAACGGTTCGGCGCCGAGGAACTGATCGTCACCGGCAGCGCCCGCGTGCGCCGCCAAGTCCAGCGGACCGTGGTCGCGATGCGACGGGCCATTGGCCCGTCCTGGATCTGGATCTGGATCGGGCTGGATGGCAAGGTTGGCCGGAACTAGACTCCTGCCCTGGGTTCCGCCCGGGGCCTCCCGGAACGGAGGCACATCATGACGACCGGGACCGAGGACTACTACCGCGCCAGGGCCGCCGAGTACGACCTTGTCTACGACAAGCCCGAGCGCCAGGACGACCTTCGCTCGATGCGCGATTGGCTCCGTCCCCTGCTGGCCGGCCGGCGGGTGCTGGAGGTGGCGGCGGGCACGGGCTACTGGACCGCCGTCTACGCCGACGCCGCCGCCGCGGTGGTCGCGACGGACGTGAACGCCCAGACACTGGCGGTGGCGCGCGGCCGGCGGCACTGGCCGACGACCGTGAGTTTCAGCTGCGCTGACGCTTTTGACCTGGCGGGCGTCCCCGGCGACTTCGACGCCATCATCGCCGGGTTCTTCTGGTCGCACGTCCGGCTGGGTGACCTCGGCCGGTTCCTCACGGGCGTATCGGAGCGGCTGGCCGGGGGCGGGATCGCTGTGTTCATGGACAACCGCTACGTGGCGGGCAGCAACTACCCGTTGGCGCGGACCGATTCCGGCGGCAATACCTACCAGCGCCGGACGCTGTCGGACGGCAGCATCTGGGAGGTGCTGAAGAACTTTCCCTCCCCCGCACAGGTCCGCGCCGCATGCGCGCCCATCGCCCGGACCGTGACGGTGACCGAACTCGACTACTACTGGACCGCCGTCTGCGAATTGGGCCCGGGCGCCCGGTGAACGGCGCGCCGGCCTTTCGCCCGCCGCACACGTTCAGGGATTGACGGGCGGGGCAAGGTCGGTGAGGCTGATGAACCAGCGCGGCATCGCCCCGCAGTCGATTTCGCCATTGTCGGGGACGCTCACCGTGAAGTACCGCTTGACCTGCTTGGGCTTATAGCCGGGCGGATAGGAAGCGGCCGGTGGAAGGCAGGCGAGAGTGGTGCCCGGCCGGGCGCGAACGGTCAGGATCGTGGGCCATACCAGTTCCCGCAGTGAGCAGTTCTGCCGCGTGCAACCGCCGTAGAGGGCCGGGTCCACGTGGTTCAGCGCCCGCACCGTGGTCAGCGTTACCAGGGCCGAGACCAGCGCGTGCGGTTGACCGGGTGCCTGCGGGTCATGGACGGTGAAGACTTCCTCATCCCGGGTGAGCACCCCGAACGGCAGCCGCGCGGTGGATCCACCGGGACAGCCGCCCAGGCTCGGGTCGCGGTTGGTGAGCGCCGCGAACCACGATGGGTTCGCGCCCTGCGGCCGGGTGGATTCGACCGTCCCGGACGCCGCCGCCACCAGGACGGCTGCCGCGGTGGGCCCGCCGGCAGCCTTGCCACCACTCGACGGCCCTGACGCGCTGCCCCCGGAAGTGGCCTGCTGCCCGCCCGCACTCCTGGTCAGGTACACGACCCAGATCGGCGTCCACGGCCTGGCCCGCAAACCGGCTGGCGTCCGGGGTGAGACACCGGTCTTGGCCGCGGCCTGGATCATGGCCTGGACTTCCGTCCAGGACGACAGCTTGGCCCGGGCTGCCCCCGCCGGGATTCCGGCCGCCCGGCGGGCCGTCATGATCGCGTTCGCATGGCTGATGATCCGGCCCGGCGTGATCGGCAGGCTCACCGCACGGCCGCCGGGGCCCGGCACCACTCCGTGCACAGTGCTGGCACACGTGCTGTGGCCAGCCTGGTCGGTAGCCAGGTGGGCGATCACGGCACCGCATCCGCTGACCGCCAGCGCGGCAGCGAGCAACCCCATGGGGATGAATCTGCCCGTCGTCCCGCCGGGAATCCTGTCCCCTATCGCCCGCACAGCCATTGGACGCAACGCACGCGATCCTGGTTGCACCTGATCCACAGACGGCGAGCCTGATCGCTCGACTGGTGCCGCTGGCCGCTCCACGTTTCACGTCGTCTGACCATCAGATGCCGCGAATTGCCCGGTTAGCCTGGTCGCGCCGCATGAAACCAGCCCCGGCGACCGCCCGGAGCCGGGGTCATACCGGCGCCCTGAGACATCACATTGGTGGGCCCGACGGGTCAGACTCATCGAAGCACTGGTTGCCCAGGTCAGGACCACTGGCTTAGGCCGGATCGTGCCCGTCTTCGGCATCCCGCAGGCCACGGACACAGCGCACGCCGACAGATGCGAACTGTCCGGTGTTCGTGCAATGCCAACTCGGTGGGGCCGGTGGGACTCGAACCCACACTGGCAAGTTCCTAAGACTTGTGCCTCCTGCCGATTGGGCTACGACCCCAGGAAATGCCCGGCCACGCTGTGCGCGCGACCAGCCGCAACGGTACGGCGGACCGGGTCAGACGCCCAGCTCATCGCGCAACCGAGCGACATGGCCCGTGGCCTTGACGTTGTAGTGCGCCTTCGCGATCGCGCCTTCCGGATCGATGACGAAAGTCGAACGGATCACGCCTACGGTGGTCTTCCCGTACATCATCTTCTCGCCATAGGCCCCATAGGCGTTGAGGACTTCCCGGTCGGGATCGGACAGCAGTGGGAAGGTCAGGGCATCCCGGTCGCGGAATTTCGCAAGTTTCACCGGGGTGTCCGGCGAGATGCCCAGCACCGCTGTGCCCGCGGCCGCCAGCGCGGAGAGGCTGTCCCGGAAATCACACGCTTCCTTGGTACACCCTGGGGTCATCGCGGCCGGGTAGAAGTACACGATCACCTGCCGCCCGCGGAATGACGCCAGACTGACCGGGTTCCCGTCCGCGTCGGGGAGAGTGAAATCCGGCGCCTTGTCCCCCACCGCCAGCTTGTGCACTGCCACGGTCCATACCCTTCCACTCCGGCCTACCGAACGGGTCAACGCTACCCGCTGCCGTCCGCCGGCGCAGGGCTGGCACGGACACGGGAGAGCGCGGGACACCGGAGAGCGCGGGACACGGCGGTGCCGGGACGGCGCACGGCCCGGCGGGGTCCGGGCTGAATCGGCCGACAAGGGCCTGCGGAAGGCCCCGCTACGCCCACCGTGCCCATGTCGGCACGGGCCCCGATACCGGTTTCGTCTTGAGCAGCCTCATCGGCCGCCCTATCGTGGCTGCAGCGTCGCCGGCCAAAAGGCCGGTTTCGACCAAAAAGGGGGTTCTTCAAATGATTCCGAGTACAGTCACCGTTTCCCGCATGCTAACCGCCGTGGCCTGTGTGACAGTCGTGCTCGCGGGGTGCTCCAGTGGCGGCCATCCCGGATCGGCGTCGACGCCGGCCGGCAGCCCCTCCCATTCCGCGTCCGGCCAGAGCCCCTCGACCGTGCTATCACTGGCGGCCAGCCATGCCCGCGCGGTCACTTCGTTTACGGCCACAGTGCAGATCAAGTCCAGCGGCAGCATCACCTCGGCCATGCATGGCACTTTGCAGGAACAGGTCAAGCCGACCGTTCTCGCACACCAAACCTTCACGATCAGTGAAGGCGGGGCGGCAATTCCCGGTGGCATGCAGACACTGCTGACGCCACATGCCATCTACCTCAAGATGAGCGCGCTGTCGCGGGTCGTGGGCAAGCCCTGGATCCTCATCTCGTTCTCCGCGCTCAAGAGCGGCGCCGGGGTGAACCTTGCACCGCTGATCCGCCAACTCCAAGCGAACAACCCGCTCCTGATGACGCAGGTGCTGCCCACCGCGCAGAACGTGCACGAGGTGGGCACCGCGACCGTGGCTGGCGTGGCGACGACCGAGTACAGCGGCTCTTACAACGTGGCCCAGTCCATGTCCAAGCTGGATCCGTCGATGCGCAAGCTGGTCAAGCCCGCGCTCGCACTGGCCGGCATCACCAGGGCGCAATTCTCGGTCTGGATCGACGGTCAGGACCAGGTCCGAAAGCTGGTGCAGACCTACAACGGGACCAGGTACCAGGCCACCACGGTGATCGTCATCACCTCGATCAACACCCCGGTGCACATCGTGGTGCCCCCCGCCAGCCAGGTCGGGTCCATACCCGGACTGTAGCGGCACCCGTCCTGCCCCGGGCGGCACCCGCCCGGGGCTGGACGCCACCCGCCCGGGGCAGGACGCCACCCTCAGGCAGCCGATCCGCCCGGCAGCGCGTCCGCGATCAATGGGACGAGCGCCCGCAGGGCCTTGCCCCGGTGGCTGATCGCGTCCTTGGCAGGCGCGCTCATCTCAGCGGTCGTCAGCTCCGATCCCGCTGGAACGAATATCGGGTCATAGCCGAATCCGTTCTCGCCGCGCGGCGCGTGTGTCAGGCAGCCGTAGACCGCGCCCTCGACGACGTGCTCGGTCCCGCCCGGCACCACCAGGGCCGCCGCGCACGCGAAGTGCGCCCCACGCCGCCCCGCCGGGACATCGGTGATCTGGGCCAGGACCAGCGCGAGCCCGCCCTCCTCGTCGCCATGCACCCCCGACCAGCGGGCGGAGAGCACGCCGGGCATCCCGTTCAGCGCGTCGACGCACAGACCCGAGTCGTCGGCCACCGCCGGCAGGCCGGTGTACTCCGCGACCGCCCGGGCCTTCAGCAGCGCATTGTCCGCGAACGTGGCGCCGGTCTCGGCCACTTCTGGCATCTGCGGGTACTGATCGAGGTCGCAAACCTCCACACCTGTCCCCGCGTCGTGCAGGATCCGGCGCAATTCCGCCAGCTTGCCCGGGTTCCGGGTGGCGAGGACCAGCCGCGGCCCGACCGCCTGCCCGCTCACCGGCCCAGCGCCTCGCGCTGCAGCCGGGTCAGTTCGGCGCAACCCGCCATGCCCAGCGTCAGCAGTTCATCGAGCATGTCCCGCCCGAACGGCTGCCGCTCCGCCGTGCCCTGCACCTCCACGAACTCGCCGTCCCCGGTGCACACCACGTTCATATCGGTCTGCGCGGCCGAATCCTCCTCGTAGCACAGGTCCAGCCTGGCCTCGCCGTCCACGATGCCCACGCTCACCGCCGCGACGGAGGCGACCAGTGGGTCTGCCTTGCAGCGCTTGCGGCCCTGCAGCCAGCCGACGGCCTCGGCGAGAGCCACGTACCCCCCGGTGATCGCCGCCGTCCGGGTTCCGCCGTCCGCCTGGAGCACGTCACAGTCAATGATGATCGTGTTCTCACCGAGGGCCTTCATGTCGACGCACGCCCGCAGCGCCCGCCCAACGAGCCGGGAGATCTCCTGGGTACGTCCCCCCGGGCGGCCCTTGATCGATTCGCGGTCGCCACGGGTGTTGGTAGCCCTTGGCTGCATCGCGTACTCGGCGGTGACCCAGCCCAGGCCGCTGCCGCGCCGCCAGCGGGGCACCTCCTCCGTCGCGCTGGCCGCACAGAGCACCCGGGTGGAACCGAACTCGATCAGCACTGAGCCCTCGGCGTGCTCCAGCCAGCCGCGGCTCATCCGTATTTCGCGCAGTCGATCGGGGCTGCGCCCGTCGGGTCGGGACATGCCGGACAGCCTAACGTGGCGGCGGAGCGCACCGCGCCCGGCCGGCGCCCGGCCGGTGGGTCAGCACCAACCCCGTTCCGGCGCTCCCGATTCGATCCACTCGCACACGGCGGCGATCCCCTCCGCCAGCGGCGTGAGTGGGCGCCATCCCAGTTCGCTGGTGGCCCGGTCGATGGCCACCGCGCTGCGCAGCAATTCCCCCGGCTTGGGAGGGTCGAATCGCGGCGTCACCACGTGGCCGGCCACCTCCCCGATGATGGCGACCAGGTCCAGCACGGTGATCTCGTCCCCGCCGCCGACGTTCCAGGTGCCGGGGCGCCTGCTGTCGGCTGCCGCCAGGAACGCACGGACGGTATCTCCCACATAGACGAAGTCGCGCGTCTGGTTCCCGTCGCCGTAGATGACCGGGTCCTGACCGGCGAGCACGTTCGCGCAGAAAATCGTGGTCACGCCCGCCTCACCAGCCGGGTCCTGGCGGGGGCCGTAGACATTGGCCATGCGCAGGACGCAGTGCTGGGTGCCGTGCAGGCGGTTGTAGAGCCCCACGTACTGCTCGGCGCAGTACTTGGCGATCCCGTAGGGAGACTCCGGCAGCGCCAGCACGTCCTCGCGAGAGGGGATCGGCGCGTCCCGGCCGTAAAGCGCGCCCCCGGAGGAGGCGAACACCACCCTCGCTCCGGCCGTGCGTGCCGCTTCCAGCACGTTCACAGTGCCGACGACGTTCACCTCGGCGTCGTGCTCGGGCGCGTCCACTGACGCACGGACGTTGATCTGCGCAGCGAGATGGCAGATGATCTCCGGCCGCTCCGACTCCACAACCTCGGTCAGCGAGCCCGCTTCGGTGACGCTCAGCTTGTGCAGGACCGCCTGCGGATCGAGCCTGGCCTCCCGGCCGGACGACAGGTCATCGACCACGACCACATCATCACCACGGGCCAGCAGCGCGTCGGTGAGATGTGAGCCGATGAACCCGGCACCGCCGGTGACCAGTACCCGCATAAGCGTCGATCCTACGGGCAGTGGGCGCGGGCCTGGCCGCGTGGCGGCGCCCGGCGCCGGTACCCGGTCACCTCATGGCAAGTGGTCCCACACGCCGCTAGCCGATGTCGAGCGACCACCCGGGGGCGGCCAGCGAGATCGGGCCATCGAACGCCGCTGCGCTGGCTTCTTCCAGCGTCCGCCGCGGGTCGTTCCAGGGGACCAGGTGGGTGAGCATGAGCCGCCCGGCGCCGGCGCGCGCCGCGTGCCCGGCTGCCTGGCGGGCGGTCAGGTGCAGGTTTGCCGGCAGATCCGGTCCCTCCAGGAACGACGCCTCGCACATCAGCAGGTTGGCACCCCGCGCCAGGTCCACCAGGCTGTCCGAGGGCCCCGTGTCGGCCGAATAGGCCAGGCTGACTCCGGCGTGCTCCAGGCGGATCCCATAAGTCTCGACCGGGTGGTTCATGCGCGCGAACGTCGCCCGGAACGGGCCGATCTCCCTGCTCCCCGCGGTCACCGGAAGGAAGGAGAACGCCTGTTCCATCGGCCGCTCCGCCGGGCCGTACGCCTGCGACATCCGTTCGGCCGCACCCGCCGGGCCGTACACGGGCAGGGCCGGCCACGGTGCGTCCGGCGCGTAGGAGCGCACGACGTAATAGGGGCACAGGTCCAGGCAATGATCGGCGTGCAGGTGGCTGAGGCAGACCGCGTCGATCGCATCGAGCCGGACATGCCGCTGCAGGATTCCCAGCGCGCCATTGCCAAGATCGATCAGCAGCCGGAAGCCCTCGGCCTCGATCAGGTAGCAGGACGCCGGGCTGTCTGGCCCAGGGAACGATCCGGAGCATCCGATCACGGTGACGCGCACGGCTGATTATCGTATACACCCGCCGGTGCGAGTGGCCTCTACCCGGCCGGGGCCCGCTCTGCGCCGCCAGCCCGGCCAGCGGCGGGCACGCTCTGCGCCGCCAGCCCGGCCAGCGGCGGGCACGCTCAGCG
>DAHUZQ010000187.1 GCA_027306495.1 Actinomycetota bacterium | reverse complement strand
CCCGGTAACGCCGGTCCGCCCACCAGATCGCCAGCACGATGCCGGCCACCACGCACAGAGCGGCGCCTCGGACGGGCAGCGGCCCGAGATGCCAGACCGCACGGGCGGGGCTGGGAAGAAACGCCACGGACAAGGGCGGCCCTCCGCTCACGGACCCGGGTTGCTCCGCCGTCGGCGGCCCACCCGCCGTGCGGTCAGCGGTCCTGCCCGGCTCCCTGAGCCAACTCTGCGGCAAGATCGCGCACCGCGATGATACCGCTCTGCTCGTCAGCGGCACTGAGCAGACGCTGGACGAACGCCGACCCGACGATGACCCCGTCCGCGAAGCCTGCCACCTGGGCCGCCTGCGCGGGGGTGGAGACCCCCAGGCCCACGGCCACGGGGAGCGCGGTGTGCGCACGCACCCGCGCGACCAGACCCGCAGCCGCGTCACTCAGCTTGCCGCGGGCACCGGTGATGCCCATCAGGGAGGCGGCGTAGACAAACCCGCCGCAGACCTTGGCGATCCGGGCGATCCGCTCATCGGTCGAACTCGGGGCGACCAGGAAGACCGGGTCGAGTGAGTGGACCGCGGCCGCCTCCAGCCAGGGACCGGCCTCTTCGGGGGTGAGATCGGGGGTGATCATGCCGCTCCCGCCCGCGGCAGCCAGATCGCGCGCGAACGCCGCTACTCCGTACTGGTCCACCGGATTCCAGTAGGTCATGACCAGTACCGGCACTCCCGTCGCCGCCACGGCCGTCACGGTGGCCAGGACATCGCGGACGTGTGTGCCGGCGGTCAGCGCCCGGTGCACTGCTTCCTGGATGACCGGCCCGTCGATGAGCGGATCGGAGTAGGGCAGACCGATTTCGATGATGTCCGCGCCCCCGGAGGCCATCGCCTGTGCCGCCGCGATCGCGCCCGCCACCGAGGGGAATCCGGCGGGCACGTACCCGACCAGTGCCGCCCGGTTGCGGGCGGACGCCTGCTCAAACGCGCGGCTGACCGCGGTCATCCCCGGCTCCCGGCGGTCACCCTCGCCGTCGAACTGGCCGCGGTCATTCCCGCCCTCCGGTGCCGGGCTGCAGCCACGCCGACGCGGTGGCGACATCCTTGTCCCCCCGGCCCGACAAGTTCACCAGGATGAGGCCATCGGGCCCGAGTTCTGGCCCCAGTTGCAGCGCGCCGGCCAGCGCGTGCGCAGACTCCAGCGCGGGGATGATGCCCTCCGTGCGGCACAGCACCGAGAACGCCGCCATCGCCTGCTCGTCGGTGATCGCCCGGTAACTCGCCCGGCCGGTTTCCTTGAGCCAGGAGTGCTCGGGCCCGACCCCCGGATAATCCAGTCCCGCTGAGATCGAGTGGGTCGTCAATGTCTGCCCTTCACTGTCCTGCAGCAGGTAGGTCCGCATCCCGTGGATCACGCCGGCTGATCCGGCGACGAGCGTAGCGGCATGGCGGCCGGTCTCGACGCCCTCACCACCCGCCTCGCAGCCCACCAGCCGGACCGAAGAGTCCGGGAGGAACTCGTGGAAGATGCCGATGGCGTTGGACCCGCCGCCGACACAGGCCACCACCGCGTCCGGCAGCCGGCCCGTCATCTCGAGCACCTGGCGGCGCGCCTCCACCCCGATGACACGCTGGAAATCCCGCACCATCATCGGGAACGGGTGCGGCCCGCCGACCGACCCGATGCAGTAATGGGTGGTCTCCACCGTGGCGACCCAGTCGCGGAAGGCCTCGTTCATGGCGTCCTTGAGCGTCCTGCTGCCGGCGGTGACCGCAACGACCTCCGCCCCCAGCATCCGCATCCGGGCCACATTCAGCGCCTGCCGCCGCGTGTCCTCTTCGCCCATGTAGACGACGCACTCCAGCCCGAACAGCGCACAGGCTGTCGCGGTGGCGACACCGTGCTGGCCGGCTCCCGTCTCGGCGATGACGCGGGTCTTGCCCATGCGCCTGGTCAGCAGGGCCTGGCCGAGCACATTGTTGATCTTGTGTGAGCCGGTGTGGGTGAGATCCTCCCGCTTGAGCAGGACCTGGCAGCCGGCCCGTTCCGAAAATCTCGTTGCGCGCGTCAGCAGCGTCGGGCGCCCGGCGTACCCCCGGAGCAGGGCAGCAAGCTCTTCGGTGAACGAGGGGTCCGCCTGCGCCTGTGCATACGCGCCGGCCAGTTCGTCCAGTGCTGCCATCAGCGCCTCTGGCGCGAAGCGCCCGCCGAACCGGCCGAAGTGGCCGGTGGGATCCGGGACGGGCTCGTGGCCGGCCCGCGGAGCGGCGGCCGACGTCATGGCCGGTCCCCGCGCAGTGCGGGGTGGGAGCCAGCGGTCACCAGGTCAGCCACCGCGGCCCGCGGGCTCTTGCCCGTCACCAGGCTCTCCCCGACCAGGACGGCATCCGCGCCGGCGGCCGCGTAGGCGAGCAGGTCATGGGGCCCACGGACGCCGGACTCGGCGACCTTGACGGCGTCATCACCGATCAGCGGAGCCAGCCGGGAGAAGACGCTCCGGTCGACCTCCAGTGTGGACAGGTCGCGGGCGTTCACCCCGATCACCCGGGCGCCCGCCGCCAGTGCGCGCTCGGTCTCCTGCTCGGTATGGACTTCGACCATCGGCACCAATCCGATCGACTCAGCGCGCTCCACCAGCGATACCAGGGCGTTCTGCTCGAGCGCGGCCACGATCAGCAGCACCATGTCGGCACCGTAGGCACGGGCCTCCCAGAGTTGGTAGGAGCCGACCAGGAAGTCCTTGCGCAGCACAGGCACGGACACCGCCTCGCGGACGCAGGCGAGATCTTCCAGGCTGCCCGCGAAGCGCCGGCGTTCGGTGAGGACGCTGATGATGCACGCCCCGCCCAGTTCGTAGTCGTGGGCGAGTCCCGCGGGATCGGCGATAGCGGCGAGTGCGCCCTTCGACGGGCTCGCGCGCTTGACCTCGGCGATCACACCCACGTCCGGGCCCTTGAGCGCCGCCATCACATCACGCGGCGACGCGGCCGCCTGCGCCATCTCCTTGAGCAGGGCCAGCGGCACCTGCTCCTGCCTGACCACGAGGTCGGCACGGACTCCGTCCAGGATTTCGTTCAGCACGCTCACGCGTTCCGCTATCCCCTCGGGTCGGGTGCCTTGCGTCCCTGATCGTAGCGAGATGGGCGCCCCGCGTCCGCACTCACCCTCCCGGAGCGCTCCGGGCGAAATACTGACCGGCCTCAGGCGATCGGGCGGCCCTGGTAGGCGTCATCCCCGGGCAGCGGCGCAGGCGCGGTGTCAGCCGCTCCGACCGACTCGCCGGCCACGTCAGCACCCCTGCCCAGGCGCACACCGTATGCGCCCGCCACCCGTGGGCTGGCCAGCGTCACGACGGTGATGAGCGCGAACAGCGTCCCGCCCACGTACCGGGCCGCAAAGAACCGCGACACCCCGTAAAGGAACAGGAGCAGCTCGAGGCCGAACATGGTCATCCACGCGGCACGCGTGCCGGAGCGGGCCAGCGTTGCCAGCAGGCACATGGCCGCGACCATTACCAGGGTGATGACGATCGTGGCCAGCTGGCGCCTGCTGAACAGCAGCCCGATCGCGGCGGCGGTGATCGACTGTGCCACCAGCAACCTGGTCACCAGCCGGACATGCTCATCGGGACGGCCTGACCGCCGGTCCTCATGACCGGCTAGGCGCAATGACAGCACGGGGCACCTCCCAGGCTTTGCCCGATCACGGGCCCCAGCCTTCGTCGAGGCCCACGTCCGGCCGGCCACCGCCAAGCCCGGCCGCCAAAAGCCTAACGCGAGGACGGGCGGGAAGCATCCTCGCGCTCGGTCGGATCCAGTCCCCGGCTCAAGGAGTCCCACAAGCTCGCCGAGTCGGCCCGTTCCCCGCCGCTGGGAGCGGGACGTTCATAACGGCTGGACATACCGGGCCATTTGCCGCCCCGCCAGGCGACCAGGACACCGGCCGCCACCAGCGCGAGAGCGCCGAGCAGGGCGATGCCGCGCCAGGGAAAGCTCACCAGGACGATATGCGTCGCGGATGTGACTCCCGGGCTCCCGCCAGGCAGCGTGCCCAGGTTTCCGGACGAGCCCCCCGTGACCGAGCCGCCCTGGCTGAAGGCCGCGCCGCGGGCGGCCGCGAGCACGTCAGGGGTACTCGCGCCGGTCACCACCATCAGCACGATGGCGGCCCCGAACAGCGCCAGCAGTGCTCCGACTGCCCGGCGGACCAGGCGGCGGGTGGCGACGACCGCGACCACGCCAGCCAGGGATGCCAGCGTCAGCGCCCATGCGGCCGGCACCAGGGCCTCGCCGGTGACGCTGTCCGCACCGGCCGGCAGCGGCGCGGGCTGATAGGTGATCACATGCGCCCACTGCTGGCGAAGCGCGAGCAGCGCGACCAGTCCGCCCGCCGCCGCCAGGGCGAGTGCCAGCAGGTAGCCGCGCGCGCTCACGGCTGCGTCAGCTCCAGGCTTCCGGCGTCGAAACAGGTACGGTCCCCGGTGTGGCAGGCACCGTCAGTCTGGTCGACCTTGACCAGCACCGCGTCGCCGTCGCAATCGAGCGCCACCGACACGACCCGCTGGGTGTGGCCGGAGGTCTCCCCCTTCACCCAGTACTCTTGCCGGCTCCGGGACCAGTAGGTGCACCGGCCGGTCGTCAGGGTGCGACGCAGCGCCTCATCGTCCATCCAGCCCAGCATCAGCACTTCACCGGTGTCGTGCTGCTGGGCGATCGCGGCGATCAGCCCGGCGGGGTCGCGCTTGAGCCGGCCGGCGATGTTCGGGTCCAGCCCGGACGGCACCCGCGGGCTGGCGGCCCCGGCCGGATCGGGCACCGGCGGTCCTGCGCTTTGTTCCATGGCCCGATCTTACGAAGGCACGGCGGCGTACGATCGCACAGTGAACTACGCGCGCGAAGAACGCGCCGCCCTGAGCGCTTTGCTGGACGAGACCGGCCCGCAGGCGCCGACCCTGTGTGAGGGCTGGCGCACCGTCGACCTGGCAGCCCATCTCGTCCTGCGGGAACGCAGGCCCGACGCCGCCGCGGGCATCCTCGGCGGCCCACTCGCGGGATATACGCGGCGGGTGCAGCAAGGGCTCATCCAGCGCCTTCCCTATCCCCGGCTGGTCGATTCGTTCCGGACCGGTCCTCCCGCCCTGTCGATCTTCCACATCCCTGGCGTGGACGACCGGGCCAACGTGACCGAGTTCTTCGTCCACCACGAGGACGTGCGGCGGGCACGCGACGACTGGGAGCCACGCGACATCAGTGCGGACCTCACCGAGGAACTGTGGCGCCGGCTGCGCATGGCGAAGATGCTCCTGCGCAAGGCGCCGGTCGGCGTGGAACTGGTCCGCGATGACCTCTCGGGCACACCCGCATCCGGCCGGGTCCGCATCACCGGCAAGGCGCGCACCCCGGTCGTCACGGTCACCGGCCATCCGGCCGAGCTCACCATGTGGGCACTCGGCAGGACCAGCGCGGCCCGGGTTCGGTTCGACGGCGCGGAGGCCGCCGTCCGCGCCCTGTCCGCGAGTCGCTGGCGGCTGTGATCGCCGCTCGGCGCGGTGGTCGCGAGGGTCGGTTGAGCAACTGGAGGAGCCGGTGAACGGTGTGCAGGTGCTGGGAATCGACATCGGCGGGACAGGGATCAAGGCCGCGCCGGTCGATGTGACCACCGGCGAGTTGAAGGCCGAGCGGGTGAAGGTGCCCACGCCCCATCCGGCCGAGCCGGATGCGGTCGCCACCGCGGTCCGCGAGTTGGTGGAGGGGTTCGGCTGGACGGGCCCGGCGGGCATCACCTTTCCCGGCGTGGTGCACAACGGGGTCGTCTACACCGCCGCCAACATGGACGCCGCCTGGATCGGGTGTGACGCCCGGGAATTGCTCGCGAAGGCGGCCGGGCTGACGGTCAGGGTCCTCAACGACGCCGACGCGGCGGGGATGGCCGAGATGCAATTCGGGGCCGGGATGAGCCAGCGGGGCACCGTGCTCATGCTGACCTTCGGCACCGGGATCGGCAGTGCCCTGTTCTGCGGCGGTGCGCTGGTGCCCAACACCGAATTCGGGCACATCGAGATCGGCGGCAGGGACGCTGAGAAGCGCGCGTCCAACCGGGCGCGGGAACTGCACGAGGAGAGCTGGGGCAAGTGGGCTGGCCGGGTCGATGAGTACCTCGACCACCTGGAGGCGCTGCTCGCACCCGACCTGTTCATCATCGGCGGCGGGGTCAGCGCCAAAGCTGACAAGTTCCTCCCACTGCTGTCCACCCGCGCCCGGATTGTGCCCGCGACCATGCACAATGACGCCGGCATCGTGGGCGCCGCCATCGCGGCGGCCTGATCCCGGCGGCGCGCTCAGCGCACGGGGTGGCCGGCCACCCGCAGCGCGGCCTTCACCTCGGCGATCCGCAGTTCCCCGAAGTGGAACACGCTCGCCGCGAGCACCGCATCGGCGCCCGCCCCGATCGCGGGCGCGAAGTGGCTCAGTTCGCCGGCGCCGCCACTGGCGATGACCGGCACCGTCACCGCCGCCCGCACCGCGCGGATGAGTTCGAGGTCGAAGCCGCTCCTGGTCCCGTCCGCGTCCAACGAGTTCAGCAGGATCTCACCGACGCCCAGATCGACGGCGCGGGCGGCCCACTCGACCGCGTCGATACCGGTCCCCCGCCGCCCGCCGTGCGTGGTCACCTCGAATCCGCTGGCAGTCCCGGGTGCGCGGCGGGCATCCACCGACAGCACCACGCACTGCGACCCGAACCGGTGGGCGGCCTCCGCCAGCAGGCCGGGCCGGGCGATGGCGGCGGTGTTCAGCGAGACCTTGTCCGCACCGGCCCGCAGCAGCCTGTCCACGTCGCCGACGGTGCGCACGCCCCCGCCGACGGTCAGCGGGATGAAGACCTGATCGGCGGTGCGCCCCACCACCTCGTACATGGTGTCGCGGCCACCGGAGGATGCGGTGATATCCAGGAACACCAGTTCGTCCGCGCCCTCGCCGTCGTAGGCGGCGGCAAGCTCGGCCGGGTCCCCCGCGTCCCGCAGTTCGGCGAACCGGACGCCCTTGACCACCCGCCCGGCGTCCACATCCAGGCACGGGATCACCCGCACCGCGACCGTCATCTCGCCCCTCACCCGCCGCCCGCGGCGGCCGGGCCAGCGTCGGTGGCCCCGCCGATGCCCGCCCGGTAGGCGACGGCCTCCACCTCGATCAGCATCCGCGGGTCCACCAGGGCGCTGATCCCCAGCATCGACGTGGCCGGCTTGATCTCACCGAACGCCGCGCCGTGCGCCCGGCCGCACTCCTCCCACCGGCTCATGTCGGTGACGAACATCCGGGTGCGCACCACGTCGGCCAGGCTGAGCCCGAACCGCTCCAGCGCCGCGCGGATATTGGCGATGCACTGAGCCGTCTGCGCGCCGGCGTCGCCCTCGTGCACGAACTCCCCGCCCGCCACGGACGTGCACCCGGACACGAGCACGTAATCACCCGCGGCCACCGCCCGGCTGTACCCGACGACCGGTTCCCACGGCGTGTCGGTCGAGATCGCGCGCGTCATCCGGCCACCGCCTGCAGTGCCTCTTGGAGTGTGAACGCCCCCGCGTACAGTGCCTTGCCGATGATGGCGCCTTCCACCCCCAGCTCCACCAGCGAGCCGATCGCGCGCAGGTCAGCGAGGCTGGACACACCGCCGCTGGCGATCACCGGCGCCCCCGTGCGTGCGCAGACCGCGCGCAGCAGGTCCAGGTTGGGGCCGGTCAGCGTGCCGTCCCGGCTCACGTCGGTGACCACGTAGCGCGGGCAGCCGTCCGCGTCGAGCCGCGCCAGCGTCTCGAACAGCTCTCCCCCGTCACGGGTCCAGCCACGGGCGGCGAGGCGGTCACCCTTCACGTCCAGCCCGACCGCGATCCGTTCCCCATATTCGGCGATGGCGGCGCGGACCCAGGCCGGTCTTTCCAGCGCCGCTGTGCCGACATTGACCCGGGCACAACCGGTCGCGAGCGCGGCCCGCAGCGATGCGCCGTCGCGAATGCCGCCGGACAGCTCCACCGAGATGCCGAGTGCGGCCACGACCCGTGCCAGCAACGCGGCGTTGGAGCCCCGGCCGAAGGCGGCGTCGAGGTCCACCAGATGCACCCACCGCGCACCGGCCGACTGCCAGGCCAGCGCCGCCGCCACCGGATCCCCGTAGCTGGTCTCCGTCCCGGCCACCCCCTGGACGAGCCGGACCGCCTGCCCGTCGGCCACATCCACCGCTGGCAGCAGGGTGAGGGTCATCGCAGCGTCTCCAGCCAGTTGGTGAGCAGGGCGGCGCCCGCGTCGCCGGACTTCTCGGGATAGAACTGGGTGGCCGTGAGCGGGCCGTTCTCCACCGCGGCGATGAACGGCTCGCCGTGCTCGGCCCAGGTGAGCGCGGGTGGCCGCAGGTACCCGCCCGCTGGCAGCGGCAGACCGAGGGCGGCGTAGGAGTGGACGAAATAGAACCGCTCGGCCCGGCCGATCCCGGCGAACAGCAGGCTGCCCGCCGGCGCGCGGACGGTGTTCCAGCCCATGTGCGGGAGCACCGTCGCGTGCAGGCGCTGCACCGTGCCGGGCCACTGCCCGCACCCCTGCGTCCGGACGCCGTGCTCGACACCTTCGGCGAACAGCACCTGCATGCCCACGCAGATCCCGAGCACGGGCCGCGAGCCCGCCAGGCGCCGGTCGATCACCTGATCGCCCCGCACCGCCCGCAACCCCGCCATGCAGGCCGCGTACGCGCCGACCCCCGGGACGACCAGCCCCTGCGCGCCCAGTGCCGCCTCGAAGTCCGCGGTCACGCTGACCTCGGCGCCACTTCTGGCCAGCGCTCTGGCCACGGAACGGAGGTTCCCCGATCCGTAGTCCAGCACAGCGACGCGCGGTCTGGTGGTCACCGGCGTGCTCTCCGCCCGCCGATCCGGACCGGGTCCGGCGCCGCCCCGTCGCGCTTCCATGATCGTGGTTGATTGGGCGGCATTTTCCCCACCTGATCGACCACGATCATGGAATTGGCACCCGGGCCGCCTATCACAGCACACCCTTGGTGCTGGGCACGCCCAGCACGCGCGGGTCTGGCGCGACCGCCGCCCGCAGCGCCCGGCCGACCGCCTTGAACTGCGCTTCCACCACGTGATGCGGGTTGCGTCCGGTCGCCTCCAGATGCAGGCAGATGCCCGCCACGGCCGTGACCGACTCGAAGAAGTGCCTGGTCAGCGTCGTGTCGTAGCTGCCGATAAGCGGCGCCATGCCGACGGGCTCGCTGTGCACGAGGTAGGGGCGGCCGGACAGGTCCAGCGCCGCCCGGGCCAGTGACTCATCGAGCGGCACCACCGCATCGCCGAAACGGCTGATGCCGGCCTTGTCGCCGAGCGCTTCCCGCAATGCCTGACCGAGCGCGAGGGCGGTGTCCTCGACCGTGTGGTGGGCGTCGATCTCGATGTCGCCCTCGGCGGTGACGGTCAGGTCCAGCAGGCCGTGCTTGGCTAGCTGGGCCAGCATGTGGTCGAAGAAGGGCACGCCGGTCCGGATCTGCGCCGTGCCGGTCCCGTCGACGTCGAGCGCCACCGTGACAGCCGTCTCCCTGGTGACCCGCTCCACCCGCGCACGCCGGCCCATCAGGCAGCACCCCCGCCCGCATCCGGGCCGTGCGCCCAGCCGGTCGCGACCAGCGCGGACCGGAACGTGCCCATCTCGGCCGGCGTGCCAACGCTCACCCGGAGCCAGCCCGGCGGGCCGAGGACGCGCACCAGCACACCCTGATCGAGCAGCGCCCGCCAGACGAGGTGTGCATCGGGAAACTGCCCGAACAGCACGAAGTTGGCATCGGAGTCCGCCGCCGTCAGTCCGTGCCGCCGCAGCCAGTCCACCAGGGCATCGCGTTCGGCCCGGATGCCGGCCACGGTCCCGAGCGGTTCGGCCGCGTGGGCCAGTGCCGCCCGGGCGGCCGCCTGCGTCAGCGCGGACAGGTGATACGGGAGCCTGACCAGCAGCAGGGCCTCGACGACGGCCGGCTGCGCGGCGAGGTACCCGACCCGCGCGCCCGCGAACGCGAACGCCTTTGACATGGTGCGGCTGACCACCAGCCGGGGGTAGCGGCTGAGCAGCGTGAGGGCGGTCGCGCCGGGATCGCGGGCGAACTCGGCGTACGCCTCATCGACGACCACCATGCCCGGCGCGGCCTCGCACACGGCCTCGATCACTTCGAGTGGCAGCGCCGTGCCGGTCGGGTTGTTCGGTGAGGTGAGGAAGACGACAGCTGGCTGGTGATCCTGCACCGCCCGCACGGCCCGGTCGCGGTCCAGTACGAAGTCCTCGCCCCGGGTGCCATCGGCCCAGGCTGTCCCGGTGACACTGGTGATCAGCG
>DAHUZQ010000183.1 GCA_027306495.1 Actinomycetota bacterium | reverse complement strand
CATGCTCGACATCCGGGACTGGCGGCCCGACCTGGGCGAGCTGGGCAAGCTGCATGTGCGCTTCGGGAAGGGCAGCCGCGGGCGCGGGCCCAAGACCCGGCTGGCACCGGGCATCAACGCGTCGGGCGACCTGCTGGACTGGTGGCTGACCGACGTGCGCCACCAGTTCGGCGACGACTGGGCCGACCCGGACGCGCCGATGCTGCCCAGCGAGCGGCGCGACCGCCACACCGGCCGGTGCCTGCGCGCGGGCACCGACGCACTGCGCTCGGGCCTGGCCGAGGCGGTCAGCATGTGGCTGCCGAAGTGGGACGGGCGGCTGACCCCGCACGGGCTGCGGCACTACTGTGCCTCCTCGCTGTATGCCCGCGGCGTCGACCTGGAGGCGATTCAGGAGCTTTTGGGGCATTCGTGGCTTTCGACCAGGACCAGGTACATCCACGTCCACGGCGAGCACATCGAGCAGGCATGGGCGCAGGCCAACGAGCGGGTCGCCGCCCGCCTGACCGGGACCGGGAGATGAGATCGTGCGCTGGAACATGCGGATGAAGGCCGCCGAGCGCGGCATCTGGAAGTCCACCGAGATGCGCCGGCTGCTGGCCGAGGCAGGGCTGGAGATCAGCGCCGGGAAGATGTCCGCGCTGTGGACCACCACGCCGACCACCGTCCGGCTCGATGACCTGGACGTGATCTGCTCGGTGCTGGACTGCGCGCCCACTGACCTGCTGATCCGCGAGCCGGACCAGGTCGCCGCCCGCCGCCGCCCGACAGCCCGGACGGCTGACGGCGAACCGCCGGCGCCGCAGGTGACGCCCCGGCTGGGCCGCAACCGCTCGCTGCCGCCCGCATGACCCCACCCAAACCCGGTGCGATCGCCCGGCGGCAGCGCACCTGCACCACCTGCGGCAAGGTGCCGGTCGCGATGCGGGGCGTGGCGTTCTGCTTCGGCTGCTGGCCCGGCGGCCCGGTCACCCCGCCCCCGTGCCTGCGCTGCGGCGCTACCGCCGGCTACTACACCAGCGGCGTCTGCCGCCGCTGCCACCCCAGCGCGGATGCGGGCGTGGATTCCTGCCTGGACTGCTACGCCTGGGGCGCCACCCGCACCACCCGGTGGCTGTGCCGCGGCTGCCTGACCTTCCGCCAGCAGACCCAGGCGACCGGGGACTGCCCGGCCTGCGGCCGGACGCTGCACTTGGGCAACTGGGGCGTGTGCCGGCTGTGCTACAAGCAGGCCAGCATGGTGCGCCCCCAGTACGGGGCACTCGACCCCGTCGGCGCGAACCGGCACGGCCAGCAGCTCTTCTTCGCCGACATGTTCCTGCGCCGCGGGGTCCGCCGTCCCCCGAAGCCTCCCGCGCTTCAGCCTCCTCCGGTTCCCGGCGGGGAGTGCCATGGGCAGCTGGTGCTGTTCGCCATGCGACGGGACCTGACCGCGCACGGACGTGCCGGGCTGCACCTGCGCGCCGATCCGGACATCGCTGCCAGGCTCGATCAGCGGCTCCACGATCTGGCCGCCCGCCACGGGTGGAGCGAGCGGCAGGCCGAGGACACCAGTTTCGGCCTGCGCATCGTGCTCGGCATCCAGGACACCCCCGGCGCCCCGGTCAAGGCCAGCGACGTCACCCTGCTGAGTGACATCGCCCTGCCCGTGCGGACGGTGCTGGAGGTCCTGGCCGGGGCCGGGATGCTGGAGGAGGACCGCACACCCGCGTTCGACACCTGGTTCACCCAGCAGATCAGCGACCTGCCCGAGCCCATGGCAGGCGAGCTGCGCACGTGGTTCGAGGTGATGAAGAACGGCAGCCCCACCCCGCCGCGGCGCCGGCCCCGAACCCAGACCACCATCGGCGTCCACCTGCGGTGGGCGCTGCCGACGCTGCGCGCCTGGGCCGCGGCCGGGCACACCTCGCTGCGAGAGATCACCCGCGAGCACGTGCTGGATGCCCTGCCCGCCTCCGGGAACCCCCGCTCCCAGGCCGGGCAGGGCCTCAAGTCGGTCTTCCGGCTGCTCAAGGCCCGCAAGGTGCTGTTCAGCGACCCCACGTCGCGGGTCAAGCCCGGCTACCACGAATCCCGCTAGCCGCTGCCCGCCAACCTGGAAGCAGTCCGCGCCGCCCTGAACTCGCCCAGCCCGGCCCAGGCCGTGGTTGTCGCGCTGATTGCCTTCCACGGGCTGCGCACCGGGCACCTGCGCCGGCTCCTGCTCACCGACCTGCGCGACGGGCGGCTCCACGTCGACGGGCGCGTCATCCTGCTGGCCGGGCCGGTCCGCGAGCGCCTGGCCGCATGGCTCGACTACCGCAACCGCCGCTGGCCGCACACCGCAAACCCGCACCTGTTCGTGCACTACCGCAGCGCGGCGCGCACCGAGCCCGTCGGGCACCGCTGGGTCAAGCTCGCAATCGGCCCCGGCCTGACCGCCACGACCATCCGCGAAGACCGCATCCTCAACGAGGCTCACGCCAGCGGCGGCGATCAGAGGCGGCTGGCCGACCTGTTCGGGCTGAGCATCGACGCCGCCACCCGCTACACCGCCACCGTCGACCACCCCGCCCTGGCCGGGCAGCGCTGAGCCGCCCCGAGCCGCTATCCCGCCGGCCGATCCCGATATCATCGGCGTATGGCAATGGATCAGGCGGTGGCCAGTCCCGCCCACGGTGACCTGTCCGCGGCGGTCGCGCTGTTCCGCGGCCTGGCCGACCCGACCCGCCTGGCCATCCTCCAGCACCTGGCCGGCGGGGAATCCCGCGTCATCGACCTGACCAGAGAGCTGGGGCTGGCCCAGTCCACCGTCTCCGGGCACCTCGCCTGCCTGCGCGACTGCGCCCTGGTGACCGCCCGCCCCGAGGGCCGGCAGATGTTCTACTCGCTGGCCCAGCCCGAGCTCGCCGATCTGCTGGCCGCCGCCGAGCACCTGCTGGGGGCCACCGGGCAGCAGATCAGCCTCTGCCCCCGCTACGGCACCAGCCGCTGACGGGCCGCCCGAGTGAGCGCCCAGCCAGCCAGTATCCCGCTGCCGCACGGAAGCCCCCCGTGGCTGCGCGCCGCCCAGCGCGCCAGGCGCTTGTCCTGGCTGTCCCTGCTCTACATGGCCATCGAAGGCACCCTCGCGGTCATCGCCGCGATTGCCGCCGGATCCGCCGCCTTGCTGGGCTTCGGCATCGATTCGGTCATCGAAGCGGCGGCCAGCATCATCGTGGTGTGGCGGCTGTCCGGCAGCCGTGCCCTGTCCGAGACCGCTGAACGCCGCGCCCAGTACGCGGTCGCGGTCAGCTTCTTCCTCCTCGCCCCCTACATCGCCTACGAGGCCATCAGCAAGCTCGCCGCCGGGCAGCACGCCGAGACCACCTGGCTGGGCATCGTCATCTCCGCCCTGTCCCTGGCGTGGATGCCCGTCCTCGGCATGCTGAAGAAACGCCTCGGCTCGCAACTCGGCTCCGGCACCGTCGCCGGCGAAGGCACCCAGAACCTGATCTGCGGCTACCAGGCCGGCGGAGTCCTGCTCGGCCTGCTGGGAAGCACGCTGCTGGGCTGATGGTGGCTCGACCCCGCCGTCGCGCTGGCCATCGCCGCCCTCGCCGCCTGGGAAGGCATCGAATCCTGGCGCGGGGAGTAGCACCCCCAGCCGGTGCCCACCGCCGTTGCCCGCGCCGTGAACCGGCCTGATCTCACCCACCGGCCATCACCACGCTCAGGCGGACGCGAACTGACGGCCACCAAAGCTGGCCTATTCCACTAGTCCGTGTAATAGTTTTCCTCGTGACAGACACAGGAGCCGTGTGCGCGCCTGCCCGGCCGGAGCTTGCCGGGCGTGCGCTGATCGACAGCAAGCAGGCGGCGCGGCTGGAAGCAGTGTTCAAGATGCTGGCCAACGACACCCGGCTGCGGCTACTGCACGCCCTGGTCCGGTCCGGAGAGCTATGCGTCACCGACCTGGGCGCCGCGGTCGGGCTGCGCCCCCAGGCGGTGTCCAACCAGCTCCAGCGCCTGGTGGACCGGGGCATCGTGGCTGCGCGCCGGGACGGCAACCGGATCTGGTACCGGGTGACCGACCCGTGCGTCGTGCAGCTGCTGGACCTGGCCTGGTGCCTGACCGAGACCACGCCCCCGCCGGCGGAGTCTGGCCGGTGAGCGGCGCCGGCCCGGCGGGAGGCGGCCTGGTGCGTGACCGGTACCGGGTGGCGCGCGGCTGCCTGGACTGCGCCGGGGACCTGGCCGGGGCGCTCGGCGGCCTGCCCGGCGCCCAGCAGGTGCAGATACTGGGCGCCGCAGGGGTTGTCGTCATCGGCCACGACGGCGGCGTCACTCCCGATCTGGTAGCCCGCCAAGCCGCCCAGCTCGGCCTGGAGCTGTCTCCAGCCGGTCAGCCCACGCGGCCCGCCGGGCGGGGCCGCTGGTGGCGCTCCCCGCGGGTGCTGCTCCTGGCCGCGGCGGAACTGCTGCTGGACGCCGGGCTGGCCGCCGACCACCTCGCCCACCAGCACGCGGTGGCGACCGGGCTGTACCTGGCGACCGTGGCAGCCGGCGGGATCTTCCCGGTCCGGTCCGCCTGGCAGGTGCTGGCCCGCCGACGCCTCTCGATCGGCACCCTGCTGGTCGCCGGCACCATCGGCGCCCTGGCGCTGGGCGTGTTCGCCGAAGCGGCCATGCTCGTGGTGGTGTTCTCCGCCGGCGGGCTGATGGAGGACTACGTCGCCGACCGGGCCCGCAGCTCGATCCGCGCCCTGATGTCGCTCACCCCGCCCGTGGCCGTCCGGCTGCAGCCGGACGGCACCACCGGCCAGATCCCGGTCGCGGACTTGCAGCCCGGCGAGCTGGTGCTGGTGCGCCCCGGCGAGCGGCTGCCCACCGACGGGCGAGTCACCGCGGGGAGCTCGTGGGTCGACCAGAGCCCGGTCACTGGCGAGTCGATCCCCGCCGAAATGACGCCAGGCTCGGAGGTGTTCGGCGGCACCCTCAACGGGCCAGGGACGCTGACCGTCCAGGTCACCAAGCCCTACCAGGAGACCGTGCTGGCCCGCGTCATCGAGCAGGTCGAGCAGGCCCAGGCCCGCCGCGGCACCGCCCAAAGGTTCGCCGACCGGTTCGGCGCCATCTACACCCCCATCATGTTCACCCTCGCCGCCCTGACCGCCGTCGCCGGGCCGACCGCCGGGCTCAGCCTCCGGGAGGCGGTCTACCGGGCCCTGGTGATCTTGGTCGTGTCGTGCTCGTGCGCCCTGGTGATCTCCGTGCCCACCGCGGTCATCGCCGCGATCTCCCGCGGCGCCCGCGACGGCATCCTCATCAAGGGCGGCATCCACCTGGAAACCCTCGCCAAGGTGCGCACCGTGGCGTTCGATAAGACCGGCACCCTCACCGCCGGAAAGCCCCGCCTCACCGACCTGATCCCACTCGGCAGCTACCCGGCCGATCAGGTCCTCGCCCACGCCGCCGCGGCCGAAGCCGCCAGCGAGCACCCGCTCGCCACCGCGGTCGTGGCCGCCGCCACCAAGCGCGGCCTGACCGTGGCCCCAGCCGCCGACGCGCAGGCCACGCCGGGCATGGGCGTGCGCGCCACAGTCGGCGGCCACCAGGTGTCCGCCGGCCGCCCGCCCGGCCCCGGCAGCCTGCCCGGCCCGGCCCGCCAGCAGCTGGCCGCGCTGCAGGACGGCGGCAAGACCGCGGTGCTGGTCACCATCGATGGCCACCCGGCCGGGCTGCTCGGCATCGCCGACCAGCTGCGCCCCGAGGCCGCCAGCGCCGTGGCGCAGCTTCGGGGTCTCGGTATCGGCCGCGTTGTCATGCTCACCGGCGACAACCCCGCGACCGCTGCCGCCATCGCACAGGCGGCGGGAATCAGCGACCCGCTCGCGGGCCTGCTGCCCGAGGACAAGACCGCCGCCGTCGCCGGTCTGCGCGGCCAGGCCGGGCCGGTCGCGATGGTCGGCGACGGGATCAACGACGCTCCTGCCCTGGCCACCGCCGACGTCGGCATCGCCATGGGCGCCGCGGGCACCGACGTCGCCCTGGAGACCGCCGACATCGCCCTGATGGCCGACCAGCTCGGCAAGCTCCCCGACGCCATCACCCTGGCCCGCAAGGCGGCCAGTATCATCCGGCAGAACATCGCCCTGTCGCTGGCCGCCATCGCCGCCCTCGACGCCGCGGCCCTCACCGGGCACATGTCGCTGGCGGCCGGGCTGCTGCTCAACGAGGGCAGCGCGGTGCTGATCATCGCCAACGGGCTGCGGCTCCTGCGCCGCCCGGCACGCCAGCAAGCCGGCGAGCCCGAAACCGCCACCAGCCCCATCGAAGGCCCAGACCGCCCCCGCCCGGCGTCCGGAACCTTGCGGCCGACGATCAGCACAGGACCGGTGGGTCCATGCTGCCAGGCGGCGGACCAGGCTCCCGGCACCCGGCCACTGGCTGATGACACCGGAAGGAGGTGACACGCTATGCGCTGCTCCTGCTGTGGTGACAACTCCTGCATCGGCTGCTGCGGAGGCACCGGCTGACCCCACCCGGCCGTCGTCCTGTCCCAAGGCGCCAGGACAGGCCGACGGCTCCCCCGCAGCACTGGCCGACGGTCGGGAGCACCGGGTCAAGCCTTGCCGCGGGCAAGCAAGCACGATGGGCACATGACCACCGCCAGACAACCCGGGCTGCGGTCGGTGCTCGCCAACGCCGCCTACCGGCGATTGTTCGCTGCGCAGACCATCTCGCGCTGGGGCGACACCGTGAGCACCATCGCTCTGGTCGTGCTGGTGTTCCGGCTGACAGGCTCTGGCCTGGGGGTCAGCGGCGCGGTCATCGCCGAGATCCTGCCCGTGCTGCTGCTTGCCCCGGTCGCCGGAACCCTCGCCGACCGCCTGCCCCGCGTCCGTATCATGGTCGCCGCGGACCTGTGGCGCACCGCCCTGGCCGGGGTGCTGCCGCTGGCCGATCACCACCTGGCCGCCGTCTACGCGATCGCGTTCGGGCTGTCGGCCGGCGCGGTGTTCTTCAACCCCGCGTCCGCGTCGGTCCTGCCCAGCATCGTCTGTGAGCAAGAACTGGTCGCGGCCAACAGCGGCCTGTGGTCGGCCGCCGTCACATCCCAGATCGCGCTCGCCCCGCTCGGCGGCGCGCTGGTCGCCGCCTGGGGCGTGGCCCCCGCGTTCTGGCTCAACGCCGCCAGCTTCGCCATCTCCGCGGCCACCCTCGCCCGGCTCCGGCCAGCCCGCCCCCAGCCACCGACGGCCACCGGCTCGTGGGCCAGCCGGATCCGCGAAGGCGCCTGCCTGCTCATCGGCGACCGGCTGCTGCGGCTGCTCGCCATCGTCCAGTTGCTGGCCGCCCTGTCCGCCGGAGCCACCAGCGCCCTGCTGGTCATCTTGGCCGAACGCCACCTGGGCACCGGCCCCGGCGGGTTCGGGCTGCTGCTCGGCGCGATCGGCACCGGCGCTGCCCTCGGCCCGCTGATGCTCACCCGGCTGACCACCAGCCCCCGGCGGCCGGCCCTGGTATTCGGCCCTTACCTGCTGCGCGGCCTCGTCGACCTCGTCCTGGCCGCCACCCGTAACCTGCCGACCGCGATGGCCGCCCTCGGCCTTTACGGCGTCGGCACCTCCACCGGCATGGTCACCTACAACTCGCTGCTGCAAGCCGAAATCCCGGACCAGACCCGCGGGCGGGTGTTCGCCGGATTCGACATGATCTGGCAAACCGGGCGGCTGGCCTCCCTTGGACTCGGGGGCGCCGCCGCCGACGCCCTCGGCATCCAGGCCGTCTACATACTCGGCCGCGTTTTGCTCTTGCTCGCAGGCTCCATCGGCCTCGCCGGGCTCCGGCCCCTCAAAGGCTCCCGCTCCGGTTCGTGAACTCAAGGACCCAAGTACCCTCATCAGCCACTCACCCGCCCGGGTTCCCGCCCGAGGACCCTTCAGAATTACTGAACCCAAGACTTTCGCCGCGGTAGGTGTCGATGACGCTGGCGAACGAGGCGGTGAGCGTCTGGCTGCCGGGAACGCGCAGCAGCGACAGGTCGCTCATGGCAGCGGTGCAGGTGATGGTGGCGCGGATGGTGCCGCCGGGCTGGAACCCGGCCAGGTCCACGGTCACGGTGAAGTGCTGGCAGGCCAGGCCGCGGCCGGCCAGCGCGGTGGCGGCGGCCTGCTCGGCCTGGGCCTGCGCGGCGGCCGGGTCGCGGGCGATGGAGGCCGCGCGGGCGGCCTGGTGCGCGGCGTCAGCGATCACAGCGCGGGCCTCGGTGAGCCGGCCAAGGAACACCATGAACAGCACCATGATCACCAGCAGCGGCGTGAGGATCGCGATCTCCGCCGCGGCCGACCCCTCCTCCCCGCCCAGCAGCCAGCGCCAGCTGCGGCATCGCGGGCCGGGTGCGGGCACGGGCAGCGGTCGCGCTGTGCTCATCCGGGGACCCACTCTTCAACTGGGCCGGTGACCGTCGCATGGACGTGCAGCCGCACGCCGGGAATCAGGGTCGCGGCGGTGCCGGACACGGTGACGGTCGCCTGGGTCGCGGTGCGGGTGACCGTCACCGACGGGCTTCCCAGGCTCCCGCCAAGCTGGGCCAGGACGACGTCGGCCTGCGCCTGCCCTGCTGTGGTGCTGCCGTCCTGCACCCGGGCGGCGGCCAGCGCCTGGGTGGCGGCGGCCTGGGCGACGTGCTCGGCCTGCTCGGCGAGCGCGAACTGGATCACCGCGAGGATCAGGAGCAGCAGCAGCGGGGTGACGATGACGATCTCGGCGGCGCCAGCGCCGCGCTGCGCCCAGCCCGCCCGGGCACGCCGGCGGCGCTGGCGCCCGGGTGCGCCCGGCTGCGGGGTGCTGGCCGGCTGCATGGGTCGCGGGTTCAGACGTTGAGGGCGTTGGCCAGGCCGGTGACCTTGGCGACGATGATCGCGATCACCGCCAGGGCCAGCGCGGCCAGCAGCGAGGTGACGATGACGGTTTCGGTGGTGTACCCGGAGTCGTCGCGCAGCCGGGCCGCGGCCGCGCGGGCGGCCAGGGCGGGCCAGGCGGTGATCCGGGCGAGCGCGCGGCGGGCCGGGGCCGGCGGGTGGTGGCGCATCGGGTTCTCCTTGCATGCGGATGGCGGAGTGGTGTTTGAACGGTCGTCAGTTCTCATCGCGCCGGGACCGCCGCTGAGCCTGGGTCACTGAGGTATGGGAGTTCGGGTGGCCTGGAGAAATTGCCGGCGTGTTGTCGGTATTCCTGAAGCATCGTCTGTATCTTGCGTGCATGCGCTCTCCTGATGAACTGGCGTTGCGGTGACGCTGGCGGTTGTGCGGTCGCTGGCCGATTCGCCTCGGCGGCTGCGGTCGCCGCAGGAGCTTGAGGACTTCGAGCAGGAGCTGGTCGACCAGTACGCGCTGGCTATGTCGGCGGCCGGAGTGACTGACGGGCACGTGGCAGCGGAGCGGTCGGCGGTCTTCGAGTTCGCCGGATACCTCGGCCGCCCGGTGTGGACGGCCGGGCCGGAGGACGCTGACAGGTTTCTGCGCCACCAGCGCAGAAACCGACGGCTGGCCCGGTCGACGGTGTACGGCAAGTCGTGCGCGCTGGCCCGGTTCTACGACTTCCTGCTGACCCGCTACCAGGGCGAGATCCACGCCCTGACCGGGCAGGTGATCTGCCAGCCGGTCGATGAGTACAACCGCCCGGCCAACCCGGCCTACGGCGAGGTCCGGATCCCGCCATCGGATGCGGAAGTCGACGCGCTGTTCGCGGCATGGCGCGAGTCGCTGCCCGGGGCGCGCAAGTACCTGCCCGCGGGACGGGACTACTTCGCTGCGTCGTTGTGGCGGCGGGCCGGGCTGCGGATTAACGAGACCGTCATGCTCGACATCCGGGACTGGCGCCCGGACCTCGGTGAACTCGGCAAGCTCCACGTTCGCCATGGCAAGGGCAGCATGGGCCGCGGGCCGAAGGGCCGCCTGGTCCCGGCCATCGACTCGGTCGGCGGCCTGGTGGAGTGGTGGCTGGCCGACGTGCGGCACCAGTTCGGCGACGACTGGGAGGACCCGGACGCGCCGCTGCTGCCATCCGAGCGCCACGACCGCGACACCGGCCGGTCCACCCGGGCAGGCAGTGACGCGCTGCCCTCCGGGCTGGCCGGAGCGGTCGTCACCTGGCCGCCGGGGTGGACCGGGCGGCTGACACCGCACGTCCTGCGGCACTACTGCGCGTCCTCGCTGTATGCCCGGGGCCTGGACCTGAAGGCAATCCAGGACGTCCTCGGCCACGAGTGGCTGTCCACCACGACCAGGTACATCCACGTGCACGACGCGCACATCGAGAACGCATGGACGGCGGCCAGCGCACGGGTCGCTGGCCGCCCCGAGCTCCCGGAAGGATGAGGCGATGCGCTGGACGCTGCGGCTGAAGGCCGCCGAACAGGGAATCTGGAAGAGCACCGAGATGCGCCGCCGACTCGCCGATGCAGGGCTGGAGGTCAGCGCCAGGAAGATGTCCGCGTTGTGGACCGGCACCCCGGTCACCCTCCGGCTCGACGACCTGGATGTCATCTGCTCGGTCCTGTCATGCGCGCCGTCGGACCTGCTTGTGTGCGAGCCGGACAAGGTCGCCGCCCGCCGTCCGGTCCGCGACAAGACTGCGGCCGCCGGCGGTCCGGCGAAGGTGAAGCCGCGGCTGGGCCGCGGCTGGGCCGCAACCGGACCCTGCCGCCGGCATGACCCGGCCGCGCCCGTGCTCCGGGTGCGGCATCAACCCGGTCGCCTACGCCGGGCGGAAGTTCTGCTACGACTGCGTGCCCCGCACCTGGAAGAAGCCGCCGCGATGCAAGCTGTGCGGGTCGACGGAGGACTATTACACCAACGGGCGCTGTCGGCGCTGCCACCGCTCTGCGCACGTGATCGGCAGTTGCCTGGACTGCCTGGCCTGGGGCGTCACCCGGCACAACGGCTGGTTGTGCGATGGCTGCCGGGGCTGGCGCAGGCGGTTCAAGGAGCCTGGGGAATGCGGCTCGTGCGCGCGGATGATCACTGTGAACGCCCGCGGCTACTGCCGGCTCTGCACCCGGCAGGCCGCCCTGGCCCGGCTCCCGCACCGCAGCATCGACGTCGCCGAAGCCTGCCGGCACGGCCACCAGCTCTACTTCGCCGACATGTTCCGCCAGAAACGCCCCGACCCGGAACCGCGCCGGCAGCGGCAGCTCCCCTGGCCGGGCCAGTATCCGGTCCGCCACCAGCAGCTCATGCTGTTCAATGCCGGCCGCGACCTTGCCGCCGGACGCCGTGCTGGCTTCCCGGCCCCGCCGCTTCCTGACCTGGCGGCCGCCCTCGACGACGCGCTCGCCGATCACGCAATCCGTCACGGCTGGAGCCGCCAGCTCCAGTCCGTCACCCGCTCGGCGCTGCGCGTCCTGCTGGCTACCCAGGACACCCCCGGCGCGCCGATCCCGGCCACCAGCGTCGAGGCGCTGACCCAGCTCGCGTTCAACAACGTCCGAGCCGTCACCGAGATCCTCGCCGCAGCCGGCATGCTCCATGAGGACCGCGAAAGCGCCTTGGACACCTGGTTTGCCCGCCGCGCCGGCGGCCTGCCCGAGCCGATGGCCACGGAGTTCCGCTCCTGGTATCAGGCACAGCGCGACGGCAGCCGCACCCCACCGCGGCTGCGGCCCCGCAGCACCGCGACCATCCGCGGCCAGGTGGCTCGCACCGCGCCGATCCTGCACGCGTGGGCCAGCGCGGGCCAACAGTCGCTGCGCGAGATCACCCGCCAGGACATCATCGATGCCCTGCCCGCCCAGGCAAACCAGCACCGGCAGGCGCTCACCGCGCTCCGGTCGCTGTTCCGGTTCCTCAAGGGCCGCCGTGCCATCTTCGCCGACCCGGCCGCGCGGCTGCGCCACGACCGCCTGCGCAACGGTCAGCCGCTGCCGCTGAACCTGGACTCCATCCGCGAGGCCATCCACAGCGGCCAGCCCGCACGGGCGGCGCTTGCCGCCCTCGTCGCCTTCCACGCCCTGCGCAGCAGCCAGCTCGCGGACCTCAAGACCACCGACGTTCGCGACGGGCGGCTCTGCCTCGACGGGCGGGTCATCCCGCTTGCCGGACCCGTCCGCGAGCGGCTGGCCGCCTGGCTCGACGAGCGCGCCCGCCGCTGGCCAGCCACCGCCAACCCCCACCTGTTCATCAACTGGTACACCGCCGTGCGCGAATCCCCGGTCAGCAGACCCTGGATCAGCCACACCCTCGGCATGTCTCCGCAGGCTGTCCGCGAAGACCGCATCCTGGATGAGGCCCTTGCCACCGGCGGCGACATCCGTCGGCTCTGCGACCTGTTCGGCCTTACCGTCGGCGGTGCCGAGCGTTACGCACGCCCCGCCGGACCAGACCGGTAGTGCCATCGGGTCACGTGTAGCCTCCGGCACAGGCAGACTGTCTGCGTGAATGCGGAGGAACGACTCTTCACCTCGGGTGACATGCTGGGAACGCTCCGTGCCCAGCAGGAGAGCGCACGCCAGGCTGTCTATGACTGGAACGCTGACCAGCTGCTGGCGACGGCAGAAGCAGATGTTGTCGAATACGTCGTGCAGAAATACTCGCTCCCCTGCCCGGTTCTGCAACGGGACCAGATCGAGCAGCTTCCTGTGTCCGAAGAGGTGGGCCCGGCCCGCGACGAATTTTCCGGCGTCATCTACGAGCGCCGCGTAACCAAGATCGTGATCGCGGTTCCCTTCGAGGGGGAAGAGGACATCTTCAAGCTCCGGCCCAGCCAGTTCGGCCTCAGCACGCCGACCGCCGAGATCCGGAAGGGAGAACTGCGCCTGACATGGACCAGCGGCCAGCGTGCCAGCGCAGATCCTGAGGCGGTGCGCCGCTACTTCGACGGCCAGCTCGACAGGATCGAACAGCTTCTCGGCTGGGCGCGCAACGACGTTGACCGGCACAATCGCGATCTCCGCGCGCAGGTCAGCTCCGCTGTCGCCGAGCGCCGGGCGAAGCTGCTGGCGGACCGCCAGCTGGAGGCAGGACTCGGCTTCCCCGTCCGGCAGCGGGCTGACGCCACGCAGTTTTCCGTCCCAGTCAGCCGGCGGACGATCGAGGCACCTCGCCGCCCCACGGCAAGCGGGCCGTTCCAGCCAGAGCCAGTCCTGCCGGAAGCGCAGTACGAGCAAGCGCTCGGCGTGCTCCGCAACGCGCGCAACGCGCTGGAGCGCAGCCCGTCGATGACCGCCAGCCTGGACGAGGAGAAGATCCGCGACCTGCTCCTGGTGCTTCTCAACGCCCAGTTCGAAGGCGCCGCCGCGGGCGAGGTATTCAACGCGGCCGGCAAGACCGACATCCTCATCCGGGCCGGCGACCGCAACGTATTCATCGCCGAGTGCAAGATCTGGAACGGACCCAAGACCATCCGGGACGCGCTCGGACAGCTCCTGAGCTACCTCACCTGGCGCGACACCAAAGCAGCGCTCCTCCTCTTCATCCGCTCCGGCGAGCCCACCACCATCATCAGCAAGTCGATCGGCGAGATCGAGGGACACGCGAACTACAAGAGGACCCGCCACACCGCCGAGGACGGCGAGCGCTACAACTTCATCCTCCACGCCAACGGCGACCCGAACAGGGAAATCCGGCTGGCATTCCTCCCCTTCGCGCTCCAGGACGCCAAACGCCAGCAGTGACAGACCAGACCTGGCGCCTCCAACCGAGTCACCCAGGACGCCGCGTAGAAGGAACAGCTCGCTCGCCGCGTGAGCTCGCGAACTCAAGGACGCCATCGCCCCGGCCGGGACCCTGAGTCCTTGGGTTCCCGGCCTGCGGCGCTTCAGAATTCGTGAACTCACGACAGACTCACAGGCCAGTGAGGACGTGGGCGAGGGCGGGGAAGGCGAGGAAAATCAGGAACCCGACGGCGAGCAGCACGACGGGCAGGCTCATCCGCTCGGTGGCGGAGGTGGCGCGGGCCTCGGCTTCGGAGAGCTGCCGGGCGCGCAGCGCGGCGGCCTTGGCGGCCAGGGAGTCGCGGATCTTCGCGCCCTCGGTTCCGGCGAGCTGCACCGAGGCGGCCAGCTCAGCCAGGTCGGTGACGCCGATCTCGGCGCCGAGCGCGGCCAGGGCCTGCCAGGGCGGGGTGCGGGCGGCGGCGGAGGCGGCCAGGGCGCGTCGGATCTGGGTGAAGGTCCAGCCGTCGCCGTCGGCGGCGGCGTCGGCGAGAGCCTGATCGATGCCGGAGCCGCCGGCCAGGGCGATGGTGGCCAGGTCCAGGAACGCGGACAGGGCGTGCCGGGCGTCGGCGCGGCGGCGGGCGGCCTCGGTCTTCACGGCGGCGTCGGGGGCGAGGAACCCGGCGGCGGCCAGTAAGAGCCCGGCCCACACCGGGACCAGCACCGGGACGGCGATCCCGGCGAGCAGGAACACCGCCGATACGAGCGGGGCGATCAGCAGCCCGGCGGCTGCGGCGGCGGCCTTCTCAGCCAGGTGGCGCTCCGGGGTGCGGCCGAGCACGGCCAGGTCGGCCCTAACCCCGGCGGTGGGCAGGCCGAGCGAGGCGAGCAGCCCGGCGGCGGGCCGGCCGGCGCGGGCGGCCCAGCCGCCGGCCTCAGCCGGGATGACCGGGCCGGGCGGTGCTGGCTCGGCGTACAGGGCGGTCAGCAGGCGGGCTAGCGACGGCCGGGCGGGCCGCAGCCCGGCGGCGATCAGCCAGACCCCGGCACCGCATCCGGCACCCAGCAGCAGGATCACCCACAGCGCCATGTCAGGTCTCCGTCCGGGCGGCCCGGCCCGCCCCCACACCAGCGGCGGGCGGCGGGACCGGGCCAGGGCGGGCGGGTGCGAGGATGCGGGCTGGCTGCTGGTAGCGGGCCATCCGCTGCAAAAGCACGAACCCCGAGGTGAAGACGGCGCCGACGGCCAGCAGCACCAGCTGCCCGGCCGGGCTGTCGTACGGGGCCAGGTAGCCGCGGTTGAGCAGCACCAGCCCGGCCGCCATGACCCCGGTGACCGTGGTGATGATCCGCACGCTGGTGCGCAGCGACGCGCGGCCGGCGTCGACCCGCTGCCGCATGGTGGCCTGCGCGCGGGCGGAGGCGGCCAGCGAGCCCAGCAGCTCGCCCAGCCGGCGGGCGTGATGCGCGGCGGCGTGCACCAGCGCCGCGGTGACCAGATCCGCCAGGGGGTCGGCGAGCTGGTCGGCCAACACGCGCAGCTCGGCGGCCAGCCGGCCCCCGGCGTGCAGCCGGCCGGCCAGGGCGATGACCTCGTCCCGGATCGGCGCCGGGGCGATCGGCGCGGTGGCGGCGATGGCCTGCTCGAGTCCCGCCGCGGCGCTGGTGGTGTCGCGGAGCATCTCGGTCCACGCGGCGATCGCCTCGATCCGGGCGATCTGCGCGGCGGCGTGCCGGTCGCGGCCCAGCGCGGCAGGCGCCGACCAGGCCGCCAGGGCGGCCAGCACCGTGCCGACAGGCCAGCGGGTGGCCAGCGCTACCACGATCGCCGCACCGACGGCGAGCAGCGCACGGCGCCCGGCCGCGCCCGGGGGGCCGGCCGGGCGGCGGGACCGCCACCACGCAGCAAGGCCCTGCGGGTGTTCCCGGTCATTCAAGGTGAGGA
>DAHUZQ010000172.1 GCA_027306495.1 Actinomycetota bacterium | reverse complement strand
TCGCCCGCGGGCCAGCCAGCGGACGGCTTGCCATTGGCGGTTGGGGCGGATGCCGTGTCGGGGGCCACCTCGGGACCGGGGGGACGTGGGCTGTTGGCGGCGGGCGGCGTACCGGGGGGACGCGGGCTGTTGGCGGCGGGCGCCGTACCGGGGGGACGCGGGCTGTTGGCCGCTGGCGCCCGCCCGGGGGTGGGCGCTGAACCGGTCTCGGTTGCCGACATAGCACCGGCTGGGATGGGGGCCGACGAGGTTGTGGCGGGCGGACCCGATAGTTGCTCGGGGACGACGGAACCGGGTGCGACCGCGAGACTTCCCGACGGCCTCGTGGTGGCGGATCCGGCGTCGGCGGAGGATGGTGTTACAGAAGTAACCGCTGCGACGGAAGGGGTCATCGTGGGGGCAGGGGGCATCGTGGAGGGGGCCGACTCCTTCACGCCAGAACCCTCATCGTGCGCTGCCGCGGCGGCCACGCTGTGCCCCTCTGTCATCGCTCTTCAGCAATTTCCCTTGGTGTCCCGGCCACCAGGTCTCCACATGCCCGAGGACTGTCGGTGTCGCTCAGTGCGCACGCAGCCCTCGCACGGGCATGACGGGCCGGGTGCCCGGCCCGGCCCCCGGCCGCGGCCCGGCATTGTTTCCGACTCGCCACGCTCTGGTCATTATGTACCGGCTGAGCCGATTACCCGGCATGATGACCGAAACCGGCCGAGGAACCTCGGCTACACCCGGGCTCCGGCGCGATCGGCGTGGGCGGGGAGCCTGCGAAGGGATGAGACTACGGCAGCCGGCGCCTCGGCCCGGACTCGGGACCGGTCCCCCATCGCTACACTGTCCACGCACCCCATGGATGTCAATCCCGGCAAAGCCCGCGCCAAGGTGCCAAGCCTGACACGGCGGCAGATGCCCGACGTTGCGGGCGAGGTGGCCTACGGCCGGGGCCGTCACGGATATTTCCGCACCTTCGCTACATGCGCAGGTAAAAGCCGGTACAACCGGGTGGGGGCAAGCGCCAAGATGTGACGAATGGAGAGTGCATGGGGCCCGAACGGCGTTCCCGGGTCGTGGTGACCGGCGGTGCCGGTTTCATCGGGCGACGGCTGGTAAGTGCCCTGCTGGAGGCCGACGCCGAGGTGACCGTGGTGGACCTGAGCCCGTGTGGCGAACCAGGGGTCCGGTCTGTCGTCGGGGACCTACGTGATCCCGGCGTGGCCGCCGAGGCTGTCAGTTCCGGGACCGACTCGATCATGCACCTCGCAGCCGTCACCTCGGTGCTGCGGTCGATCGAAGATCCGGTCACGACCTATCAGACGAACGTGGCGGCGACCGCGACACTGCTCGACCTTGCCCGGGTGCGCGGCGTCAGCAGTTTCATGTTCGCCTCGACCACCGCGGTGGTCGGCGACGTGGGGAGTTCGGTCATCAGCGAGAAGCAGCCACTGCGGCCGCTGACCCCTTATGGCGCGACCAAGGCCGCAGCCGAGATGATGATCGGCGCGTACTCCTCCTGTTTCGGCATCGCCGGTGCGTGCCTGCGCTTCTCCAACGTCTACGGGCCCGGGATGGAATCGAAGGACAGCTTCGTGCCCCGGCTCATGCGAGCGGCCCGGGACTCCACCGGTGTGCAGGTGTACGGGGATGGCAGCCAACTGCGCGACCTCGTCCACGTGGACGACGTCGTCGCCGGCCTGCTGCTCGCCTGGCGGAATCGGTTCACGGGCCCGCTCATCCTCGCGTCGGGGGAATCGGTGACGGTTCACGACATCATCGAGGCTGCCCGGCTTGTGACCGGGGCAGCCATCCCGGTCGAAACCATCCCCCCCAAGCCCGGCGAGATGCCCGCCGTCGTGGTGGACATCTCCACCGCCCGGGGACTGGGCTACACCCCGGCGTACGACCTGAAATCCGGCATAACCACCGTGTGGCCCGAGTTTGCGCCGTCCGCGGCAGAAGGGAACGCAGCGCAATGACCTACCCCCAACACGACGACGTGGCGATCGATGCGTTCACCGCGGAGTTCGGCAGGCGCGCGACGAACCTGCCTCCGGTCGCGATCGTGATCGCCGCCTACAACGAGCAAGGTGTGGTCGGCCAGGTGATCGAGGCCCTTCCCGCCGAGTTGTGCGGGCTGGAGACCGGAGTCATCGTGGTGTCGGACGGTTCGCAGGACGACACGGCGAAGGAGGCCAAGGCTCACGGCGGCCTCGTCTGCGACGTGCCGGTGAACCGCGGGCAGGGTGCTGCGCTCCGCCTGGGCTATCGCCTGGCCCGTGAGGGCGGCGCCCGCTACATCCTGACCACCGACGCTGATGGTCAGTACAACCCGGCTGAGATGGAGCGGGTGCTCGCGCCCGTGGTGGCGGGCCGGGCTGACTTCGTCACGGGTTCACGCAAGCTCGGCAGCCAGGAGACCAAGGATCCGGTGCGCCGACTGGGCACCTGGGTCTTCGCTGTGACGATCAGCATGCTGACCGGGACGCGGATCACCGACTCGTCCTTCGGCCTGCGCGCCATGCGTGCCGATGTGACCGCTGTGGTCCGGCTCGCGCAGCCTCAGTACCAGTCATCCGAACTGCTCATCGCCGTCCTCACGCACGGATTCACCGTGATCGAAGTGCCGGCGACCATCCACAAGCGCAAGGTCGGCGAGAGCAAGAAGGGCCACAACGCGATCTACGGCCTCAAGTACGCGGGCGTGGTGTTCGGAACCTGGTGGCGGGAACGTCAGCGCCGCGAGCCCACCTCGGGCAGGGGCCCGGTGTCCGATCCGGCGCGAAGGCCAGAAGAGCTTTCGCCGGCATCGATTTCCCAGTCGGAGGCACCCGTGCCCCATGCACCATTTGCCGCGAACGGCCCGGACTCCCCGTCAGCCGCCGGTGCGGACTGACCGGAGGGGGACGCCACAGTGACCGGAGCCGACTTGGCGCCCCGGTCCACGAACAGCACGTAGTGGAAGATCACGAAGCGCGTCACGAAGGTCACGCAGTTGGCCAGGAAGTAGGCGCCGTCCACGAAGGCGACGTGCTTCGTGCTGCCATAAGCCATGCCCATCGAGTTGGCCCAGAGGCTGGCGAAGTGGGTGGCGAGGCCCAGCACGAGCCACGCCCCGACTGAGACTGCCCAGAACGGCAGCGTCTCCTTCAGGAGGTTCGGCTTGCCCTTGCGCTCCCACGCCCACCTGCTCAGGACGTAGCTCACAGCGGCGCCGACCATGGCAGCCAGCACACCGGACGTGCCGGACGATACGTGCGCGGCTCCTAGCAGCAGGGTCAGGGCGACCTGGCTCGCTACCACGGAGGCGGCGGCTACCAGGACGAATCTGCTGAACCGCTTGCCGACAGCGGTCCGGAGCTTACGTTGCACTGTCCCGGCGAGCCATGGCAGGTCTTGTGACATCAGGGTCCTTTAGAGGAAGCTACGGGCCGTCCAGACAGGTATACAGTATGGCAACCGCTGATGGCGGGCGGTCGCACACGTCCGGTGAAACGACCCCAACCCCCGCCTCGCTCAAAGATCTCCCGCAATAGCAAACTGTGTCCTACCCCGCAAGAGAAGGACTATCGGGTCAGGTTCGCCACAATTTGCGCTCCCGGACTTCACTGCGCCGACCTGGCTCTATCGGGCTGGCCTGGTGTCAACCACGCCGGTCCGGTGCCCCGGCTGGGCGGTGCCCCCGGCTTCACGGCGGTCCCCCGGCTTCACGGCGCCGACCTGGCCCAGCCGCCGGAACTCCCGGGGCTGGCGTGCCACAGCTTGCGGGGTGCGTCCTTGACTTCGCCACCAGGCGCCCCCGCTTCGGCGTAAGGCGACAAGGTGAAACCGTTCGCGTAGACGATCCGGGCTGGCTGCGGGCCTTGGGTGCCGCCGGTTCCGGAGCCCGGCACCCTGCCCGCGGCGGCTACATCACCGGCCGCCATCGCCGCGCGCGCGGCGCCGACCCCGTGGGCGGCCCGGATGTCCGCCAGTCCGGCCAGATCCCAGCATTCGATACCGTTGACCGACACCGAGTTGCCCACCTTCCGCAGGCGGCCCCGGACCACCAGCAGCCACGATCCGAACACCCGCGCGGCGCACCGGTCCTGCACGGATTCGAAGAAGGCCAAGTCAACCGGCCCAGTCGCGTCGTCGAGCGTAACGAAGATGATGCGCTGGCCGGACCGGATCGCCGGCGTCTGTGTGGCCACCTTTACCCCTGCCACCAGCACCCGCTGCCCGGGATGGCATCGGCGCAGATTGCGGGAACGGACCACGCCCAGTTCGGTCATCAGTTCTTCGTAGAAACTCAGCACGTGCTGGCTCAGGTCGATGCCGAGGATCTCCAGTTCGGCCTCAACCCGCTCCGGCGCTGTCAGTTCCCGCAGTCCACCCGCAGGCACCATGTCTGCGAACCCGTCGCCGCTGCTGGACCCCAGATCAAGCTGCATCTGGTCCGGCTCACTGAGCTGACCAGGCTGTGGCCCTGGTTCGGCCGGATGGCCGACAGCCCTTTCGGGCGTCATTTCGTGCGTTCGGACCATATCTGCGTCCGATTTGTGGTGGTTCACATGGTCGGAATGCGTGAAATGTTGTGAGTGAGCGGGGCGGTCCCCGCGCGCGCTGGGCGCGCGCGGGGACTTGCGGGACCGGTCCAGCACCTTGACCCGGGCGAGCAGGTCACGCCGTGACACGCGCCCAGCCTGAGCTGGGCCGGGCTGCCCGGATCCCGTCCGCTCGGCCCCGGCTCGCAAGAATGGCTCCTCCGCTCCCCCGGCAGCCTCCGCCCTTCGATCCGCCTCCGCTCCCCTGGCGGCTCCCGCCCCCCGAACTACCTCCACCTCCCCGGCGTCCTGAGCGTTCCGCGATCCGCCCGGGTAGAGCGAGTCGAACGCGCCGACCAGCACAAGCCGTTCGGTGACTGGCCGCGAGGTGCCTGCCCGTTCCCAAAAATCACGGAGGGAGGTGTACGGCTGGCCGGCCGCTATCCGCTCGACCTCAGCCTCGCTGATGCCTTTGACCTCCTTCAGCCCCGCCCGCAGACCCTCGGTCATCCCGGTCGGCCCGGCCGGTCCAGCCAGCCCTTCGGGCGCCCCGGCCGACGGCCCCCCGGGCGCCCCGGCCGACGGCGCCCCGGTCACCCCAGCCGACGGCCCCCCGGTCACCCCAGCCGACGGCCCCCCGGTCACCCCAGCCGGCACCTCGGCGGCCCCCACCCCTTCCACCCGCCAATCGGCGGCGGAGGCGTTGACGTCGATGGGCAACACCGGCACCCCGAACAGCCGCGCGTCGCCCACGATCACCCGCTTGGGGTACATGCCGGGATCATGAGTGAGCACCCCCGCATAGAACGCGGCCGGGTAGTGCCGCTTCAGCCACGCCGACTGGTACGTCGGGATCGCGAATGCCGCCGCGTGCGCCTTGCAGAAGCCGAACGCGCCGAAAGCGGCCAGCACCTCCCAGACCCGGTCCACCACCGCCCGGTCATAACCCCTGGCGCTCGCCGTCCGGGTGAACCATTCCGCGACCTCCTCACGGGCCGACTCCTCGGAAAGCTGCCGGCGCACCAGTTCGGCCTCTGACAGCCCGCAGCCGGTCATGGTGTCGATCACCCGCAGCACCTGCTCGTGGAAGATCACCACGCCGCCGGTCTCCCAGAGCGCGGCGATCAGGTCCGCGTGCGGAACGCTGGCTTGCCGCAGCCCATGGCGGATCTCCAGGTATGGGGTGACCATGTCGGAGTTCACCGGCCCCGGCCGGAACAGCGAGATGTCCACGATCAGGTCGCCGATATCGCGGGGCAGCAGCTTGCCGACCAGTTCCCGCTGGCCTGGTGACTCGATCTGGAAGCAGCCGAGGGTGCGAGCGGAACGGATCATCTCGAACGTCGGTTCGTCGTGATGGTCGATCGCGTCGATGTCCACCCGGTCGCCGGTGGCCCGTTCGATCTCGGCGAGGGTGTAGGCGATGGCCGACTGCATCCGCACCCCGAGCACATCAAGCTTGATCATGCCCGCCGTCTCGACGTCGTCTTTGTCGAACTGGCTCAGCGGGAATCCGTCGATGCTGGTCTCGACCGGGGTCCGGTCGAGCAGCCGGGTATCGGAGAGCACCACCCCGCACGGGTGCATCGCGACATGGCGGGGCAGGCCGTCGAGGCGTTCGGCGAGGGAGAAGACTTCGGCCAGTTGCGGGCCAGCCAATCCGCTCGTGCGCAGTTCCGGCAGTTCGGCCAGCGCGCCGCGGATATGCGCCGCGCGGATATGCGGGAACGACTTCGCCACCGCATCGACCTCGTGTGGCGCCAGGCCGACTGCGGTGCCGACGTCACGGATCGCGCTGCGCGCCCGGTAGGTCTCCATCATCGACACACAGGCGACCCGTTCCTCGCCATAGGTGCCGAAGATGACCCGGTATGCGTCCAGGCGGCGCGCCGACTCCACGTCGAGGTCGATGTCCGGCAGGTTCCTGCGGCGCTCGGACAGGAACCGCTCCATGATCAGGTCATGCTCCAGCGGGTCGATCCCGGAGATCCCGAGCAGGTAATTGACCAGGCACCCGGCGCCGGAACCCCGGATGGAGCAGCGGATGCCCTCGCCGCGGATCGACTCGGCGACATCGGCCACCGTGAGGAAATAGGAGGCCAGGCCGGTCTTGGCGATGATGGCCAGTTCGTGGTCGAGGCGGTGCCGGGCGTCCATCCGGCGGGCACGGGAACGTGCCCGCGGAAAGCGCCGGTTCAGTCCCTCTTCGCAGCGGGCGCGGACCAGGGCAAAGGAATCGCCAACCGTCTCGGGCATGAACCGGCCCCCGATGCCCATGTCAAGCCTGGGATCGAGGGCGCAGCGCCGGGCCAGTTCCGCCGTGCTTGCCAGCATGCGGTCGGGGGAGACACCGATCCGGGCCGCGACATGGCCCATTTCCTCGCCGCTGGCCAGGTGCCCCCGGCCCGCCAAGTCTGCCCGCCGCTGCCGGGCCAGCGGCATCATCCGACGGGCCGAGTCGAGGACCTGTGCCACGGGCGCATCGGCCGGGTCAAGGTAGCGGACCGCGTTGGTGAGCACCGCCGGGATCCCGCTTTCGTGGGCCAGGCGCGCCATCCGGGCGGCCCGGAAGGTCTCCCCCGCGCCGAGGTGATCCACGACTTCGATCACTGGTTCGGCGCGTTCCCGCCAGTGGGCCAGGGCGGTCGCCGCGAGGTCTGGCCGCCGGGCCGCGATGGCCCGGCCGACATCGCTGTCGGGGCCGAGCAGCACGACCAGGGATTCGGCGTGGTCGGCGATCAGGTTCGGGGTGACCACCGGTGCACCGCGTTCGCCCGCCTGGTGAGCCGCGCTCACCAGGCGGCACAGTGACGCCCATCCCCGCGCGCCGACAGCAAGGAGGGTGATCCGGGGAGCATCGTCTGTCCGCAGCCTGGCCGGCCCCCGCATGGCGGCCGCCACGGCCGGGCCCTCGCCGACGACATCCCCGGCGCGGGCACCCGCACCCGGCCAAGGGGCACCCCCACCCGGCCAAGGGGCACCCACACCAGCCCGGGAGGCACCCCCACCCGGCCAAGGGGCACCCCCACCCCCCCGGGGGATATCGGCGTCATCCACCAGGGCCATGTCCGCCCCGAGGATGGGGTCGATGCCGGCCTCCTTGCAGGCGACCGCATGCTTGACCGCTCCGTACAGCCCGTCCCGGTCGGTCAGCGCGAGCGCGGGCATGCCCAACTCCGCCGCGCGCCTTGCCAGCGCGGCCGGACTGCTGGCGCCGTACCGGAGTGAATACGACGATGCGACGTGCAGATGGACGAAATCAGCCGCCCAGTCCGGCCTGGCCATCAGTGGTCCCCCCGGCCCCCGGTGGATGTTCCTCTCTGCTGCCCCCCATCAGTTCTCACCTGGCCCCCGATTAGTCCCACACCCGGGCGAGCAGCCAACGGTCGGTCGCCGCATCGCGGCGCAGTTCGTAGGTCGCCGCTGGGATGCTCTGGCCCGGCGTTGCCTCGACCCGCCAGAACTCGTGCTCCGCCGGGGCACGCGGATCGGGGCTTTGCTGTTGCCACCACTCCCGGCTCACTACCCAGTGCTCGAGCACCACTAGCACGGTGTAGAGCCGTCCTCTCCAGACAAACCTGGCCGGCTTGTCCCCCCGGACCCAGACCTCGATCGGCTCTCCGTACACTCTGCTCACGTGACTGCGCTCCCCTGGTCGGGCCGTGGCCGCCCGGGGGAAGTCAGGCAGTACTGCTAATTATCGAATGTATATTCGATACAAGATCCATGCAAACCCCTGGTGCGCGACGGCGGCTGGGCGGCTTCCTGAGGCGAGCGGGAACCCGGCTGCTCGGGCAGCCCCCCGCCAGCGAACCAAGGCAGGGCAGCCCGTCATAAGGCCAAGCAGCCCGCGAGCAGTTCGGGCAGCCCGCGAGTTCGGGGTGAGGAGGCTGGATCGCGCTCCATCCGCAGCACCCCCCGGCGAAGCTGTGGCCGCCGACGCCGACAGCACCCCCCGACGAAGCAGCACCCCCCGACGCCGACAGCACCCCCCGGCGAAGCAGCACCCACCTGCGCACTGTCGCGCCGTGGCCACTCGCCCACCCGGTCACGGCCACGCTCGGCTGGACGGTGCTGCTCCTGGTGATCTTCGTCCCGCTGGCTGTCCGCCGCTACGCCCGCGTCCGGTGACGCGGACCGGGCCCGGCCTGCCCGCGCGCGGCTCGGCTGCCACCGGGCAGCCGGCGCAGGTGAGCCGGCGTTCACTTTCATGATCACGGAATCCTGTCAGTCGTATTCACTGAAAGGATTCCGTGATCATGAAGATCAGGCCCGGCGGCGGGCTGCGGCAGCCTAGATTCGCGCGCGGGGGGCTGGATCCACCTGCAGACCGATCAGGCCGGCCAGGCTCAGTGCGGCGTGGTCGAAGAACGCATCCCGGTCGGTGATGACGTTCTCGAACTGGCCGAATAGTTCGAAGCTGACCAGGCCGACGATGCTCGCCCAGGCGGTGAGTGAACGCGCGACGACGCCGTCCGGGACACCGGGCAGGACCGTCTCCCGGAGCCGGGCCGCGTCCGGGCCGAACGACGCAGGCGGGCTCGCGCCCACGTCGTCCACAGCTCCGGCGGCGCAGGCATCGCTGACGATCGCCCCGAGCACGGCAGCGACCCGGGATGCGGGCTCAATGGTCTGCTCGGGCGCCCGATAGCCCGGCACCGGTGAACCGTAGACGAGGGCGTATTCGTGCGGATGCGCCAGCGCCCAGCCCCGGATCCCCCGGCAGGCGGCCAGCCAGCGCCCCGGCACGTCATCTCGTGCACACGCCGCATCGGCCTGCTCCACCGCCACGCCCACCGCGTTGTACCCGTCGATGATCAAAGCGGTGAGCAGGTCATCGCGGCTCGGGAAGTACCGGTACACGGCCGAGGAGACCATGCCCATCTCGCGGGCGACAGCGCGCAGCGACAGCGCGGGCGCGCCCACCTCCCCAAGCTGCCTGCGCGCGACGTCGGTGATCTCGCGCGTGAGTTCTGCGCGAACGCGTTCACGGGCGGTGCGGCTGGCGTTCACGGGTGAATCGTAGCTGAGCGCGAGTAGGAAACAAGAGCGGCGCTCTCAGGATGGGCCGACTGCGGCTGAGTCAAGACCCGGTGCCCGCTGGGCATCGGGTCGGCTCAGGGGGCGGCGGGCCGTCGCGGACGCAACCGCATTTCCAGCACGCCCGGGGCGTCGCCGAACCCGAGCCGCCGGTAGAGGGGGAACGACCGCTCGCTCGGATGGACAGCGAGGTAGTCGAGCCCGAGTTCGCGGCCCGCCGACACGGCGGCGATGACGAGTTGCCCGCCGATGCCGTGGCCCCGGTGGGACGGCAGCACGTACACGCTCTGGAGGCTGCCGGACCGCCGGTCCCAGATCTCCGGCCCCGGCACCCGCGTGATCACCGCCAGCCACGCCATCCCGACCAGCGAACCGGCGAACTCGGCCACGAAGGCCTGGTGCGTGTGCTCGTGCTCACTCATCCAGCGGCGGAACCGCGCCCGGAATTCCTCCTGCGACACCGCCCGTTCGCCGCGCTCGCCGACCCGCCAGGACCAGCGCAGGCTGGCAAGACCGTCGCTGTCCGCCAGCGACGCCCGTCGAACGGTCGTGACGGAATCCGCGATCTCGTCACTGTCCACGCCGCTGATTATCGGTCTGGAAGCCGTTGCCGCGCAGTCCCATTGTCCGGTCGCGCGGGCGCCCGACCAGCCGGGCGGACCAGGCCGGGCATCAGCACCCAGCAAGGCCGCCGTACCTACGCGGGCGCCCACCCCGCCATGGGGAATGCTGCCAGCAGATCGGACACTTCCCCGGCGATCCGCTCCAGGGCCGGTTCATCGTCCTTGAGCGCGGCGCTGATCGCCTCATCCATCCAGGCCGCCACTTGCGGCATATGCATCTGGCTGAGGCCGCGCGTGGTGAGCGCCGGCGTCCCGATCCGCAGGCCCGACGGATCGAACGGCTTGCGCGGGTCGAACGGCACCGTGTTGTAGTTGGTCTCGATCCCCGCCCGGTCCAGCGCCTTGGCCGCCGGCTTGCCAGCTATTCCCTTGCTGGTCAGGTCGATGAGGATCAGGTGGTTGTCGGTTCCGCCGGAAATGAGGTCGAACCCCCGCTCGGTGAGGGCGGCGGCCAGTGCCTTGGCGTTCCCGACAATCTGGTGTGCGTAAGTGGAGAACTCCGGTTGCGCCGCTTCGTGGAGCGCAACCGCGATCGCCGCTGTCGTGTGGTTATGAGGGCCGCCCTGCAGCCCGGGGAAGACCGCCTTGTCGAGCGCGGAAGCGTGCTCGGCCGTGGACATCACCATCGCGCCACGCGGGCCCCGCAGGGTCTTGTGCGTGGTCGTGGTGATCACCGGCGCGTGCCCGATCGGCGAGGGGTGAGCGCCGCCCACGATGAGGCCGGCGATATGCGCGATGTCGGCGACCAGGATCGCGTCCGCTTCGGCTGCGATCTGCGCGAACACCTCAAAGTCGATCGTGCGGGGGATCGCCGTGCCGCCGCAGAAGATGACCTTGGGCCGTTCCTTCCGCACGAGATCGCGGACCTGGTCGAAGTCCACGCGGCCGGTGTCGGCCCGTACGCCGTACTGCACGGAGCGGAACCACTTGCCGGTCGCCGAGACCGCCCACCCGTGCGTGAGGTGCCCGCCCATCGGCAGCGCCATGCCCATCACGGTGTCGCCCGGCTGCAGGAACGCCAGGTAGACGGCAAGGTTCGCCGGGGAGCCGGAGTACGGCTGGACGTTGGCGTGGTCGACGCCGAACAGGGCCTGGGCGCGCTCGGCTGCCAGCCGTTCCAGCGGGTCGATGCACTGCTGGCCCTCGTAATAGCGACGTCCGGGGTAACCCTCGGAGTACTTGTTCGTCAGGACCGAGCCGGCGGCTTCCAGGACGGCGAGGGAGACGTAGTTCTCCGATGGGATCATCCGGAGCTTGTCGAACTGGCGCCTGGCCTCAGCGTTGATCAGGTCGGCGACCTGCGGATCGATCTGGGCCACGTGTGGAACGGGCGGCTGGTGCATGGCGACCTCCTGGCTCAGAGGCTACACAGGCGCGCCTCCAGGTCACAGCCCCGCTGCCGGCCGGCCGCCCGCGCCGGGCCTGCGGGCCGTCACCACGGTCTGCCTCTCTATACCGAACGGCTAGCACGTGGCCGGTCAGCTCAGACAGGTGGCGATCGATCTCACCAGGGAGGCCTTCCGCCCGTCGCCAGCCAGTGAACTGCTGAGGCGGTTGGTGACATAGGCAAAGGCGAGCCCGGTGTCCGGATCGGCGCCGGCGGACGAACCGCCGTATCCGTCGTGACCGAAGGCCGCGGGATTGGGGCCGTAGTTGCCCTCCGGCCCGGACAGGACGAACCCGAGGGCGAACTCCAGCGGCCAGCGCAGTACCAGGTCCTGGCAGCGACCCTGGCCGGTGATCGCGGTCCGCAGCGTGCCCGTGCCGCAGAGACGCTCGTTCCCGTCAACCAGGGCGGCCATGACGGTGGCGAAACCGAGCGCGGTGCCATGGCCGTTCGCGGCCGGGATCTGCGCCATGCGCCAGGCGGGGTCATTCGCCTCCCGGCCTTTCAGGCTCGGGTTCGCGAGGGCCGCCATGGCGGCCGGGTGGGCCTGCGACTGGGCGCGGCGGAGCGCCGCCCGTTCCTCGGGGGTGTACCAGTGATCCTTCAGGATGGAGCAGCGCGGCAGGTCGCTCACGGCGAGGCCGATGTGGACGTCGGCCCGGAGCGGCCGGGCCACCTCGTCGGCGAAGAATTCCCCGATGCTCTGGCCGGTGATCCGGCGGACCAGCTCCCCGGCGAGGTAGCCAAAGGTGATCGCGTGGTAACCGCTGACGGTGCCCGGCTCCCAGAGCGGCGCCTGGGCTGCCAGCAGGGACGTCATCTTCTCCCAGTCGGTCAGGTCGGCCGGGGTGACACGCTCGGTGAAGCCGGCGAGTCCGGCCCGGTGACTGAGCACCCAGCGGACCGGGATATCAGCCTTGCCGGCGGCGGCGAACTCCGGCCAGTACCGGGCGACGGGAGTGTCCGGGTGCAGGCCCGCCCGTTCCATGAGGATGTGGACGCAGATGGAGGTCATGGCCTTGGTGACGGACCACACGTTGGTGAGCGTGTCCGGCTGCCAGGGCCTGGTCCGCTCGGGGTCGGCGTGACCCGCCCACAGGTCCACCACGGGCTGGCCGCCCCGGACCACCGCGACGGCGGCTCCGAGTTCGTCACGGTCGGCGAAGTTCGCGGCGAACGCGGCTCGCACGGGCTCGAACCCGGGTAGGCAACTGCCGTGGATCTCGACCTGGTTCAGCACACGTTCCTCCCGACGGCCCGGCTGCGCCCCGGAGGTGATCAGGCGTGAGAGCCGCCAGGGATACTGTGACACGCCGGCGTTCGAACGACATGTGTCCGTTGCGTGACCTTGGCCCTGCACAATGAAATTCTGGCGCCTGTAGCTCAGTCGGATAGAGCGGCTGCCTTCTAAGCAGCGGGTCGCAGGTTCGAGTCCTGCCGGGGGCGCCGACCAGTCCTCCGCGCGAACCTGCGCGGCGGGCTGGGCCGGCTCGCTGCCGCGATCGTAGAGGGTGACTGCGACATCGACGGCGCCGTCAGCCGGTTGGTAGACGACGTCGAGCTGGAGCGAGTCGAACAGCGCCCGTAGTTCGCCCTGGGGCGCCGCGTCGAGCGAGGTGGCGAGGATCGGCAGGCGGTCGAGCAGCGGGGCGACGTCGGCCAACGTGGGCGCCTCTGTCGCCGACTCCCGTGCAAGTGCCAGGAGCCGTTCGTGTCGTTCGGTGACGGCGTCCTCCAGCTCGGCCACGCGCTGGCCGACGCGTCGGCGGAGTGCGGCGGTGACGTCGTCGGCTTCGAGGTTGACGAGCTGGCGGGCGAGGCGCCGTTCGAGATCGGCGATCCCGGCCTCGATCTCATGGGCGCGCGCCTTCGCCGGTGCCGCGCGCTCAGGCTCGGCGGCGGCTTCGAGGCAGGTGCGCCAGTAGTCGGTGCGCTCTGGGCCGAAGAGGGCGACAGCGAGGAACGGGAGCAACGCGTCGTTGAGCCGCTGCTCGTTCAGGTACACGTGCGGCGGGTGGCCGGCGGGGATGTCCTTCGAGCGCTGGTGCGACGGCTGGCAGGAGTAGTAGGTGGCGTGGCGGCGGTGGTTGCCCCACATGCGCAGTCCGCAGATCCCGCAGCGGAGGAGCCCTCGGTAGAGGTAGTTGGTCTTCGCGGTCGGCCGTGCCGTCGTCGCGGGGACGCCCTGGCGGGAGCGTTCGTTGGCCCGGGCGCGGGCATGGACCGCCTCGTGCTCCTCGCGGCTGACAATGGCGGGATGTGCGGGCTCTTCGGACCAAATCCACGCTTCCGGCGGGTTGGTCCGGTTGTGGCCCTTCTTTCGTGCTCGGCGGTTCCACACCTGATAGCCGGTGTACTTGGGGTTGCGCAGCACCTCCCAGACGCTGGACCTGCCCCACGCACCACGGGCGGTCGTCGGGTCGACCGGGACCGGCGGCGGGCAGCG
>DAHUZQ010000158.1 GCA_027306495.1 Actinomycetota bacterium | reverse complement strand
GCCTCCTCGCGCCTGCGCGCTGCCGCCCGGCTGCTCGGGGTCGGCAGACATGAGCCGGCCGCGGCCGGCGCCCGCCAGGTCACGATCAGCATCGACGGCGAGCACTCCGGGCCCGAGATCCCACGTGACTTCGCGGGCCTGAGCTTTGAGCGTGGACCCCTCAATTCCGGGAACGCGGGCGTGCGGGGGTACCTGTTCACGCCGGAGAACGACTCGCTCATGGGCCTTTTCCGGGCCATGGGGCTGCGCAATCTGCGGATCGGCGGCGGGTCGGTCGACAACATGCCCCCCGCCGGGACGGGTGGGGACGCCTTCACCGGGATCGACAACCTGTTCGCGTTCGCCGCTGCGGCCGGGGTGAGGATCATCTACTCACTGCGCCTGCTCAGCCCGGCTGAGCGGCCGGTCGCGGACCTGCTCACGGTCAACGCGCGGATCGCCGGGCACATCTGGCGCCTTCACCGCGGGCAACTGGCCAGCTTCGCCATAGGGAACGAGCCTGACTGGCACGCCTTTCACAGCTACCCGGGGCGGCCGCTTGACCCAGCCATCTACGAGGAGGTGCCCGGCGTGCCGGGCAGCGCCTACCCGTCCTATCTGGCCGCGTGGCGGCGGCTTGCCGACGCGGTCGCCGCCGCAGCCCCGGGTGCGCCGCTGAGCGGCCCGGACACCGGTGCCTACAGCAGGCAGACCTATACACCGGACCCTGACCGGGGCATGTCGTGGACCCAGCGGTTCGCGGACGACGAGGGTGGCCGGGGCCGGGTGATGGAGGTCACCCAGCACTACTACGTGGGGGGCGGGCCGGGCCGGACGGCCGCCGCGCAGGCGATCAGCAACATGCTCGCTCCGGAATGGGTGGACGGCGCCGCACCGGGCCGCCAGCCGGTGGGCACGACCTACACCCCGTATGCGTGGTTTCACGCCAGCAACCTGGCCCCGGTGACCGCCGCAGGGCTGCCCTACCGGCTCACCGAGTCCAACGATTACCTCTCCGGCGTGCCCGGCGCCAGCGACGGATTCGCGTCCGCGCTCTGGGCGCTTGATCACCTGCACTGGTGGGCGGCCCACGGGGCCGCCGGGGTGAACTTCCACAACAAGCAGTGGCTCCACACCGACACAGTCGTGCCCGACCCAGACGGTCCCGGCCGTTACACGCTCACCCCCAAGGGCTACGCCATCGCCATGTTCAACCTCGGCTCGGTGGGCCGTGTCAAGCCCGTCGGCCTCAGTGGCGGCGATGGCATCAACCTGACCGCGTACTGCGTCGGTGGGGCAGGCGAGGATTACCTGACGATCGTCAACAAGACCCACGGCAGGCGGGCAGCCGACGCGGCGGTCACCATCCGGCAACCCGGCCCCGGGCCCAGGACCGCGCAGGTGCTGAAGCTGGCCGGTGGCGCGCCCGGGGATGCCACGGGAAGCAGAGTCACGCTCGGGGGTGCGGCCATCACGGCGGATGGCCCCTGGGAGGGCACCTGGGAAACCGTGCCCTCCGAGCCGCGGGCGCAGATCGCGCTCACCGTGCCGGCGGCCACCGCCGCACTGGTCTGGATCCGGGCGGGCCGCTGAGAGGCCCGGTGCCCGGCTGGTTACGGCTTGCCGGTGAACGGCCAGATCGTGGGCCGGGCCAACGTGGCCGGGGCCAGGAAGTGGGGCGGAGCCGCGAGGTCCAGGAAGTCGGTCAGCGGATTCGCGGCCGCGTCCCGGCGGGTGAGAGCCGGGAGATTCCACTTCAGCTCGATCGTGGCCAGGATCGAGGTGTGGTCGTACACCACCGAACCGACATAGCCGGGCTTTGAGTACGGCGAGGCGACCAGGCAGGGCACCCGGAATCCGTAGCGGTCATAGCCTCCGGGCTCATCCGGCGGGACGTGGATGGCGGGTGGGATGTCATCGGGTGGCACCGCGGCGGGCGGAGGCACGTGGTCGTAGAAGCCGCCTCCCTCATCCCACACGATCACGAACATCATCCGCGGCCACTGCGGGCTCGAAGTGGCCGCATCGAAGAGGCTGGCCGTGGCGGCTTCGCCAAGCTGGTCGTCCTCGAACTCCCCCTCGTCGGTGAACAATTCCGGGGTGATCAGGCTCACGGGGGGGAGGCTTCCCGTACGGCAGTCCTCGTAGAAGTCGTCCATGTCGTGCAGATGGCTGTGATAGCGCAGCAGATTGCGGGGCCACAAGCCGACGTCGGGGATTTCCCCGAAGTAGTTGGCCCAGCCGATGCCGTGAGCGTCGAGCAGGTCCCATATCAGGCCGCCAGCGGGCTGCCGTTCAAAAGGACTCGGGATGCTGTCGCTGACCAGCCCGGCAGCCGTGGCGGCCTGCAGGAAACGGCGGTTGGGGAACGTCTGGGACAGGCACGAGGAGAAGTAGCGGTCGCCGATGCCGTAGGCGGTCGCGAAGCTGTAATACCAGGGCAGGTCCGTTTGATCCAGATAGCCCATGGGATCGTTGCTGTTGGTGGTCGTGACGAAGCCGTCCATCTTGCCGTTGTCCCACTGCCGGTGCGAAGAGTCCCAGGTCTGGCTCACGTGCAGCGAGGGGTTGATCGGCAGGCCGAAATGGTGTGCGCGGACCGGCTTGCCCGAGGCGTCGGGATTGCTGTTGAGTGGCGTCCCATCGGGCCCGAGGGTGAAGCCATCGCCCCGCCGGAGCATGCCGAAGTAATTGTCGTAGGAGTGGTTCTCCTTCATGAGCACGACGATGTGCTCGATGCCCGGCAGGCAGTCGGTGCCAGCCGGACGGTCGGGAAATGGCAGGGAGCCGGGACCGCGCATAGGAGCCATTAGCCAACCATAGTGGCCCTTTTGCCGGGGCGCAGCCCTCCCGGGCACGGTGCCCCGGCCCGCCCGCGGGGATGGAGAAGCCGGGGCGGCGTCGCCGTGCCGGGGTGGCCGGGACAGACTGTGAACACACGGCCGGCCCTCCGCACCGCCGCGGATGAGCCGCCCCCCGACGATGGGAGTCCGGCGATGGGTTTGAAGCACCCCAAGGCACCTGGCAGGACCGCCCGCGATCTCTCCGTGCGGCCGTTGTTCGGCATGGAACCTCACCGGGTCCCACGCCACACCTTTGGCCAGCACGAGATGCCGCCCGATGTGGCCTACCAGATCATCCACGATGAGCTGATGCTCGACGGCAACGCCCGGCTGAACCTGGCCACGTTCGTCACGACCTGGGCCGAACCGCAGGCCCGGCAGCTCATGGCCGAATGCATCGACAAGAACATGATCGACAAGGATGAGTACCCGAATACCGCGGAACTCGAGGCACGATGCGTGGCAATGCTGAGCCATCTGTGGCACGCGCCCGACGTGGCGCAGGCCACCGGGTGCTCCACCACCGGCTCCAGCGAGGCCGCCATGCTGGGCGGCCTGGCCCTCAAACGCCGCTGGCAGCGGGCACGGGCGGCGGCGGGGAAGCCGGCCGACCGGCCCAATCTGGTCATGGGCATCAACGTCCAGGTCTGCTGGGACAAGTTCGCCAATTACTGGGACGTGGAGATGCGCCAGATCCCCATGGAGGGGAACCGCTTTCACCTCACCGCGGCGGAAGCGGCCCAGGCCTGCGATGAGAACACGATCGGCGTCGTAGCCGTGCTGGGCTCGACCTTCGATGGCTCCTACGAGCCGGTCGCCGAGATCTGCGCCGCCCTCGATGCCCTGCAGGAACGGACCGGGATCGACGTCCCGGTGCATGTCGACGGCGCCTCCGGCGCCTTCGTCGCTCCCTTCCTCGACCCGGATCTGGTCTGGGACTTCCGGCTGCCGCGGGTCGCCTCGATCAACGCATCAGGGCACAAGTACGGGCTGGTCTACCCCGGCGTCGGCTGGGCGATATGGCGCGACGCGCAGGCGCTTCCGGAAGAGCTCATCTTCTGGGTCAATTACCTGGGCGATTCCATGCCCACCTTCGCGCTTAACTTCTCCAGGCCCGGAGCGCAGGTCGTCGCGCAGTACTACAACTTCCTGCGGCTCGGATTTGAGGGCTACCGGCAGGTCCACCAGTACTCGCGCGAGGTCGCCACCCACCTCGCGGCGCGGATCGCCGAACTCGGGCCGTTCGAACTTCTCACCAAGGGAGACGAACTGCCCGTGTTCGCCTTCGCGCTGGCCGAAGGCATCAGCAACTACACGGTCTTCGACGTCTCCGACGCGCTGCGGGCACGAGGGTGGCAACTGCCCGCCTACACATTCCCGGCGAACCGGCAGGACCTTGCCGCCCTGCGGGTGGTGGTCAGGCGGGACTTCACCCACGACATGGCCGGCCTCCTCATCGAAGACCTCAAACGGCAACTGCCCAGGCTGGAGCGGCTGACGGCGCCCATCCACGACGAGTCCAGCGGGACCGCCTTCCATCATTAGCGCGCGGGAGGGGCGTCCTTTGGCCGCGGAATACATGAAGGGCGAGCAGAAGGGAATAATTGGGATGGACTGACGGAGGAGCCGGCTATGGGGATCTTTTCGTGGTTCGGGCGGACCAGGCTCCCGGAGGAGCCCCGCTGGATGCGCCGGTGGGTGCTCCGCAGCCGTGGGCCGGATGACCCCAAGCTCGCCAAGCTCAGGCGTGCGGTGGCCGAGGACGTGGCCAAGATGGAGGAAGAGGACCGTACTTACTTCCGCCACGACGGGCCTGGCCGAGATCGCGGGTGGTAACGGCGCGGCGTGCCGGATGATCCCTGATCGCGTGGGCGGGTGGCGGCCCACACGGCGACCAGCGCCGCGGCTGCGATGGCGGCGATGACCGCGCTGACCCACAGTTCACCGCTGGGCGGTTGGAGTGCGTAGAAGCGGCGCACCGCCGCCAGGGGGAAGAGCAGCACGAACCCGGCCAGCGCCGCGCCGATGAGCACCAGCCTGGGCCAGCTCAGCGGGATCGCCAGCAGCGCCAGCACGCACAGGCTGAGGATCAAGGTCACGACCGTGGCAGCGGTCCGCTGCCCAGTGAGCGGCAGGCCGGAAACCCGGGCCGCGAGGTAGGCGGCCATCGTCGCGGCCGCGACGATGGCGCCGGCCGGGATCGCGAAGCGCAGCACACGGCCGGCGAACCCGGGCACATAGCGGCGGGCATTGGGCGCCAGCGCCAGGAAGAACGACGGGATCCCGATCGCGAGCGTGTCGATGATCGTCAGGTGGCGGGGAAGGAACGGGTACGGCAGCAGCGCGACGCCCGCGGCGACCGCGAGCAGCGTCGCCCAGACCGTCTTGGTGACGAAGAGGTTCGCCACCCGCTCGATGTTCGCGGTGACCCGCCTGCCTTCGGCGACCACCGCGGGAAGGGTGGCGAACCGGCTGTCGAGCAGCACCAGTTCGGCGACGGCCCGGGTGGCGGGCGAACCAGACCCCATCGCGATGCCGATGTCGGCGAGCTTGAGCGCCAGCACGTCGTTCACGCCGTCGCCGGTCATCGCCACGGTGTGGCCGCGCGCCCGCAGCGCCGAGATGATCGCTTGCTTGCCCTGCGGCGTTACCCGGCCGAAGATGGTGCGCTCCTCCACCAGAGCGGCAAGCTCGCCCCGGTCATCCGGCAGGTCCCGGGCGTCCACCGGGTCGGCAAGGCCGGTCATGCCGGCGCGCGCCGCGACGGCCGCGACTGTCTGCGGGCTGTCACCGGAGATCACCTTCAGGCTCACCCCCTGCCGGGTGAAGTAGGCGATCGTCTGCGCGGCGTCCTCGCGCACCCGTTCGGCCAGCACGACCAGCGCCGTCGCCCGCAGGCCGGGCGGCAGCGCCTCGCGCTCCAGTGCCGAGTCGGCTCCCGCCAGCACGAGCACGCGGTATCCGGCGCTGGCCAGCGCGGCGGCCCGGGCACGGTGGCCGTGCTCGCCGGCGGGCAGGACCGCCTCGGGTGCGCCCAGCACCCAGGTGCCGCGCCCGGTGAAGCTCACGGCACTCCAGCCGCGCGTGGATGAGAACGGCACCGCCGCCGCCGGGCTCCAGCCCGGCGGCGGCGGGAATGCCCGGCCGATAGCGGCCAGCGTCGCGTTCGGATTCTCCTGCGCGGCGAGGGCGCCGAGCACCACCCCGGCCAGTTCCCCGGCGCCACCGTCCGCGCGGCGGGCACCCGTCGCCCCCACCGCCGCGGGCAGGGCGACCAGGTGGTCGAAGACGATGGCACCGTCGGTGAGGGTGCCGGTCTTGTCGAAGCACACCACGTCCACCCGGGCAAGCCCCTCCACGGCGGGAAGCTGCTGGGCCAGTACCTGGCGCCGCGCCAGCGTGACCGCCGCCACCGCGAAAGCGATGCTGGTGAGCAGGACCAGTCCCTGTGGCACCATCCCGACCAGGGCGGCCACGGTTGCGGTCAGGGCGGTGCGCAGGCTGTTGTGTGCGTGCAACTGGCTAACGATCACCAGGATCGCGACCGGCACGATCGCCCAGCTCACATAGCGCAGGATCCGGTTGATGCCATCCATCAGCTCGGAATGGGCGGGCGCGTAGTGGCGTGCCTGGGCCGTCAGCTTGCGGGCATATGACTGCGCCCCCACACCAGTCGCCTGGTAGCTGCCGGACCCGGCCACCACGAAACTGCCCGACAGCACCTGCTCACCGCTCTGTTTGCCGACCGGCTCGGACTCCCCGGTCAGCAGCGACTCATCGGCCTGCAGGCTGCGGCTGTCGCGCATCACCCCGTCCGCCACGAGCTGGTCGCCGGGGCGGAGGTCGACGACATCGCCGGCGACCAGATCACGCACGGCGATCTCGGCCCGGCTGCCGTCCCTGACGACGCGGACCCGCGGCGCGGTCAGCACCGCGAGCCGGTCGAGTGTCCGCTTCGCGCGCAGCTCCTGGGCGATGCCGATCAGGGTGTTGGTGACCAGCACAATGCCGAACAGGGCGTCCTGCGGGGCGCCGACGGCCAGTATCACCGCCAGCAGGCATGCCAGGATCAGGTTGAAGCGGGTCGCGACGTTGGCACGGAGAATTTCCGGCACGGAACGGCTCACCGGTTCGGCTCCGTCATTCGCCAGCCCTTGCGCGCGCCTGCGTGCGGCCTCCGCGCTGGTGAGCCCGTCCGGAGAGGTCAGCGCAACCGGATGGGCGGGTGACCCCGCGATCTCAGCCATCTCCGCAATCCCATCACGGCGCGGACCACCGGCATGATGGACCAACGCCCGGTCGCCGGGGCCGATTGGCCCTGTCTCGGCATCTGGCAGGTGGGCACGGTGGGCGCATGGGTGCCCGAACGGCAGCCGTTCCCACCTGGCCGGCGGCCCATGCCGCCGCGGCGCTGCTGATCCTCACCACCGTGTGCCTGGCGGCCGGCTTCGCCCTGCGTGCGGCGGGCCTGGCCGGGGCGGGGAACGCCGTGTGGGCCGCGGCGGGGGCGTGCGGGGCCGGCTATGCCCTGTGGGCCATGGTGGACGCGCTCCGGCAGCACCGGGTGGGGGTGGACGTCATAGCCCTGCTCGCGCTCGGCGGTGCCCTGGCGGTGGGCGAGCTGCTCGCCGCGGCGGTGATCAGCGTCATGCTGGCCGGTGGGCGGGCGCTGGAAGCGTGGGCGGCGGGACGCGCCCGCCGTGATCTGACCGCCCTGCTGGAACGCGCCCCACGGACCGCCCGCAGATATCGCGGGGGGTCGGTGGAGACCGTGCCGCTGGACTCCGTGGAGCCCGGTGACGCGCTGCTGGTCGCGCCCGGTGACCTGGTGCCCGTCGACGGTGTCATCACCAGCGCGTCGGCGGTGCTGGACGAGTCGGCTCTGACGGGCGAGGCGCGGCCGGCCGAGCGCGGTGAACGGGAGGGCGTGCGCAGCGGCGTCGTGAACGCCGGCGGGCCCTTTGACATGCGAGCCACCGCGGCGGCGGCGGACAGCAGCTACGCCGCAATCGTGCGGCTGGTCTCACAGGCACAGTCCGACCAGCCGCCGTTCGTCCGGCTGGCGGACCGCTACGCGGTCTGGTTCCTCATCGTCGCCGTGCTGACCGCGGCCGGAGCATGGCTGGTGGGTGGCCCGGATCGCGCGGTTGCGGTGCTGGTCGTCGCCACCCCGTGCCCGCTCATCCTGGCCGCTCCCGTCGCGTGGGTGTCGGGGCTGTCCGTCGCCGCCCGCCGGGGAGTGGTGGTCAAGGGCGGCGCGGTGCTGGAGCGGCTGGCCGCCTGCACGACCTTGCTGCTGGACAAGACCGGCACGCTGACCACAGGCCGTCCTTCGCTGTCCGCCATCATCGCGGCCGGGCCGTGCCCACCGGCACAGATGCTGCGCCTGGCGGGGTCTGTCGACCAGGTGTCGGCTCACGTGCTGGCCGGCGCCATCGTCGAGGCGGCCGTCCAGCGGGGGTGCGATCTGGCCCTGCCCGAGCAGGTCGAGGAGGGTGCCGGGCAGGGGATCCAGGGCAGGGTGGGGGACCACCTGGTAGCCCTCGGCAAAGCGGGCTGGGTGGGCGTGGACGGCCGGGCCGGCTGGGCGAAGACCGCCCGCCGCCGGGCGCGCCTGGACGGTTCGCTGACGGTCTTCATCGCGGTCGACGGCGTGCCGGCCGGAGCGCTCGTGCTGGACGACACCGTCCGGCCCGACGCCGCGCGCACGGTCCGCGCGCTGCGGGCGGGCGGGATCACCCGGATCGTCATGGTCACCGGTGACCGTGCGGAGGTCGCCGACGCCCTCGGCGAGGTGATCGGGATCGATCAGGTGCTCGCCGAACGGACGCCGGCCGACAAGCTGGACGCTGTCCGGCTGGAGCGCGAGCGCGCGGCGACCATCATGGTCGGCGACGGGATCAATGACGCGCCGGCGCTGGCGCTCGCCGACGTCGGAGTGGCGATGGGAGCGCGGGGCTCCGGTGCCTGCGCCCAGGCCGCGGACGCCGTGCTGACCGTCGACCGGCTGGGCCGGCTCGGGGAAGCCCGTGCGGTGGCCGCCCGGACCAAGCGGATCGCACTGGAGAGCGTGCTGGCCGGGATGTCGATGTCGCTGGCGGCCATGGCGGTGGCGGCGATGGGGCTGCTGCCGGCCGTGTGGGGCGCGCTGCTGCAGGAGGCGATCGACGTGGTGGTGATACTGAACGCGCTGCGGGCACTGCGGCCGGGACGGCTGGCCCTGCGGCTGATGCCGCAGGACAGTGCGCTGGCGCGGCGGTTCGGCCGCGAGCATCAGCGGATCGCCGATGACATCGAGCAACTGCGGCTGGCCGCCGATGCCCTCGCCACCCACCCGGCACCCGGGGCCATGGCGCGGGTCAGGCAGGTCCACCAGGTCCTCGTCGAGGAAGTCGGCCCGCATGAGCTGGCCGAGCAGGCCGAGTTGTATCCGGTGATGGACCGGGTGCTGGGGACCCCCCAGGCGACCGCCACGATGAGCCGGGCGCATGCTGAGATCAGCCATCAGATCAGGCGGCTCGGGCAGCTCATCGAAGAGGTCGGGCCTGGCGAGCCGGACGATGCGGATCTGGCGGAACTGCGTTCCCTGCTGTACGGGCTGCATGCGATCCTGCGCCTGCACACGGCTCAGGAGGATGAGAGTTACCTCTCACTGGCGGATGGGCAGCAGGCATTGACCGCCGCGATAAAGTGATCTTGGTGAATGCTCAACGAGCAGGTCAGTAGTCTGGTTTGCGTCCGCAACGGCCGGGCAGGCGGCGGCTACGACGTCGGGGAGAGCGGAGCCCTGGGGCACGGTAGAGTGCTCGCGCCCACGCATGGCAGGCCGGTCAGGATGGACGTGACAGGCGGCCCCTGACAAGGGACGGAGAGTGGGAACCGGTGGCCGTTGGCAAGGCGGCTGGCCTGCTCAGCCCGGCCATTGATGTACCCGAGGGTTTCTGGTACTCGGTGAAACGGCGGCTGCTCGGGCCACCGATGATCAACGAGCAGCTCAAGGTCGAACGGCTCTCGCGACCGCTCGCACTCGGCGTGCTCTCCTCCGATGGCATTTCCTCCGCCGCGTATGGCACCGAAGAGATCCTGATCGAGCTGCTGCCCTACTTCGGCGCCGCCGCGTTCGCTCTGCTGCTGCCGATGACGCTGGCCGTGCTGCTCGGCATCGTGCTGGTGGTCCTGTCATACCGCGAGGTTGTGAAGGTCTACACCCGGGCTGGCGGTTCCTACGCGGTGGCACGGGAAAACTTCGGCCCCCGCATCGCGCAGGTCGCCGCCGTGGCGCTGCTGATCGACTACGTCGTCACCGTCGCGGTGCAGACCGCCGCCGGGAGCGCGGCGATCCTTTCGGCCTTCCCGTCACTGGCCCGGCCGCTGGGGGACCGCACCACCCTGACCCTGATCTCGATCGCCGCGGTCCTGATCATGTGCTTTGGCAACCTGCGCGGCATCCGGGAAGCCGGCCGGGCGTTCGCGTTCCCGACCTACCTGTTCGCCGGTTCGGTCGCGGTGATGATCGTCGTCGGCCTGTACCGGGAATTGATCGGTGGCGGCCTGCCCGTGCAGCCCCACAAGAGCGGCATGTTCTGCCTGGGCTGCCACGGGCCCGCCGGGGGGTCGACGCTGCTCACCTTCGGCGCGATCTACATCATCGGGCGGGCCTTCGCCAACGGCGGTTCGTCGCTGACCGGCATCGAGGCGGTGTCGAACGCGGTCAGCGCGCTGCGCCCGCCGGAGGGCCGCAACGCCCGGCACGTGCTGGTCACCCAGGGCACGATCGTCGCCTGCCTGATCGGCGGCATCTCCTGGCTCGCACACGTCAGCCACGCCTCGCCCTACTACTCCGGCGTCCCGACCGTGCTGTCGCAGGAGGGCAGGGTCGTCTTCGGTCCCACCGTGACCGGGCAGGTGCTGTTCGTCCTGTTGCAGGCTGGGACGGCGGCCATCCTCTTCACCGGTGGCAACACCAGTTTCAGTGGATTCCCGTTCCTCGCCAGTTTTGTCGCGGAGGACTCGTTCCTGCCCCGCTGGCTCACCAGGCGCGGGCACCGGCTGGCCTTCTCCAACGGGATTCTCGTGCTGACAGTGGTGTCGGTGACCCTGCTCGCCGTCGTCGGCGCGAACGTGAACTCGCTGGTCCCCTTCTATGCCATCGGTGTCTTCACCGGGTTCTCGATGGCCGGATTCGGCATGGCCCGCTATCACCGGCGCAACCGCGAGCAGGCGTGGCGCCGCCGGCTGGTGATCAACCTGACCGGCGGCATCTACACCGCACTGGTCGTGGCGATCTTCGCGATCGTGAAGTTCACCGAGGGTGCCTGGCTCATCGTCATCGTGTTCCCGGTGCTGGTCTTCGCCTTCATCCGGCTCAACCGCCGCTACCGCATGGAGGCCTCGGTGCTGGCCGACATCGGTGAGCGCGGCCCGACCACACCGCCCAACTACCCGCGCCGCACCGTGCTGGTGCTGGTGGACGAGTTCGACCTCGCCACCATCGCCGCCATCCGCTACGCCCGCGGGCTGCGGCCGACCTCGCTGCGGGCGGTGCATTTCGTGCTGGACCAGGCCCGGGCCGCCGTACTGCGGGAGCAGTGGACGAAGGCGAACCGGACCATCCCGCTGGACCTGGTGGATTGCCCGGACCGGCGGCTGGTGCGGGCCACGGCCGAACTGGTGTCCGCCGAAGCCGCGGACCCGGGCACCTACGTCACGGTGGTCCTGCCCCGGCGCAGCTACTCGCCGCTGCTGGGGAGGTTCCTGCACGACCGGACCGCTGACAAGGTCGCGCGGGTGGTGAGCCGGATACCGCGGTCGGCCGCCACCATCATCCCCTTCGACGTACAGGCGCGGCTGGAACGCCTGCACGAGCGGGCCGACCGGCGGGTGCCCGTTCGGGCCACTCACGACGACAACGTCCGCGGCCATGAGCGGCCCGCCGTGCCTCCCGATGCCACGCCGATCGGATCCCTGACCAGGGCGGGCCGGGCGAACGTGGTGGGCCGGGTGCTGAGTATCGAGATCCGGCCGGTGGACCACAGCACCGTGCTGGCGTGCCGGGTCGCCGACGCGACCGGCGAACTCACCGCCCTGTTCTATGGCCGGGAATACATCCAGGGGGTGGAGCCCGGCACGAAGATCCGGTTGCGCGGGCCGGTCGGATTCAAGGAGACCGGCACGGTCATGACCAACCCGGCTTACGAATTGCTCACCTGAGTCCCACCCCCGAACTGCCGCGGCCAGCGAGGCTGTGGTGCCGGATTCAGCCGGGGAGATCACGACCACCCGCCAGTGCGATGGTGACCGGAGCGCACGCCGGGACCGCGCGGATGGGGGCGGCGGAACCGGCGCGCGCCCGCTTTGCCGTTAACACCCCGGTGACGCGGGCTTTTGGGCCTACCATGACGCCTTGTGCGCTGGCCTTCTGCCTGGCGTGGAAAGAGAGCCCCCCCTATGAGGACTTCCGTCTTCCGGCCGATGGCGGCGCTGACCGTGGCCATATCCGGACTGGCACTGGTCACCATTCCCGTCTCGGCCGACGCCGGCTCACGGGCAGCGGGCTCCGCTGGCAGTGGCCTGGCCGCATATCGCGCGCCGCTCGCCTGGGGCCGGTGCGCGCACGGCATCCCGGCGCCGTTCCAGTGCGCGACCGCACGGGTGCCGCTCAGCTACAGCGACCCCAGCGGCGCGAAGATCCGCCTGGCCGTCGTGCGACTGCCGGCCTCGGACCCGGCCAAGCGGATCGGGTCACTGTTCGTGAACTTCGGGGGCCCGGGCGGCCCAGGGGTGACCGACCTGGTCAGCCGTGCCTACACGGTATTCAGCCCACAGATCCGGGCACGGTTCGACCTTGTCTCCTGGGACCCGCGGGGCGTCCAGTACTCCACACCACGGCTGAACTGCTTCACGTCACAGGCGGCGAGCCAGCAGTACTTCGCGTCCGATCCGGTCTTCCCCTATCCGCAGACCAAGCTGAGGGATTCGAGGTACTTCAAGCTCAACGCCGAACTCGGCGCGGACTGCCAGAGCCGCTCGGGAGCACTGCTCGCGCATATGTCGAGCGAGGATTCCGCCCAGGACCTGAATCTGCTGCGTGAGGACACCGGAATCAGGAACTGAACTACATCGGCTTCTCCTACGGCACCGTGATCGGCGCCATCTACGCCAACCTGTACCCGGACAACATCCGGTCGATGGTCCTGGATGGGACGGTTGATTTCGTCGGGAACTCCACGGGGCACAACCCCGGGGACGGGGCGAACTACCCCGTCGATGTGCGGCAGGGAGTCGACGTCGGGGCGCAGGGTGTGTTCAACCGGTTCCTGAGCCTGTGCGCGCGGGCCGGCAGGGCCGCTTGCGCGTTCGCCGCCGGGCCCCGGACTCCGGCCTCGAAGTGGGCGACACTGCTCCAGCGCGCACAGGCCGGGAAGCTCTCCTACCAGAACTTGATGACCCTCGCGTTCTACAACATGGAGGACCCGATCGCGGACTGGCCGGGCCTTGCCAGCTCACTGGAGCACCTGTACCGGAGCACCGCGGCGGGACACGCGCTGCCGGGAAAGGCGGCCCGCGCGCTCGCGGCCAGTGCGCGTGCGGTGACGCAGCAGGTCATGACCGGCGGCGGCGCGGCGGCGCCCGTCCCGGCGGGTCCGGTTCCCGCTCACCCCGGCAACGCCGCCTCCTACACGGGCAACACCGAGGAGGCGTACTACGCAACCCAGTGCGCCGACAGTCTGGTGCCCACCTCCCGGGGCGTGTACCGCACGCTGGGAAGCACCGAGGACGCCAAGGTGCCCGGGTTCGGCCGCATGGTGGTCTATGACATGATGCCGTGCGCTACCTGGCCCTACATGCACTCCGGCGGCTATGACGGGCCGTGGAACGCTTCCAAGACCACGATCTTGGTCATCAACGCCTCGCACGACCCGTTCACCCCGCTGGCTGGGGCGAAGACGGCCGTGAGTGAACTCGGCAACGCCCGCCTGCTGATCGTGGATGGCGACGGTCACACGAGCATGTACGTCGAGCCGAGCGTCTGCCGCGACCGGTATGAGCTTGCCTACCTGCGGCAGGGGACGCTGCCTCCGCTCGGCAAGCGATGCCCGGTCAGCAAACTGCCCTTCGGCCTGCCCTAGCCCGCCATGCCCTTCGGCTTCTCCCGGGTGGTGTTCCTGAGTCATGTCCTGGACACCTTTAACCCCGTATTCCCGGGGGACCCGCCGGTGGAGATAACGCCCGCGGCCCGGATCGGCCACGAGGGTTACCACCTGCACAGGGTCAGCTTCGGGGAACAGGCCGGCACGCACTGGGCGGCTCCGGCGCACTTCCTGACCGGTGGGGCCGCCGCCGACGAGCTTGACCCGGCCGACTTCTTCCGGCCGGCGGTGGTGGTCGACGTCCGGGCGCGGGTGGGCGAGGACCCGGATTTCGTGCTCGGACCCGGCGACGTCGCGCGCTGGGAGGCGGCGTTCGGGCGGATCCCGGCTGGCTGCGCCGTGCTGATGTGGACCGGCTTCGCGGACCGATGGCGCGACCCCGCGGCGTACCTGAACGCCGACGAAAGCGGGCGCCTCCACTATCCGGGGTTCGGGCCCGAGGTGACCCGCTGGCTCATCGAGCAGCGCGCCATCGCCGCCCTTGGCATTGACACCATGGGAATCGACCCCGGCGCGGACACCTCGTTCCCGGCCAATCGCCTGCTGCTGGCCGACCACCGCATCCACCTGGAAAACCTGACCGGGCTCGGCCAGTTGCCGTCGGCCGGAGGCTGGGTCGTGGTGGGAGGCCTGCGGATCCGTGGCGGCTCGGGCTCGCCAGCCACGGTATTCGGGCTGGTCCCCTGACCCGCGCGTGCCCACACCCGCACAGCGGGTAGGAAGGGAACCAGGCACTGGCGCGGGCCCCGGGGGAATACATGGCACATACGGCTGCCCCGCCCGAGGCCGCCCTGCCACCCGCGCTCAGCCGTCGGCGCGTGCTGATCGTCATCGGTGCGCTGCTGCTCGGCATGCTGCTTGCCGCCCTGGATCAGACGATCGTGGCGACGGCACTGCCAACCATCGCCGGTGACCTGCACGGGCTTTCGCACCTGTCCTGGGTCGTCACCGCCTACCTGCTGGCTTCGACCGCCTCGACCCCGCTGTGGGGGAAGCTGGGCGACCTGTACGGGCGCAAGATCTTCTTCCAGGCCGCGATCGTGATCTTCCTGGCCGGGTCCGCATTGTCGGGCATCGCCCACTCGATGATCGAGCTCATCCTCTTCCGGGCACTGCAGGGCATCGGTGGGGGAGGCCTCATGGCCGGAGCGCAGGCGACGGTCGGGGATGTCGTCTCGCCTCGCGAGCGTGGCCGGTATCAGGGCCTGTTCGGCGCCGTCTTCGGGGTGACGAGCGTGCTCGGGCCGCTGATCGGTGGATTCTTCGTGGACAGCCTGTCCTGGCGGTGGGTCTTCTACATCAACATCCCGATCGGCGTGGTCGCCCTGGTGGTGGTCGGGGCGGTGCTGCCCGGTGGGCTGCGCAAGGCGCGGCACGCGATCGACTACGCGGGCACCGCGCTGCTGGCGGCGGTGGCGACGTCGCTGGTCCTGCTCACTTCACTGGGCGGCACCACCTACCGGTGGCTGTCGGCCCCCACCGTCACCTTGGCGGTCGTGGCGATCCTTGCCGCCATTGGCTTTGTACTGGTGGAGCGCCGCGCACCCGAACCGGTGCTGCCGCTGACGCTATTCCGCAACCGGGTGTTCCTCGCGGCCAGCGCTGTCGGGCTGGTGGTGGGATTCGCCATGTTCGGCACGCTGGCGTATCTGCCGCAGTACATGCAGATAGTGAAAGGCGTCAGCCCGACCCTGTCCGGAGTGCGGCTGCTGCCGCTGATGGCAGGACTGCTGCTCACCTCGATCGCGACGGGACGGCTGGTAAGCAGGTGGGGCCGGTACCGCATCTTCCCCATCGTCGGCACAGCCGCGATGACGGCCGGCCTGTACCTGCTATCCCGGCTCACCGTGGCCACCGGCGATCTGCTGGCGTCGGTGTACATGTTCGTGCTCGGCGTGGGAATCGGCGGGTCGATGCAGGTCCTGGTGATCGCCGTGCAGAACGCCGTCAGCTACTCGCAGCTGGGGGTGGCCACCGCGGGAGCCACGTTCTTCCGGTCCATCGGCGGCTCGTTCGGGACGGCCATCTTCGGGGCCGTCTTCTCCGGGGTGCTGCCGCACAACCTGACCGTGGCGCTGCACGGCCATCGGCTGCCCGCAGGCCTGACCGCCGCCGGAGGGGCCAGTCCGGCGACCATCGCCAGCCTGCCGGCCCCGATCCACGCTGCTTTGGTGAATTCCTACGCGGCCTCGCTGCAGACGGTGTTCCTGACCGCGGTGCCCGCGGGCGCGCTGGCGTTCCTGCTGAGCTGGACGCTGCCAGACGTGCCGCTGCGGACCACAACCCGCTCTCCCGATCCCGCCGACACCCTCGCGCCCACCGCGCGGCCTTCGGTCCGGGACTCCCATCAGGAAATGGAACGGGCGATCTCAGCTCTGACGTGCCACGAGCGCCGCCGGGTTGTCTACCGGGAACTCGTGACCGAGGCCGGCCTGTCCCTCGAGCCCCGGGCGGGCTGGCTGCTGCTGAGGGTGGGGGAGCACCCCGGGAGGTCACGGTCCGCCTTGGCGCGGTTGCTCCAGATCAGCGAGTCCGCGCTGCGCGACCGGCTCAGCGAACTGGCCACCCCTGGTTACCTGGCGCCGTCGGGCCGGCCTGTCCCTGCCGATGGTCGGCCTGTCCCTGCCGATGGTCGGCCTGTCCCTGCCGATGGTCGGCCTGTCCCTGCCGATGGGTGGCCTGTCCCTGCCGATGGGTGGCCTGTCTCTGCCGATGGGTGG
>DAHUZQ010000242.1 GCA_027306495.1 Actinomycetota bacterium | reverse complement strand
GATCTTGCCGCAGGCCCCGCCCGGTGCCCGGCATAAGCGGCTGTGCTCCCCTGGTGACCACGACGAGACCGCCTGGTCAATCACAAAGAGGATCGGTATCCCGGAACCCTGCGCAGCGGGGTTCGCATATCGCCCGGATTGGGCTGCCGGGGCCGTGATCGGTACCGGTCCGCTCCTGCTGCAGATCGATTATCTGGGGGTCGCTACGCGGAACGGCTGCCGAAGATGCGGCTGAACAAGCTCCCGCGAGGCTCACGCGGGTGGCCGGGGCAGCGCTGGGATGCAGGCACTCCGCGCATAACCTGCTCAACGTGCTGGCCGCATCCGGCCCATGTGGCTTTCCCGCAGGTCCGGCACTTGACGGCGTGACACATGAGAGCACTCCCTCCGCGTTGATGATCCATGTGAGTATATACCCGTGGGGGTATTGCGGTGACTGCGGCCCAGCCAGGCGTTTCATCTGCGGTCCCCTTGCCCAAAGCCCGCGCCGGGTTGGGTGAGCCGCTCAAGCTCGGGCTGGCAGGGCTGCGCAGCGCCCCGACGCGGTGACTACCGGGCGATCTACCGGATCAACGACCACCACCGCGGGCGCGCCCTCACCGCCGCTCACCGCCGCTCACCGCCGCTCACCGCCGCTCGCCCGGTCGAGACGCGCATTGCCGACTAGGTACGAACCCGCCGTGAGAGGCTTCTGGCCGGACCTGAGGTGACTTTCGGCCATTTGCCGGCAGCCGGGCTGTGGCCTGAATGTGTAGGTGCACATCACTGAGGAACTGGCCGCCCCGCCTAGGTCACCAGTGTGATCGCCCGACCCGTCGCCCCAGCCGGAGGCATCATGGACAGAGTTGGCGAGGTACCCGGCAGGTACCTCTCGGATGAGCAGCGCCTGATGCGGGAAACCTGTCGCCGCTACGTCGACGATGTTGTCAGGCCGTTCATCGCAGCCGACCGGGAGCGCGAGTGGTCCTTCGACGTGGCCACGCGCCTGCCGGCCGAGATCCTGGTGGAGGCGGACCGCGCGGGACTGCGCGGCCTGGGTGTTCCGGAGCAGTACGGCGGTGTCGGGCTCGACCCGGCAGCCCAGTCCCAGACGTTCTCGATCATCGCAACCGAGCTTGCGCGTGGCGACTCGGGGCTGGCCGACAAGCTCGTTCAGAACTGGAAGATTTCCGTGCTCCTGCATGCCCTCGCGCCACAGCACCTGCAGGATGAGTGGTTTGCCCGGTACATGGCCGATCCGCAGTTCCTGATGGCGCACTGCCTGACCGAGCCGCGGGGCGCCTCTGACCGGTGGCTGCCTTACAACGTGCCGGAGGCGGCCATGGAGACCAGGGCCGTCCGCGAGAACGGTCACTGGACGATCAACGGCCGTAAGCAGTTCATCAGCAATGGTTACGACGCGAGCTTGTACGTCGTATACGCCAACACCAACCCCTCGGTGGGCTTGCTCGAGGGCACGAGCAGTTTCCTGGTCCCGCGGGATACGCCGGGCCTGGAGGTAACACGGTGCAACGAGACGGTCGGCGGCCGGTATATGAACAACGGCGAGATCGTGTTCGAGGACTGCCGCGTGCCGGAAGACCATCTCCTGGCGCATGGCAATGCGCTGGGCAAGGCGGGTGTCTACTTCCGGCCGGGCAAGATCATCGTGGCGGCGAAGAATCTTGGGATCGGCATCGCCGCTTTCGAGGACACCGCGGCGTGGGTCCAGCAGCGCGTCCAGGGCGGGCGGATCCTCATCAAGCACCAGGCGGTCGCGCTGCGCGTGGCCGCCATGGCGACGAAACTCGAGGCGGTGAGCGCGTTGCTGCGGCGGGCGGCCATCGCCGTTGACGAGGACAGCCCCGACGCAACCCGCCTGTGCGACATGGTGAAGGTGTTCGCGTCCCAGGAGATCCTTGAGGTCTGCCAGCACGCCGTCGAACTGCACGGCGGCTATGGGGCGATGCTCGAGGCGGGGATCGAGAAGTACTTCCGGGACGCCGCGGTCTACCTGCATACCGACGCGACGGTCGACGTGGCGAACTTCAAAATCACCAAAACGCTGTTTCCCGCCACCGCCGGTACTTACGCCGGCCCGGAGTGAAATACAGCAGGCACCTTTCCCCTGCCAGGCGCGCGATCCGCCGGGTGTGGCTCCTGCAGAACGAAGGACACTGCCATGACCGAAGCCTCGGCTTCCGGCAAGTACGTGAACCCCGCCGGGGAATTCATCCGTGACCAGCGCTACATCACCACCCGGATCACCGCGGACGGGCGGGACGGCTTCCGGGTGGAGCCCGGCCGGTACCGCCTGGTGGTCAGCCGGGCCTGCCCGTGGGCCAACCGGGCAATCATTGTCCGCCGCCTCCTCGGCTTGGAGGGGGTGCTGTCGATGGCTGTGGCTGGGCCTGTCCATGACGAGCGGAGCTGGACGTTCGACCTCGACCCGGGCGGGCGGGACCCCGTCCTCGGCATCGAACGGCTGCAGGACGCCTACTTCGCCCGGTTCCCCGGCTACAGCCGCGGCATCACCGTGCCCGCGATCGTAGATATCCCCACCGGCCAGGTCGTGACCAACGACTACGCCCAGATCACCCTTGACCTGTCCACCGAGTGGCGGGCTCACCATCGGCCCGGCGCCCCCGATCTGTACCCGGAAGACCGCCGTCCCGAGATCGACGAGGTCACCAGCTGGGTGTTCCGGGACGTCAACAACGGCGTCTACCGCTGCGGATTCACCGGCACACAGGCTGCCTACGAGAAGGCGTACCACCGCCTGTTCGACCGGCTCGACTGGCTGTCGGCCCGCCTGCAGCACCAGCGGTACCTGGTCGGCGGCACCATCACCGAAGCCGACGTCAGGCTGTTCACCACCCTCGCCCGCTTCGACGCCGTCTACCACGGGCACTTCAAGTGCAACCGGCAGAAACTGACCGAAATGCCAGTGCTGTGGGCGTACGCGCGCGACCTGTTCCAGACCCCAGGCTTCGGCGACACCATCGATTTCGACCACATCAAGCGCCACTACTACCAGGTGCACCGCGACATCAACCCGACCGGCGTCGTGCCCGCAGGCCCCGACCTCTCCGGATGGCTCAGCCCACACGGCCGGGAGACACTCGGCGGCCGCCCCTTCGGGAACGGCACGCCGCCAGGCCCGCCACCCGCAGACGAGACCGTCCAACCTGGGCACACGCCACTGTCAGCCTGAGCCAGCCGGGCGCCGCCGCTGGCAGCCGTCAAGGGCCGCTGGCAGCCGTCAGGGGCCGCCGGCAGCCGTCAGAGGCCGCCGGCAGGGTCCCGCAGTTGCCCGGATACAACCCCGGCTTGTGGCTGGCTAGACTTCCCGGGTGGGTCTCAGCGGGCATGTGCCCGATCTCGCCGCGCTGGAGGTGCTGCTCAGCGTGGCCACCACCGGCAGCCTGAACGGCGCCGCTCGCCAGGTCGGGATCAGCCAGCAGGCGGTCTCGGCGCGGATCGCCGCGATGGAGGCGCAGACCGGCGTGCTTCTGGTACGGCGCAGCCCGCGCGGGTCCACGCTGACCGCGGAGGGGGCCGTGATCGCCGAATGGGCGGTCCGGCTGCTGGGCGTCGCGGCCGGGCTGGACGCTGGGATAGCGGCGCTGCGGGCCGACCGGCACAGCCGGCTGCGGATCAGTGCCAGTTCGACCATCGCCGAGCAGTTGCTGCCGGGCTGGCTGGCCTCTTTCCGCTCGGCTGCCGGGCAGTCGGGCGGCCAGCCGCCCGAGATCTTGCTGTCCGCGGCCAACACCGAGGCGGTTGTCACCCAGGTCGGTGCGGGGAGCGCAGATCTTGGTTTCACCGAGGGCCCGCAGAAGCCACCGGGGCTGGCCAGCAGGGTGATCGGCCACGACCGGCTCGTGGTGGTCGTCGCACCCGGCCATCCGTGGGTGCGCCGGCGCCGTGGCATCAGCCCTCAAGAACTCGCCGCCGCCCCGCTGGCCAGCCGGGAAGGCGGCTCGGGCACCCGGGACACGCTGCTGGCCGCGCTGGCTTCCGCGCTCGGGTCGGGTCTGGCGCAGGCGCCTGCGGCGCTGTCGCTATCCACGACGGCCGCCGTCCGAGCGGCGGCACTGGCCGCCGCCGCCCCAGCGGTGATCAGCGACCTTGCAGTCTCCGACGACCTGGCCGCTGGCAGGCTCATCCAGGTCCAGACGCCCGGCCTCGACCTGCGCCGTACCCTGCGTGCCGTCTGGGACGGCCCGAGCAGCTTGCCGGCCGGCCCGGCGAGGGACCTGATCGCCCACATCCTTGCCCGCCAGCGCCACGGGCGCAGCACCCCCGGCGGGGCTGCCGGACGGCCCGGACCACAGGGCGCGAAGCTGTCGCCACCCCACCAGCGTTCTAGCTGACCTGGCTGCACAGCAGGGCGGCCGCCTTCTGCACGTGTCACTGGACCTCACCGACGGCTCGGACGGAGGCCGCCATCCTCGCGTCGGTGGGCGATCCGGGCCCATCGACGTGGCGGCGAACCACGTGGCTACGCCGCTGCGGTCCCGGCTGCGAGTGGTGGGGCTACCGGCAGGAACAACCGGCCGGTGGCGCTGCCGTGGACCGTGCGGGCCGCGACCGTCAGCCAGGCGCCGAGCAGCAGCGCGTACAGGATGATCGAGGCGGCCTGCATCATCTCGGAGTGGCTGCGGGCGGCCAAACCGATGGTGGCGGTAACGCAGGTGCCGACGGGGAAGGTGAAGCTCCACCAGGTCAGCGCGAAAGGCAGGTGCTGCCGGGCGGTCCGGATCGTGATCGCCGCGGCCAGCACCAGCCACATCATCGCGAACCCCCAGGCCGGCACCCCGTACAGGAGGGCGAGCACGTCGGTGCCGCCGGAATACGGCGCGGGCAGCACGGCGGCGCCATGGGTGGCCAGGTTGCCCACCGCGGTGACTGACTGGCCGAGCGGGCCCAGGACGATCCACAGCGCGGGCACCATGACGGCGGGCCCGATCTTGTGCACAACCAGCCGGGTCCAGATCTGGGTGATGATGATCACCGAGACGAACAGGCTGATGCCGAACATGGCGTAGCAGCTCAGCAGCAGCGTGAGCTGGGCCTGGGGGGAGCCGGCGTAGGGGATCAGCAGTGCGCCGTTGGCTGCCGCGACCATCGGCGGGACCACCGGCATCAGCCAGTGACCGAACGCCGCGTCCGCGGCGATGGTGTGCCGGGTCATCATCAGGTACGGGATCCAGCAGGAGGTGATCAGCCCGAGGACTGCCCCGCTCAGCCACAGCACCCAGTCGGCGGTTACCGCTGCGCCGGGCCCGATCAGGGGCGGGCCGAGGAGCAGTGTGCCGGTGCCGACCGTCATCAACGCCATCGGCGGGGCGCCCCAGAACTGCGCCATGATGGGATTGGCCGCATGGCCGCGGGCACGGGCCGGATGCCGGATCCAGTGCACCGCCCAAGCGGCCGTCAGCGCGATCAGTCCGGCGGCTGCCAGCGCCCACACGGCGGTGGCGAAGATTCGCAGCCCGAGAAAGTGCAGCGGCAGCGTCGCGCCGGCGTTGGCGACGATGCCGGTGCCCATGATGGACGCATACCAGTTCGGGCCGAGGTCCCGGAACAGGTCGCCCGGCCGCTTCAGCTCTTTCAGCAAACCGAACGGAAGGGCATGCGAGGCGGGCGCGCCGGCAGGCGAGGCGGGCGCGCCGGCATGCGCGTCACCTCTGAGGATGTCAAGTGCTTGCTCCATGCTCTGACAGTCGCCGGCGGCCACCGGCGGCGGTAGGGGGTGATCCGTTGTCGGGTTCCAACCTGTCGTTGTACCCCAGCTGCCCTCATTGGCGCCGGCCCAACAGTCCTGCAGCACTCTCAGTCCTGGAGCACTCTCAGTGAGGATTCCCGCGGGAGTCCCGATCCGGGCGAGCCGCGACCCGCTCACCGGTACATCGGGGTGCGGCTGAGATCGGGTGGGCCGCTTCTACCCCGTCAGCCCGCTCCAGCAGGTGATGCGGGGGTACCCACGGTGCCCTTAGCCTCAGCAGGAATTAATTCCTGAATGCCGCGGTCCCAGCCAGGCGGGAGATGATCTGTGCAGAGCCTGCCCGAAGTTGCAGCCGCCCTTGTCGCGCCAGGCAAGGGCATACTCGCAGCAGACGAAAGCGTCACGACAATGTCCAAGCGGCTCGAGGCGGCGGGCGTCGCGCCGACCGCTGAGAGCCGCCGCGACTACCGGGCATTGCTGCTGACCACCCCCGGGCTGAGCAGTTACGTTTCCGGAATCATCCTGTGCGAGGAGACACTCGGCCAGGCACTGCCGGGCGGCCCGCCGTTCAGCGAAGCTGCCGCCGCGCGCGGGATCATGACCGGCATCAAGGTCGACAAGGGCACCGCCCCGCTTCCGTTCTCGGACGGCGGATTCGTGACCGAGGGACTGGACTGCCTGCGCGACCGATTGGCGGACTTCCGGGCACGCGGAGCGGTTTTCGCCAAGTGGCGCGCTGTGTTCCGCCCTGCGGGGCTTCACCCTCGCACCGTGCACGCGAACGCGCACGCTCTGGCCCGCTACGCCGCCCTCTGCCAGGACGCGGGCGTTGTGCCGATCGTGGAACCCGAGGTCCTGATGGACGGCGACCACAGCATCGGCATCTGCCACGCCGTCACCGCCACAGTCCTGGAGGCCGTCTTCGGCGAACTCGAGGCGATGGGCGTTGATCTGGCCGGCATCGTGCTCAAGCCGAACATGGTCATTGCGGGAGCCGGATGCGAAGACCAGGCCGGTCCGGCCAAGGTCGCCCTCAATACTCTGCAGGCGCTGGGCGCAGCAGTGCCAGCGAGTGTCCCGGGCGTTGCGTTCCTGTCCGGGGGCCAGTCCAATGGGCAGGCGTGCGCCAACCTTTCCGCGATCAACGCCGAGGCGGCGGCCGTCGGCGAGGCGCCCTGGCGGCTGACCTTCTCGTTCGGGCGCGCGCTTGTCAGTGACGCCTTGCTCGCCTGGCACGGCGTTCCCGCCAATACCGGCGATGCGCAGTCCAGGCTGGCAGCGAACTGCCGGCGGGCCAGCGAAGCGTCGCAGGTCACGGCTGCCGCAAGGGCGGGGGCCTGACAGCCGTGCGCGGGGAACGGACGACCCTGACCCGGTACACCATCGAGGCCGAGCACCGTCATCCGGGATCGACCGGCGACTTCTCCGGGTTGCTCCATGCGGTGGCGACGGCGGTGAAGATCATCAGCAGCCAGGTCGCACGCGGCGCGCTTGCCGCGGTGCTGGGCAGCGCCGGGGTGGAGAACGTCCAGGGCGAGGTGCAGAAGAAGCTCGATCTGATCAGCAATGAGGTGATGATCGGCGAGACCGAGTGGTCCGGGCACCTGGCCGCGATGGCGTCGGAGGAGATGGCGGACGCCTATCCGATCCCAGCGACCGCCCGGCGGGGGAAGTACCTGCTGGTGTTCGACCCGCTGGACGGGTCGAGCAACATTGACGTCAACATCTCGGTCGGCACCATCTTCTCGATCCTGCGCAGCCCCGACCCGGCAGCCGAGCCGCGCGAAGAGCATTTCCTCCAGCCGGGCACCGCTCAGGTCTGCGCAGGCTTCGCCCTGTACGGGCCGTCGACCATGCTCATCCTCACCACCGGCGACGGCGTTGACGGGTTCACGCTCGACCGGGACATCGGCGAGTTCGTTCTCACTCATCCGCGACTGCTCATCCCGCAGGAGTGCGGGGAGTTCGCGATCAATTCTTCCAACGAGCGGTTCTGGGAGCCGCCGGTGCGCCGCTACATCTCCGAATGCCTGGCGGGCAGGACCGGCCCCCGGGACCGGGACTTCAACATGCGCTGGATCGCATCCCTGGTCGCTGACACCTATCGCATCCTCACCCGCGGTGGTGTCTACCTCTACCCGGCAGACACCAAGCACCAGGACATGCCAGGCCGGCTTCGGCTCCTGTACGAATGCAATCCGGTTGCCTTCATCGTGGAACAGGCGGGCGGCAGGGCCAGCACCGGCCGCGAGCGGATCATGGACATCCAGCCCGCCAGCCTGCACCAGCGGGTGCCGCTGGTATTCGGATCGCGCAGTGAAGTGGAACTGATCGAGCGCTACCACCGCGACCAGCCCACCGGACGGGGCCCGGCGTTCGACGACTCGCTCTTCGGCACCCGGTCGCTGTTCCGGGTTCCCGGCCCGGCTTGAGGACCCATGTCGGCCAAACACCCCATCGTGGCCGTCACCGGTTCTTCCGGCGCGGGCACCACGTCAGTGAGCAGGACCTTCCAGCACATCTTCCGGCGCGAGCAGATCAACGCCGCACTGGTCGAAGGTGACTCGTTCCACCGGTACGACCGGGAGCAGATGAAAGCCGCGATGGCCGAAGCCGAACGGCAGGGCAATCAGCACTTCTGTCATTTCTCCCCCGAAGCCAACCTGCTCGAAGAACTGGAGGGCTTGTTCCGCGAATACGGCGAGCACGGCTCCGGCAGGGCCCGCAGGTACCTGCACGACGCCGAGGATGCCAAGCCGTTCGAGCAGCCGCCCGGCACCTTCACGCCATGGGAAGACATCGGCGGCGGCAGCGACCTGCTCTACTACGAGGGACTGCACGGCGCCGCAGTGACCGACAGCGCGGACGTCGCCCGGCATGCCGACCTGCTCATCGGGGTCGTCCCGATCATCAACCTCGAGTGGATCCAGAAACTGCACCGCGACAAGGCCGCCCGTGGCTACACAAGCGAGGACGTGGTGCACACGATCCTGCGCCGCATGCCCGACTACGTGAACTTCATCTGCCCGCAGTTCTCCCGCACCCACGTGAACTTCCAGCGCGTGCCCACGGTGGACACCTCGAACCCGTTCATAGCCCGGACCATTCCCAGCGCGGACGAGAGCTTCGCCGTCATCCGTTTCGCCGACCCCGGCGGGATCGACTTTCCCTACCTGCTGTCGATGCTGCACGACTCGTTCATGTCGCGACCGAACATCATCGTCGTGCCGGGCGGCAAGATGGAACTGGCCATGCAGCTCATCTTCACGCCGCTCATCCTGCGGTTGATGGAGGCACGGCACCGCGCCTGACGCCCTGCACGAGGGGGCCGGGCTCCCAGCGCGGGGATCGTCATTGCGCCCGAGCGCGGCCGTCAGCACGGCCGGGTGCTTGCCGAAGGCTCGCCCGACCGGTCACCAGGTGCGGATGAAGCCCCCATCCACGGTGATCATGGTGCCGGTGAGGTAGGACGCGGCCGGTGACAGCACGAACGCGGCGACCTTTCCGAACTCCTCAGTTTCCCCATAGCGGCGCAGCGGGATGGTCCGGGAAGTCGCTGCCCGCACCTCGTCGGGGTCGCCGATGCGCGCGTCGTTCTCCCGCACGCGGCTGGTAGCGATCTTGCCGGGCACCAGGCCGTTCACCCGCACCCCGGCCGGACCCAACTCGTCAGCGAGGGTTTTGACCAAGCCCGCCAGCCCCGGCCGCAGTCCATTGGAGATCGCCAGTTTCGGGATCGGGGAGCGCACCGATGAGGAGAGCACGAATGCCAGCGACCCGCCATCGGTCATGCGTTCGCTCGTCGCCTGTGCGACCCGCAACGCCCCTAGGAAGACCGATTCGAACGCGTCACGCCAGGCCTGCTCCGTCACATCTGCGGTGGTGCCACCGGGCGGGCCGCCGACGCTGATCAGCGCCCCGTCGATCCGCCCGAACGCCTCAACAGTGGCCGCTACCAGTCGGCCAGCAGCATCGGGGTCACCGTTGTCGGCCGCCATGCCGATGGCGGCCCCGCCCAGGCCGTCCACGGCCGCAGCTACAGCGGCCTCATCTCGGGAGCTCACCAGGACCTTGGCCCCATCGGCCACCAGTGCCTGCGCGCTCGCCAGGCCGAGCCCACGGCTTCCCCCTGTCACCAAGTACGCCCGGTCCATCAGGCCCAGATCCATGCCGTCCCGCCTCTCTTGTGTCAGCAGGGGCAACATATACGGCAACCATCCATCCAGGCATTTAGGGGGCCTATCTGCGGTAGATGGTCAGTGGGAGCCGGGAAGCGGATGCCCGGCGCGGCAGGGCCAGCCAGGGCCTGTACACGGCCGCTGTGATCTTGGCGTCAATCGCATCCTCGGACGCTCCCATTGCCGTGTTACTGCGGTAGATAGTGTAGATCTTGGTATTTCCGCTGACCCGGCTGGTGTTTGCCCGGTTCTTCGCTGAGTTGCAGGAGCAGCCTGGCTAAAGGTGCTGTCGGCCGCTGCGGTGAGGGAGCGAATGTGGTCGTGAACGCAGGCGTCGCCGGATCCCTGTTCGCCACGCCCCGGATCCTCGCCGTGCCCGGTCCGGGGGAAGGCGGCGGCTCGCTGGTGCTGCGCTCCGCTGACCCACTGGGGGACTACCCCGTGTCGGTGGTGCACAGCCTGCGGGCGTGGGCGGAGCAGGACCCGGACCATTCGCTCGTGGCCGAACGGGGACCGGCGGGGGCTTGGCGCACCTGCACGTACGGCGAGGCGGCCGCGGCGGCGGAGGTGCTCGGCCAGGCACTGCTGGAGCGGGGACTGGGACCAGACCGGCCGCTGCTGGTGCTGTCGGGCAACAGCGTGAGCCACCTGCTGATGACGCTGGGCGCGATGATGGCCGGGGTGCCGGCCGCGCCGGTGAGCGTGGCGTATTCGCTGCAGAGCCGTGACCATGCCCGCATCCGGGCGATCGCCGGGCTGGTCCAGCCTGGTGCGGTGTTCGCCGACGACGCTGATCGCTTCGGGGCAGCGCTGGACGCAATTGCGGAGGTGCCGGCCATCGTGGCGGCGGGTCAGCGGACGGGCGCTGAGCCGCTCAGCGAACTGCTGGCCTCGGCGCCCGGCCCGGCGGTGCGGGCGGCTTTCGGGGCACTGACACCCGATGCGGTAGCGAAGGTTCTGTTCACCTCTGGGTCGACCGGGACTCCGAAGGGGGTCCTGAACAGCCACCGGATGCTGGCGGCCAACCAGCAGATGATCCGGCAGGTGTGGCCGTTCCTGGCGGCCGAGCGCCCGGTCATCGTGGACTGGCTCCCCTGGAGCCACACCTTCGGTGGCAACCACAACCTGAACATGATGATCACCTCGGGCGGCACCCTGTACATCGATGGCGGTCGTCCAGCGACTGCCCTCTTCGCCCAGACACTCCAGAACCTGGCGGACATCCCGCCCACGGTGTACTTCAACGTGCCGGCCGGCTACGCGCAGTTGGTGCCTGCCCTGGAGGCTGACCCGGAGTTCGCCTCCCGCTTCTTCTCCCGGCTGCGGCTGTTGTTCAACGCGGCGGCGGCGCTGCCCGCCGGCCTGCGGGTTCGGCTGGCCGACCTGGCACAGCGCGTCACCGGCCACCCCGTTCCTGTCACCGGAGCCTGGGGCGCGACCGAGACGGCGCCCGCGGTGACCGCGGCGCACTATGACTACGCCGACGCCCGCTGCATCGGGGTGCCCTTGCCGGGCGCGGAAGTGAAACTCGTTCCCGCTGGAGAGGGGGCGTATGAAATCCGTGCCCGCGGGCCGATGGTGACCCCGGGCTACTACGGCCGGCCCGACCTCACCGCCGCGGCTTTCGACGAGGACGGCTTCTACCGCACCGGTGACGCGGTCGCGTTCGCCGACCCGGCTGACCCTGATGCCGGCTTGGTGTTCCGCGGTCGGCTCGCTGAGGACTTCAAATTGGGAACGGGTACGTTCGTGCGGGTCGGTGCGGTGCGCGCGGCGCTGCTGTCGGCAGCCCCGATACTGGCGGACGCGGTCCTGGCGGGGGAGAACCGTGACTATATCGGCGCGCTGGCCTGGCTGAACGCCGCGGAGGCCGGCAAGCGGATCGGCCCGCTGCCGGAGTCCGCCGGCGAGGTGATCATTCACGATGGCCTGCACGACCTACTGTCCGGGGCGCTGGCGGCGCACAACCAGGACGCCGGATCGTCCGCCCGGATCGAGCGGCTGCTGGTGATGGCCAGCCCCGCCGACCTGGACGCCGGCGAGATCACCGACAAGGGCTATGTCAACCAGCGGACGGTGCTGGCCCGCCGGGCGCACCTGGCAGAGATGCTCTATGCCGATCCGGTTCCGCAAGGCGTGGTCGTAGCCGGTCGTGCAGGCGTGCGAGGTCGTCGTCATCGGGTGACTGGGACCAGTGATCAGCCGCGGCCCTCGGTATCCACCGACCAGTAATGGGTGCCCGCGTCAGCGTAGGCATAGGTCGCGACCGGCCCGAACGTCCGGCCGGGGATCCCGGCCGGGAACTCCGCCGAGTGCTGCTGGCCGTGGCGGGAAACGATAGTGTGGTTCAGTTGCACGCTCACACCCTGAGTGTGCAAGGCGTCCGGGCCAGCGAGCCGTCCGGTGGCTGGTAAACCCGGGCCAGCAACTGATCGATGAGCGTTCCTGCGCCAAACCCGGGCACCACCGGACATTGCACACCTGGTGCGGGGAGTGAAGACACTGTAGTTCGCGTATCCGAGTTATTCTGATGGCCAAATTCCCTTCCTGTGCATGGAGGATTTCCATGGGCGACTGGCACCTCGACCCTCACCACACGCAGATCGAGTTCTCCACCAAGCACCTGGGCTTCATGACCGTGCGCGGCCACTTCCGCGAGGTCGAACTGACCTCCCACATCGATTTGGACCACCCGGATAGGTCGTCGGTGGAAGTCACCATCGCAACCGCGAGCATCCACACCGGCAACGAAGCTCGCGACAACGACGTGCGCACGTCCAACTTCCTGGCCGTGGACGACTACCCGGTGATCACCTTCCGGAGCACTGGCGCCGCACAGACCGGGCCGGACCGCTACACCTTGAGCGGAGACCTGACCATCAAGGGAACCTCCCGCCCGATCGTCATCGAGGTGACCAGGCTGGGTGAGATCAACGACCCGGAGATGATGGGACACCGCATCGCCTACAGCGCCCGCACCCGGATCAGCCGGCACGACTTCGGCCTGGCGTTCGATTTCATGCGAGACGGCAAGCTGGTGGTAAGCGAAGAGATCCAGATTGCGATCGAGGGCGAACTGCTCGAGAAGCAGGACCAGGCCGGCGGGTAACGGGCGTCGCTCAGCCGGCCGGCGCGGGCGCGGGTTCGGGCAGGTATGGGCAGGCGGGATCTTCACCGAGCGGGTCCCCGCTGGCGGCATAGGCCCGGGCGCGCGAACCCCCACACAGGTCGGAATACTCACACTGGCCGCAGCGGCCGTTGAACCTGGCCGCGCGGATCGCGCGCAGCAGGTGGTGGTCGCGGTATATCCGCCGCAGTGACCGGGTCCGGATGTTTCCCAGCCCCAGCGGGAGGAATCCCGCCGGGTACACCTCGCCGTCGTGGCTGATGAAAAGGATGCCCTTGCCATCGCGGGTGGGTGCGGTCTGCGCTCTCGCGGGCGCATGGGACGGGCCGAACAGCAGCTCGAGCCGCTGGGAGAGATCACGGTAGAACGGGGTGTCCGGTGCCGGTTCTCCCGCCCGCCGGTCCCTGACGACGCGCCGGAAGAAGGGCGCCTCCACTGTCCGCACCGTGAACCCGTGGCGGGAGATGTCGTAGAGGAAGTGGCACACGTCTTCATGCTCCTGGGCGGAGATCGCGTCCGTACCGACGCCCCGGCCGGTCTGCACGAGGAAGAAGACCTCCCATATGTGGGCGCCGGCCTCTTTCATGAGGGCCGCGATGTCCACGAGTTCGGTGGCGTTGGCACGCATGACCGTCGTGTTGATCTGCACGGTCACGCCCGCGGCCACCAGCGCCCGGATCGCGGCTACGGTCTGATCGAAGTGACCGGGGATACCCCGGATCCGGTCGTGAGTCTGCCCACGCGAACCGTCGAGGCTGATCGACACCACCTTGGCGCCGCAGGCGGCGATCCGGTCCACCATGTCGGGTGTCAGCCGTGGCGTGACCGAGGGGGACAAGCAGACCGGGACCCCGATCGACTGGGCGTGGTCGACGAGGTCGAACAGATCAGGCCGCAGCAGGCAGTCGCCGCCGGTCAGCACCAGGATCGGGTAGGGCCGACCGAACCCGGCGACCTGATCAATCAGGGCGTGCCCTTCCGCGCTGGTCAGTTCCCCCGGCAGGGCGGCGCTGGTGGCCGAGGCCCGGCAGTGCCGGCAAGCCAGCAGGCAGGCGCGCGTGGTCTCCCAGAACACGAGCATCGGCCGCTGGCGGTAATCAACCGTCGGCCGGGTGCTCACCGGGGCCTGCCTGATCATGCGCGCCTCCTGCCGTCTGGGGTGAATGGGCGCGCCCATGATGTCGGCCGCGTGGGGTGGCTGGGAATGGGCCTAAGGTCCCGTACCCGGGTGGCGTAGGCCACCCGGGTACGGGAGCGCCGGCTACTGGTGGTCCTGCGGCCACGGTGCGTAGCCGACGCCCCCAGCCGTGCCCGGCCCTGGGACCTTTGCCTCTACCTGCCGTACCCGGGGCCAGGTCTGATGAGAGCGATCAGGGTGGCGGCCCACTCCGCGTGGGCCAGCATTCGGCGCATGCCACCCCGTCACAGTGCGGCGGATGAGCGATCGCTGGGAGCGCCGCGCGCCGGAGGGCTAGGAGCCAGGTCATGGTGTCAGTGGATTCGCAAGCCGCCCAGCAGAACGCCGGGACCTTGACGGGCGCGGAGGTCGATGAGACAGCACGGTGGTTCGCCAGTCCCCGGTTCCAGGGCATCACCCGGCTGTACTCCGAGCGGCAAGTAGTGGAACAGCGGGGAACCATACCCATCGACTACACCGTGGCGCGAGTGGCGTCCGAGCAGTTCTACCTCCGGCTCAGGCAACTCTTCGGCGAGCGTGAACAGATCACCACGTTCGGCCCCTACTCGCCCGGGCAGGCCGTCGCCATGAAGCGGATGGGCATTGAGGGCATCTATCTCGGCGGCTGGGCGACCTCGGCGAAAGGATCGATGACCGAGGACCCGGGGCCAGACCTGGCCAGCTATCCGCTGTCCCAGGTGCCAGACGAGGCCGCGCCGATCGTGCGCGCCCTGCTCACGGCGGACCGCAACCAGCGCTTCGCGCGCTCGCGCATGAGCCCGGCGCAGCGTGCGGTCTCCCGCGAGGTCGATTACCGGCCGTTCATCATCGCCGACGCGGACACTGGGCACGGCGGTGACGCGCATGTCCGGAACCTGATCCGCCGTTTCGTCGAGGTGGGCGTCCCTGGCTACCACATCGAGGATCAGAAACCCGGCGCGAAGAAGTGCGGCCACCAAGGTGGGAAGGTGCTTGTCGGTGCGGACGAGTACATCAAGCGGCTGAGTGCCGCGCGCTTCCAGCTTGACGTCATGAAGGTGCCCGGCATCATCGTGGCCAGGACCGACGCCGAAGCGGCCACGTTCCTGGAGGGACGCGGGGATGAGCGCGATCACCCCTTCATCCTGGGTGCCACCAACATCGACCTCCCGGCCTACAAGGCGGGGTATCTCGCCATGCTCAGGAGGCTTTCCGAGCTCGGCGTCCACGATGTGCGCGGCCACCTCCTCTACCAGATCTCCGCCGCCGAGTACGACGAGGCCACCGGCTGGCTGGAGCGGGCTGGCGTGATGGACGTGCTCCGGGACAGCGCGAAGGCGTTCGCCGGAGGTGACGGGTCTTCGTTGGATGCCCTGCTGGACACGACTGAGACCGCCTACCTGGAGGCCTGGCAGTCGCAGGCCAACCTGAAGAGCTACCCCCAGGCGGTCGCGGACGCGATCGACTTCCGGGCCAGCGAGGGCGAGGAGTTCGACATGAGCTCCGGCGAATGGCTGGCTTTCGCCAATCACACGTCTTTCCACGCCGCCCGGGCCAAGGCCAGGTCCATCGGCATCGACATCACCTGGGATTGCGAGGTCCCCAAGACGGTCGACGGCTTCTACCAGATACGCAGCGGAATCGAGTATGCGATCGCCAGGTCGCTGGCCGCCGCCCCATTCACCGACGTGCTGTGGATGGAGACCAGGACAGCGGATCTGGCCGACGCCCGGTGGTTCGCCGATGCGATCCATGCCGAGTTCCCCGCCGCGATGCTTGCCTACAACCTCTCACCTTCGTTCAACTGGGACACCACCGGGATGAGCGAGGATGAGATGAGGCGATTCCCGGCTGAGCTTGGCAAGCTGGGGTTTGTCTTCAACTTCATCACCTACGGCGGGCATCAGATCGACGGCATGGCCGCTGAGGAGTTCGCTGCCGCGCTCAGGCAGGATGGCATGCTCTCCCTCGCCCGGCTGCAGCGGAAGATCCGCCTGCTCGATTCGCCATACCGGACTCCCCAGACGCTGGTGGGCGGGCCCCGGCTGGATGCGGCGCTGATGGCCGCGACCGGCGGCACGGCGGCCACCAAGGCGATGGGGAAGGGCTCGACGCAGCATCAGCACCTGGTGCAGACCGAGGTGCCCACCAAGCTGCTCGAAGAATGGCTGGCGCTGTGGGCCAAGCACCACCAGATCCCTTCCCCGCTGCATGTCGGACTGCGGCCGATCACGGCGGGCTCGGAACTGCTCGAACTCACGCTGTCCACAGATGACGGGGAGAAGGTCGCCAACATCGTCTTCGATGTGATCGTGGACCGGCGGGGCCGCAACATCCTCTCGGTCCGGGACCAGAACACCTTCGACATGGCGCTGCGCAAGAAGCGGCTGATGACGCTGAACCACCTCTTCCTGGTCCACCGCTACAAGGCCCGGTCGGTCCACTACGTCAGCCCCACGCAGGACAACCGCTATCAGGCGCACAAGATGAAGTCGCACGGACTGTTCAGCGACGTCCATGACGAGGTTGGCGACATCATCGTGGCCGACGTGAGCACCGACGGCGTCAAGGACCTGCTCGCCCCCGACCAGCAGGCGCTGCATGCCCTGATCGAGCGCGTCCATCCCTATGCGCCGGTCACCGTGGCGCGGGACTGATCGGGTGCGGCGGGACTGATCGGGTGCGGTGGGACTGATCGGGTGCGGTGGGTGTAAGCCGCGCGGCCCGTTCTCCCTATGCGCTGTCCCGGTGGTGGTGGTGGTGGCGGCCCGCGAAGACAAGGCCGCCCAGCCGGGACAGTAGCCAGAACACCAGCATGATCTGGAAGAACCCGAAGAAGATCCAGGGCCCGCCGTGGAATACAACTGCGGCCACCAACAGCAGCCCGAGCACGGGAAGGATCCGGGGGCGGCGGTGAGCCACCCACAGCGGCGGCCCGGCGTGCAACTGGGCCGATAGCGGCGCAGGCTCCGGCAGGTCCGCCATGAGCTGCCGGAGTTCGCCGTGCGTCTTCGCGTTCAGCGCCGCCGAGATCCGCTCGTCCAGCTCATCGGGTGTCAGGCGGCCCGCTGCGAAGTGCTCGCGCAGCCGGGCTGCGATGTGATCCCGGTCAGCGTCGGAGGCGCGGATGCGGTCGTCCATGGCGGTCTCCTCACTCCTGCTCATCGTTCTGCTCGCCTTCGCCGTCGGCGAGGATCCGGTAGATCTGGCGCCGGGTCTGCTCCAGCAGCGCTTCAGTGGCGCGGATCTGGGAGGCTGTGCCGACCTGAGCCATCTGCACGACGCTGCCGGCCAGTTGCGCGGCCTGGGCGAACAGGCCCGGCATCTCTTCGGCGCCATCGGCGGTCATGGACTCCCACGCCGCGCGCGCGGTTTCGGGGTTCTGCTCGATGTGGCGCTGCCCGGCTTCGGTCAGGCTGAACGTACGGCGCCCACCTGATTCCTCGGCCTCCACCAGGCCTTCGTCGGCGAGCTGCTGCAGTGCCGGGTAGACGGCACCCGGGCTGGGCCGCCAGGCGCCGCCGCTGCGCTCTTCGATGTCGGACATGATCTGGTAGCCGTTACGTGGTCCCTCACGCAACAGCGCAAGGATCGCGGCGCGGACATCACCGCGACTGGCCTTCCGCGTTCGCGTTGAGCCGGGCGGTCCGTGCAGCCAGCCCAGCCAGGGACCGCCGGGGCCGCCTGGCCAGTCCCCGAAGCCGCCCGGTCCGCCGGCGCGCCGGGCCCATGGCCCGCCCCGCCCCCCCGGGCCTGGTCCGGCCCGCCACCCGGGGCCCGAGCTAGTGCGCCAACCCGTCCCGCCCCGCCGGCCGGGACCTGGGCCGCCGCTCTCTTCCGGGCCTTGCTCGCCCGCCAGCATGCGGATGATCCCCCGCAGGCGGCCGAGCAGTTCCTGACCACAGTCGGCGGCGGCGAAAGCCCCCGCCTCGAACTCTCCCGAAGGCGAACCCGCTGCACGCATCTTCTGCCTCGCCTGATCCACTCGCGATACGATCACGATATATCGGTAGTCTAGGCCGCGTGCACCCCAGTGGCAAGCGCGGGAGCAGCGCTGGTTATCTATGCCGCGCAGTCGCGGTGCATTCCGCCCAGCGGGCTGTGTGATCCGGCCAGCGGGCTGTGTGATCCGGCCCTCGGGCTGTGTGATCCGGCCAGCGGGCTGTGCCCGAGGTGCCGCGAGCCCTGAGCCGGGAGTGAGGTCGAAGTCCGCTGCCCTCACCAGTCCAAGGACGGGTGAGCGGTGCAGAGGCGCCGGGACTGACCAGCGCCGGGCTACCGCTACCGGGCCAGTGACTGGCATCACTGGCCGGTATTTATCGGCGGCGCTTGGCCACCAGCGACACCAGGAGGACGGCCACGACGGCGATCGACCCGATGATGAAGAACGTCTTGAGCATCGCCAGGAACCCGCCTATCACCATGAAGGCGAGCCATACGGCCAGGAGCACCGCGAGAACTTTCCATATCATCCGGCCCATGGACCCAGCATATGCTCACCCACGGCTGGTCAGCCTGGACTGACGTGCCGGGCCGCCTGGCAGGCTCTGCTCCCACCCGGCCCTTCAGGAGGCGTCGAGCGCACTCTGGCCGCAGTAGCGCCCGCGCACTTCCACGATGAGGCCGTCCCAATCCGCTATCGCGGCGGACGGCCGGACGGCGGGCGGATAGGGGCGATCACAGGGCCGGGATGGCGGCGCGGGCCCGACCACAGCGCCGGGACGGCGTCGGTGGCGGTGGCGAGCGCATACGCGGCCTGCTCGTAGTTCACGCGCCATCCGGCGAAATCGGGCCACGCCTCGGCGGGGTCGCGCTCGATGGGGAAGTCCACCTGGCGCATCCGCTCCACCGCTTGCAGGAATTCCTCAAAGGTCAGGCTGATGTGGCCAGCGGGGTCCGCTTCCTCGGGCAATTCGAAGCCCATGGCGCGGGCGACCTGGGTCAGGCAGGTGAACCCACCCCGCAAGCACAGCCGGGCCGGAACGGTCGGGGCGGACTCCGGGGCCAGCGCCAGGATCAGCGCGGCCGAATCGAGCACGGCCAGCAACGAGATCACCCAGGATGACAACGGCCGGGGGGAGCGGAAGCGCACCAACGGCAGATAGGTCGTGTGGCTTTCGGTGACGTCGGCGGCCCAGCGCTCCCAGCGGGTGTAGAGGTCGGGCAGGGTATCGAGTGTGGACATCCCCGATCCGAGTGCGAAGTGGGTGCGTGCCAGCAGTTCGGGCCCCCACGAGGGCACCCCGGCCCTGGCATTCATCAGCGTGACTTCGGTCTCCCGCCGGTTGAAGGCCGCGTACAGGGCCGGCAGGTAGGCGATCTGCAGTGCCACGATCACCAGGCCCGACGCCGCCGCGGTGAAGACCACGGGGGTTGGAGCGGCGCCGCTCGGCTCGGCGAAGCCCAGGGTAAACAGCGACGATCCGGCGGCGGTGAACGCGGCGCCGAGGCCGCCCTTCACCAGCGGCCACATGAGCAGCCAGAACCCGACCAGCGAGGCGCCCAGCCAGACCGCCAACTGGGCGAGCAAAATGGCTGGAGCCTGGCCGGTCAGCAGGCGATCCCGACGGCGGTAGTCAGTGATCACGCTGGCCGCCACCGAGAAGGCGCCATTCACCAGCCGGTCGGTCCACCGGGTCAGCCAGCTGCCCACCTGGCGAGGTACCACCAACGTCTTGACCACGCTGGTCCACGCCGCCCCGACCAGCAGGCCACCGGCCACCGCGGCCACAACACGGCCCACCAGCGGCACCACCATGCGCCCCTCCCCGCCGACCTTTCAGTTACGCCTGCAACGAAGCGGATTATCTATCAGAGTGCTATCCCGGAGTCCAATCCGGAGCCGGCCCGGACCCGGGCCGCCCCGAGCGAGGGGGCCACAGCAGGGCGCGCTGCGATCCGGGTGAGGAACCGTCCACCGAAGTACGGGACCTATCGGTGGCGGTGAACAGATCACGGCCGGACTGCCTCATGGCGGCTGTGAGGGCTGCCCGCCCACCATCTCGCGGTTCACGCGCCTGCCGTGCGAGAACGAGGAGGGTACGTGCGCCGGGCTCGCCGTGGTGGCGGCACCCGAACCTGGACCGGGCCGGCCCGCGCTGAGCAATCCGGGCTCAGCCAGTTCCTCCCGCCGCCCCGACCATGTCGCTCTGCGGCACAACGACGACGGGGCAGGTGGCATGGTGCACCACCTGCGTGCTCACCGACCCCAGCATCAGCCGGGCGAAGCCACCGTGGCCGCGCGAGCCCACCACAACCAGGTCGGCATCCTGCGAGGCCTCGATCAGTTGCTGCGCGGGAAATCCATTGATGGTCCGCACCGTCAGCGACGCGGGCCGCGCCTCACCCAGGTGGCTCGCCACCTTCTCCACCATGGCGGCGGCCGTCTGCTGAACCTGCTCGACTTCCGGGGACTCGCCCACGTAGCTGACCGGGTCACCGGTCGCCCAGCTGATCACGGCCTGGTGGACCGCCAAGACGGTGAGCGGCGCTTGCCTGATCGCTGCCTCGCTCATCGCCCACTCCAGTGCCCGCTGTGAATTCGGCGATCCATCTACCCCCACCACGATTCCGGGCATCGCCCGCTCCTCTCGCCCCGCACCCAACACTGCGATTGCGTCACCGGGGCCGACCGCCATCGCCGCAAGGCCGGGGTGGCGATGGCACGCCGGTCACGCCGGCGGGGTGGCGCTCTCGACGGGAGACGGCGCGGCCTGTCTCCCGACCAGTTCCAGCATCTCGTCCTTGGGCAGCCGGACTGCTCGCGCCCAGTAATAGATGATCAGGCTGAAGCCGGCCACCACGAGCATGTCCCACCAGAACGGGATGTGGCCGGTGTTGAGCGGGGGCGCGACAGCACCACCCGCGTACTGGCCCTGCCACGAGATGATCCCCATGCCGATCAGGTAGACCGGCAGCCACTGCGCCGCCCGCCAGTTCAGTGGCGGCCGCTCCTTGTCGAATGCCATGGAGATCCCGATCAGCACATAGCCGATCACGATCGCGATGCCCAGCTTCCAGAGCACCTCCAGGCCGGACCAGTAGATGAGCAGGTTGGCGATGATGAACGCGATCGGCGAGACGATGGCCGCGCCGGGCAAACGGTAGGAGCGGGGCGCCTCGGGCACCTGCCGCCGGAAAGCGCCCAGTGACAGCGGCGCCCCCGCGTACATCAGCACCGATGCCGACGTCACAAGGCCGACCAGCGAGTGCCAGCTCGGGAAGGGCAACAGGAACACCAGGCCGAGCAGGAATGCGCAGATGAGGCTGATCCAGGGCACACCCCGGCTGTCCACCTTGGCGAAGATCTGCGGGTAATACCGGTTGCGGGCCAGGCCATAGCCGATCCGCGAGGTCGACGTCACATAGATCAGTCCGGTGCCGAACGGAGAGATGAAGGCATCGATCCGCAGGATCACGGCCAGCCAGGCAAGCCCGACCAGACCGGCCAGGCCCGCGAACGGCCCGGCGAGGACGTTCGCGTTGCTGATCTTGGCGAAGCCGTGAGCGAGCTGGCTCGGCGGTATCGCTCCGATGAACACCACCTGCAGCATGATGTAGATCACCGTGCCGATCAGGACCGAGTAAATGATCGCCCGCGGCAGGTTCCGCTGCGCGTTCTTGACCTCGCCGGCGAGCTGGTCGGCCTGCTCGAAACCGAGATAGGCGAACACGATGCCCGCCGACGGGATGGCCCCGAACAGCGCCTTGACGCCGTAGGGCATGAAACCCCCGCCCGCACCGAAGTTGCTGGCCTTGAACTGGGTGAGCAGCACGATGATGGCGAGCACCGGTATAGCGATCTTCCACCAGGTCAGGCCACTGTTGACCCGGGAGAACAGGCGCATGCCGAGAAAGTTGATCATGGTGAAGATGGCCAGCAGGACGATGGTCATCCCGAAACCCAGACCGGTGATGGTCGAGGTCTTGCTGTCGTAGACGGCGGGCCAGTAGTAGGAGAGGTACGTGAACACGGCGTAGCACTCGATCGGCGCCACCGTGACGGCCTGGAGCCAGGAGAAGAATCCGAACGATATCCCCGCGACGCTGCCGTAGGCGAAGTGCGGGAATCGCGCGGTGCCGCCGGAGACCGGATACATGGCTCCAAGTTCGGCATGAACGAGGGCCAGGATGACGACCGCGATCCCGCCGATGACCCAGCCCAGCAGGGCCGCGGTCCCGGCCGCTTGCGCGGCGAAGAGCGCTCCGAACAGCCAGCCGGATCCGATGATCGAGGTTTCTGATGCCCACGTCGCACCGACTAGCCCCATCTCCCGCTTGAGGCCGACGTCGGCGGGTCTGGTAAGGGTGACTCCTGCGGATTGACTGGCCATGGCCGCCTCCCCCTAGCGGCGATGTGTCTTGTGCCAGCGGTTATGCCCTTAGTAGCGAACTGTCACTCCCCGAATCCCTTCCAGTCGCCTTGACCGCGAGATGCCCGGTGCCGTCACAGACGCCAGCACGGTTCCGGGGCCGGGAATGATGGGACACTGGTGGCAGGACCGGCCTGCGGGCAGGGGATGGCGCCGCAAGCATGCCGGCCACCGTCCGTGGCGGGGACCGGACCGGGCCCGGTTGACGGAGCCGGGGCGGGGAGTTGGCGGAGCCGGCCGGGATGGGGGGCGTCATGGCCGCTTGGGTGGGGCGCAGCGCGGAGCAGATCGCGGCTGGCGTGCGGGCTGGCGACGTGTCGGCCCACGACGTCGCCGCCGAGCACCTGGACCGGATAGGCCGGCTCAACCCCGAACTCGGTGCGTTCGTGCGCGTCAGAGCGGCACCGGCGCTCAGCGAGGCTCAGCAGGTGGATGCCAGACCTGATCGGGGCCAGTTGCCGCTGGCCGGTGTGCCGGTCGCGATCAAGGACAACCTGCCCGTCGCCGGCGAACCGATGCGGCGCGGCAGCGCCGCGTCAGCAGGCGACCCGCAGGAAGCCGACCACCCCGTCGTGGCGCGACTGCGGGCCGCTGGCGCGGTGGTGGTCGGGCTGACGAACCTGCCCGAACTGGCGATCTACCCGTTCACTGACAGTGTGTACGGGATCGCCCGCAACCCCTGGGACAGGCGGCGTACGGCCGGCGGCTCCTCCGGTGGCGCCGCGTCGGCGGTCGCGTCGGCGATGGTCCCGATAGCCCAGGGGAATGACGGGCTCGGATCGATCCGCATCCCGGCGGCGGTCTGCGGCTTGTTCGGCATCAAACCAGGCACCGGGGTCGTGCCAGCCCAGATCGGGGCGGACAGCTGGGGCGGCCTGGCGGAGAACGGGCCACTGACGACGACCGTTGCCGATGCGGCACTCATGCTCGGGGTGATGGCTGGCGCCACGTTCAGCATCGCCGGGCAGCCGGGGCTGCGGGTGGCCATCTCCACGCGGCCGCCGGGCCCGGGCATCAGGGTGCATCCCGTCATCGCTGCGGCGGTCCAGCGATGCGGGGAAGTCATCGCGGGGCTGGGCCATACCGTGCGGCGCGCCGACCCGCCCTACCCTGGGTGGGCGACGCCAGCCGGTATCGAGCGGTGGTTCACCGCCTCGGTCCCCGACGGCCGCCCGTTGCTTGCGGAGGCCGGGCTGGAACCGCGCACCCGCAGGCACATCCGGGCCGGGCAGGTCCTGCTGCGCGTCCGGCCGCCGCGCGAAAATGACCGGGAACGGCTGCGGGCTGCGCTGGCCCCGTTCTTCGACAGCCACGATGTGCTGGTGATGCCCACGCTGGCCCGCCCGGCTCCGGCCGCACGGCGCCGGGGCGAGGGCTCCTGGCTGCGCAGCGTCGCCGTTGCGCTCACCTACGCGCCCATGGCCGGCATCTGGAACCTGGCCGGGTTCCCCGCCGCGGCGGTCCCGATGGCTCCCGGCGAGACCGGGCTCCCGGGATCGGTGCAGCTAGTCGCCGCACCTGGTGGTGAAGCGCTGCTCCTGTCACTGGCCGCGCAGCTTGAGGGCGCCATGCCGTGGCCCCGCCACGCTCCCGGCTACGCGGTCTGACCTGGTGATGGCGGGCTGCTGCGGGAGCATCCGGGCAGACTGAGCAGCCGGAGGGGTTGAGGGGAGGAAGGCCGTGCGGGCAGCAGCCAGGATCGCGGCGGCGGCCTTTCAAACGGCTGGGAGCGGATTCTCCCGTACCTGGCCGCTGGCCCTGGCGCTGCTGGTCACGTCCCTGGCAGCCGGCTGCTCAGGCGCCGGCCCGGCCACTGGCCGGCATCCGGTCGGCGGGAGCCCGGCCGCCTACTGGACGAGGTCCAGGCTGATCGGTGCCAGGCCGCTGATCGCCGCAAGGCCGATGCGCGGCCTCGGGCGGCCGCGGATCCCGCGTCAGGCCCAGTTCGACCTGCGGGTGGGCGCGCTGTTCGTCCGCGAGCCCGGTGGCGACCACTTCTGCACAGCCAGCGTGGTGGCGAGCCCGGGGAAGGACCTGCTCATCACCGCCGCTCACTGCATCAACGGCGGGCGGGGCGGCGGATACCGCGCCGACATCGTCTTCGTCCCGGACTACCGCGACGGCCATGCACCCTTCGGAGTCTGGAGCATCCAGCGGATGCTGGTGGCACCGCAGTGGGCCCGCAGTTCGGACCCCGCCTTCGACGTCGGCTTTGTGGTCCTGAAACCGCATGACGGTCTCAATATCGAGGACATTCTGGGTGCGAACCGGCTGGCCACCGACGTGCACTACACCTATCTGGTGCGGGTCACCGGTTACCCGGCGAGCGCTTCGGCCCCTATCGCGTGCCTGAATTGGACGGCGCGGCAGAGCGCGGCGCAACTGCGCTTCGAGTGCGCCGGGTACACCGGCGGAACCAGTGGCAGCCCGTGGGTGACCCACTTCGACCCCAGAACCCGGGACGGCACCATCGTCGGGGTGATCGGCGGTTACCAGGAAGGCGGCGACACCGCCGACGTCTCCTACAGCTCCTACCTGGGAAGCGCGATCCACCGACTGTACGAGGAAGCGGCCGGGCTTGGCGCGCCCCGGCACTGGTGAACCCGGGCCGCGCGAACGGTCGCTGGCACCCGCCGGACCGCTGTGGGACCTTCGCCCCTATGCACGGCGTGCTCCCTGACCGAATGTAGCGCCGAGGGGACAACGGGGTGCCGGGGAGCACCCCGCAGCGCGAAAAAGGGGGGGTCATGACCATAGCGCGAGACATCATGCATGCCGGCGCGCACTGCATCGGAGAGCACGACAGCCTGCTGGAGGCTGCGCAGCGGATGCGGGACCTGGACGTGGGCGCGCTTCCCATCTGCGGCGACGATGACCGGTTGCTCGGGATCGTCACCGACCGGGACATCGTCCTGAAATGCGTCGCCGAAGGATGCGACGCCGCGAGCACGACCGCTGGCGAACTCGCCATGGGCAAGCCGGTGACGGTTGAGGCGACCGCGGATGTCAGCGAAGCGCTGCGGGCGATGGAGGACAACCGCATCCGCCGCTTGCCGGTTGTCGAGAGCAGCCGGCTCGTCGGCATGATCAGTGAAGCCGATCTGGCCAGGCACCTGCCTGAGCGGGACGTCGGGGAGTTCGTCGAGGCCATCTGTGCAGCCGGTTAGCTGCCGGCAGGGCCTGCATACGGGCTGACGTCACCCCGGGCGGGGAACTCACCGCGCGGCCCGCACCCGTTGGCCGTCGCCGCCGCGGCCGGCGGCTCGGGACAGACCTGCGCATACGGCTTCCGCGCCCGGGGATGGTGCCAGTGGGGCAGAGGTGCTGGAGCAGAGGAGGGTGTGATCATGTCCTTCACAGGGGTCGGCAGCCTGGACCGGAGCATCGACAAGACCAACGGATGGCTGGCCGATATCGACGGCAAATACGGCACCAGCGACCGCCGGCTCGCCTACCGGGTGCTTCGTGCGTGGCTGCACGGCCTGCGGGACCGGGTCGGCGTGGAGATCGCGGCGCATTTCGCCGCTCAGCTGCCCGATCTGCTCCGGGGCGTGTTCTTCGACGGATGGAACCCGAGCAAGGTCCCGCGGAAGTACGGCCGGGACGAGTACGTGACCCGGTTCGCGGCCGAGGCGGGGGTCCGGGAAACCGATGTCCGCAAGGCCGCGGGCATCGTCACCGCCGTGTGCCGTCAGCACATGTCGGAGGGGGTTATCGCACAGATGCTCGGAACGCTCCCCGCTGACCTGCGGGATCTGCTGGATCCCGCCAGTGTCGGATCGGCGGGATAATCCCGCGGCCGTCCGCTCCCGCCGGGAATCACCCGGGGACTGCGGTCGGCTACCGCCGGCGGTCGGCGGGCAGCGAAAGCGTGCCGACGATGTGCTCGGCGATGGCCAGGGACGCGGTCGCGCCGGGGGAGGGGGCGTTCCGAACCGCAGTGACCGCGCCTATCTGGTGGATGCGGAAATCGTCCAGCAGTGTCCCGTCCGGATCGACGGCCTGGGCACGCACCCCCGCCGGGCCGGGCACCACGTCTGAGAGCGCAAGCCAGGGCAGATAGGAGCGGGCCTCGGCGAGGAAGGCCCGGCGCGACAACGATCCGCGCACCTCCCGGACGCCCGCCCGCCAGTTTCCCGCAGCAAGTCGGCGGAACGCGGGTGAGCGGGCCAGCCGGGTCAGTTGCGCCCACGACACGTCGCGGCGGCGGTACCCCTCCCGTGCCAGCGCCAGCACCGCGTTCGGCCCGAGATCCACCTCGCCGTCGATCCGTGGCGTGACATGCACACCCAGGAACGGGTAAGCCGGGTCGGGGACCGGATATATAAGGTGCCGCACCCGCCCGCGCGCATGCGGGCGCAGCCGCAGGTATTCGCCCCGGAAGGGGATGATCTCGGGAGCGGACCGGTCCCCCGCGGCTACCGCCAGCAGGTCTGACTGCAGGCCCGCGCACACGACCAGCCGCGAAAGCCGGTGCCGGCCGTTGGCCGTGATCACGTCCACGGCCCCCTCACCCCGGTGCTCCACGGCCGCCACCGTGGTCCCGGTCAGCACCTGCCCGCCGAGCAAGGTGACGTCGCCAGCCAGGCTCCGGGTGATGGCGGAGTAGTCCACGATCGCCGTGGTCGGCGAGAACAGTGCCGCCTGACCGGCGGCTTCCGGCTCCATTTCCCGGAACTGCGCCGCCCCCAGCCAGCGCACCCCGGGCACGCCGTTGGCCAGTGCCCGGCTCTCGAGCACCCGCAGTCGCTCCGTCTCGAGTTCATTCCGGGCGACCACCAGCTTGCCCAGCGCATTCCAGGGCAGCCCGCGCTCGCAACAGTAGGCATGCAGCAGTTCAACACCGCGCCGGCACATCCGTGCTTTGGCCGACCCCGGTGTGTAATAGATGCCCGCATGGACGACCCCGGAATTGCGGCCCGTCTGGTGCTGGCCGACCGCCCGTTCCTTTTCGAAGACCGTCACGGGCGTGCCGGACTCGGCGAGCAGGCGCGCCACCGCGAGTCCGATGATGCCCGCTCCGGCCACCCCGACGGGATATGTGGTCACCGGTCTGGCCGGGCCAGGGCCGTCGTGGAGCGAGCGGCCCGGCGCGGCCGGGCCGCTCCCGGGCTGACCTTGAGGCCGGCCGGGCCGAGCGCGAGCGCATGCGCCTGCGGCGCCCTGGTCACGGGGTTGCCCGGCGGGGGAGCGCCCGGGTCACGACTTCGGCGGCGGCGCTGGTAACGGCCGTGACCGCGAGGACCGACGGCCAGGCGCCGATCCGCTTGGCCAGTGGGTGCGAGCCGCCCATTGCCGCCGCGTACAGGGCACTGAGCCCGGCCGCCGCGACCGGGCCGGACGTCCGGTACCAGTCCCGGGCGCACCAGGCGCCGGCGGCGGCGAACAGGGCTCCACCGAGGTTGCGCCGGCCGGTCTGGCGCGCGACGAGGAACCCCCCGCTGAGCCCGAGGGCGGCGATCGCGGAGGAGGGAAGTCTGGGTGTCTGTGTCACCCGTCTCACGTTACCGACCCGCGTCGGCCGGGCTGCGGGAACCTGGCTTCAGCGCAGGCACCGGTTGTCGGAGTCGGTGCCGCCCCGCCATGTCTGGCACGGTAATGGTCGCCATGGGAGTTTCCCAGCGCGGCGGTCACCTTATAGATGGCATTGGCAATGCTGATGGGCTATGTAAGCAGGTGACTGCGCCCACTGCCCCATCCCGGGTGCCTGACACCCGCACCGGCCGCCAGGCCCAGGCGTTGTGATCGTCATATGGGGCTTCGTACCCGACGGATGTGAATTTGGTCCTGGTAAAGGCGGTCCTGCGAGCGTACTCTGAGCGCCACCAGCACATTGGGGCTTGCTCTGGTGTGTCCTGGGCTGGGTCTATGAGGGCGGGAAGTCCCAGGTAGCGGGCGGTTCGCCGCTGCGGTCTCGGTGCCGGGATGGTCCGCTGTCAAGACCGGGGTGAACGCACGCACTGGCTCCGCCCGTGCATCGACCCGGAGTGGGGGAAACAGCCATGGCGGTGGCATGCAGCCAATGCGGCACGCCGCAGTCTCCCGAAGGCGCGTTCTGCGGCAATTGCGGGCAGCCGATGTGGGTCGGCTCTGGCGGTGCTGGCCCGGCTGATGACAGCAACACCGAACTGAGCACCCTTGCGGCGGCCGGCCCGGTACTGGCTGCGCCACCGGCGGAGTCGCCGTCGGGACCGGCCGGCGCCCCCTGGCCCGACGGCGACAGTTG
>DAHUZQ010000237.1 GCA_027306495.1 Actinomycetota bacterium | reverse complement strand
CGGAGCCGGGGATGAAGGTGGAGGTCGTCCCGCTCTGGCTCGGCAGCGAGTTCGCGGGCGCCGTCTCGGTTTCGCCCCAGATCGCCGCCCGGGTCGCGGCGGCCCCCGTCGGCTGACAGCGCGCCGCGGTCGCACGGCCGGCCGCGCCCGGCGCTCCGCGCACCTCCCGCCGGGCCAAGCCTCACGTGGCACGGCCGGCCCGCTCAGCACCTCCCGCCGGGCCAAGCCTCACGTGGCACGGCCGGCCCACCCAGCACCTCCCGACTGGCCAAGCCTCACGTGGCACGGCCGGCCCGCTCAGCACCTCCCGCCGGGCCAAGCCTCACGCGGCCTGGTCAGTGACAGTTGTAATTTGACCGAGAATACTAGTCATGTAATCATAATTACATGACTGCACAAGAGGACACTAAGGGCCTGCTAGCCGAACAAGTCCGTGGCTGGTTCACCGGGCGGTTGCCGGGCGAGTGGTTCGAAGGCACCCCCGAGGTGATCGTGGACCGTGAGGAGATCACGGTGATCGGGCGCCTCGGACTTCCCGGCTCCGCGGGCGAACCAGTGGCAGCGGCCGATCAGCAGGGCGAGACAGCCGGTCAGCAGGGCGAGACGGCCGATCAGCAGGGCGAGACCACTGGCCAGGCGGGCGAGGCCGAAGGTGCGCAAGGCGAGGCCGCACCGGTTTCCCAAGCCCTGGCGATCGGGCGTGCTCGCCGGTTCCGTGCCCAGACGCGCGAGGCGCGAATCGAAATCGCCCTCGAAGCCGAGCGGACCTACGGCCGCAAGGTGTCCTGGGGGGTCGTTTGCGGTGACCAGAAAGTGATGTTTACCACATTCTCCGTTCCGGTCATGACCAGGCTCCGCCAACCGCAGCGGCGAGTGCTGGACACCCTGGTGGATGCGGGAGTGGCACGCAGTCGCAGTGAGGCGCTCGCCTGGTGTGTACGCCTGGTGGGCCAGCACGAAGACTCATGGCTGGCTGACCTCAGGGCCGCGCTGAGCCGTGTGGAAATGGTGCGGCAGCAGGGCCCGAGTGCATGACCTGCGGGAAATTGTGATCAGCGGTTTAAACCATAGGTCTAAACCAAAAGCCGGGAAAAGACGTGTCTCCGCAGGAGGCCGAGAACCCGGCAGCGCCCCCGCAAGCGGGACGATCGTGGCGCATTGCCGGCCGCGCGCAGCCATGCGCGACGAGCGGGCGATGCGCGCAAATGCCTCGCGGAGAGATAGCCGCAGGCCTTCACGCACGCCACGTCCGGCCCGAGGTGGGACCCCACCGCTATTGATCTTGGCCCGACATGGGTACACTCCCCAAATCCCGCGGCGCAGCGCGCATGATCGTGCGTGGCGTTCGGCAAAACCTGGATCGGCGTGCAGTGCGCCCAGGAGAAGGAGTGACGGTGGGTCAAGAGGTGAACGCGGCATCAGTAGAGTGGAACCCCTCAGTCGAGCGACTGCGTGAGCTGAGCGAAAAGATGCCAAACGCACAGATCACCGAGTTTGGCAACGTGAACGTGAAGGCCCGCGTGGACTCCCGCAGCACCCGGTCGACCTTCATCGTGGACGACTCGACGAACGCCACCAAGCAGACCATCACCCGGGACGAGTTCAACCGGATCGCGGCAGCGCAGGATGCCTACATCGCTGGCTGCCACATGGTCGTCGTAGACGGCTACATCGGCGTGGACCCGCAGTTCCGCACCCGGGCGAGACTGGTCATGGAGGCAGCTAACGCCAACGTGGCCGGCATGCAGCAGCAGTTGTACTACCCGGTGGGTGAGGACTATGACCCGGCCACCTGGGAACCGGACACCACCGTGATCTACACGCCCAACCTGCCCAGCCCCGGCTACCCCGATGACCGTGTCATCGTCGTCGACCTGGCAAGCAACGTGACGCGCGTCCTCAACTCCGACTACTTCGGTGAGTCGAAGAAGGGCGGGCTGCGGATGTGGAACAACATCGTCTACAACCGCGGCGGGCTCGCTCTGCACGCCGGCTGCAAGGTGTTCCCGTCGGATGGCCACCCCCGCAGCATCCTGATCGTCGGACTGTCCGGGACCGGCAAGACCACGACCACGTTCACCACGCAGCTCGGCAGCAAGCCCGCCCAGGACGACTTCGTCGCACTGATGCCCGGCGGGACGGTGTACGCCACCGAGAACGGCTGCTTCGCCAAGACGTTCGGCCTCGACCCGCGGTTCGAGCCCGCAATCTACAATGCCACGGTCAAGCCGGACGCATATCTGGAGAACGTGTCCGTCGACGCATCCGGCACGGTCGACTTCTTCGACACCTCCTACACCAAGAATGGCCGCACGACCTGGCCGTTCTCGTATGTGAGCCCATGGCCGGCGGATGAGATCCCGCCGACGGAGGTCATGCTCATCCTGAACCGGAACGAGAACATCGTGCCGTGCGTCGCCCGCCTCGACCGTGCTCAGGCTGCCGCGTACTTCATGCTCGGCGAGACCACTGGAACCTCGGCAGGCGGGAAGGACGAGGAGGGCAAGTTCCTGCGGGTGCCGGGCACGAACCCGTTCTTCCCACGCCACATGGCCGACATGGGCAACCGGATGCTGGAACTGCTCGACACGCACGAACTCAAGGTCTACGTGCTCAACACCGGCCGGGTCGGGGGCGGTGACGACCACGAGGGCTCCAAGAAGGTGACGATCCCCTATTCCTCCGCCATCGTGCAGGCGATCATGGAGAACACCATCACCTGGACAGTTGACCAGGACTTCGGGTACGAGATCGCGGAATCGGTGCCGGGGATCGACGACATCGAGATCCTCCAGCCACGCCGGCTGTACGAGCGCCAGGACCGCCTCGATGAGTACAACGCCATGGTCGCGAGGATGAAGCGGGAACGCCGCGAGTACCTCGCCTCCTTCGGCGGGCTCGACGAGGCGATCATCAAGTCGATCGGCTGACCGCGGCACCCGGCGGCCGGGGTGGCAGTGCCGCAGAGAAGGCGGCGCTGCCCCGGCCACCGGGTGCTGACCGACTCGTGGTTTCACATGCTGTGACCATGATCGCTGAACAGCCCCCGGGGTTTGCGCGGTAGCGGCGCATGACATGACTCCTGCCACGTGGCGTGCCGGCCGTGCGGTGCCCGTCACCAGTTCACCCGTCAACCGGTTCACCCTGCCCCGACACATCCGGGCTGGACGGGGAATAGTAGGACCGGACACCGCTGGCGGATCTCCGCTCCGGGCTCCCCGCTTAACAGAATTTTGCGAACCGCTTGTGCAAACTCCGTCGATCACGGACGGAACCCGTTGCTTCCTTGGATACCGTTCACAGGGATGGTGATGTGGGACCGGGTGACAGCCGTGGGGCGTAGCTGGGGGATTCAGTGGCGCCGGACTGGGAGCGGACACCGCGTGCTTAACAGCGCAGAAGGGATGCGGATGCGCATTCGCGACCTTGCATACCGGCTGTACGAGCGCAGGCTGGAATCATCGCTGTCGCAGGATTCGATCCCGCGCCATGTCGGTGTGATCGTGGACGGCAACCGGCGGTGGGCGCGGTCGGCCGGGTTCGCCGACGTCAGTGAGGGCCACAGCAAGGGCGCCGACCACATCTTCGAGTTGCTGGGCTGGTGCCGCCAGGCCGGGGTCGAGGTCGTAACCCTGTGGCTGCTCTCGACTGACAATCTGTTCCGCCCGGCGGACGAGGTGGAGGCCCTGCTCCGCATCATCGAGCGGACCGTCCGGGAGCTGGCCGCCCAGGGCTGGCACGTCAAACCCGTCGGCGCCCTGGATCTGCTGCCGGCCGAGACGGCCGAGGTCCTCAAGGCCGCCGCCGAGGCGACGGTGGACAACCCCGGCCCCCTCGTGAACGTCGCCGTTGGATACGGCGGGCGGCGGGAGATCGCCGACGCTGTGCGCGCCCTGCTGCACGATCACGCCACGAAGGGCACCACGATCGAAGAACTGGCGGAGATCCTGGATGTCGAGCACATCGCCGACCACCTGTACACGGCTGGCCAGCCCGACCCCGACCTGGTGATCCGTACCTCCGGAGAGCAGCGGCTCGGCGGCTTCCTGCTCTGGCAGAGCGTCCACTCGGAGTTCTACTTCTGTGACGCGTTCTGGCCCAATTTCCGCCGCGTGGACTTCCTTCGGGCACTGCGGTCCTACGCGGCCCGCCAGCGGCGCCTGGGACGCTGAGGGAGCACAGCCGGGCCCGGCCGCCCCGATGGCGCGGCCGGCGGCCGCCGCGGGTGACCTGGGCAACAGGTGCTCCCGGCACTCGAACCGTATGGCCTTTGCCAACCGGTACTTCCGGTGGGCCGCCTTCGCGAGTTACGGTCGTTACTGGATGGGCGGTGCCGTGCCGCCCGCCGGGAAGGCCCTCGAGATTCTCGAGCTACGTGTTCTTGCACGCGGGCGAGACAGGCGATGGGCCGGTGCCCGGCCCATCGCGGGCCGGCCCCGGTCCCATCGACACATCTGTGTCCGGCCGCGGCGCCACCCCCGGCGCCGAGGGGAGAACGAGTGGCCAGTTCGCCTGCCCGCCGCCCTGCGCGGCATGACAGCACCCGCAACGACAACCGCGCCGGGCACGCAGCAGCCCGGCGCACCTACGTCCTGGACACCAGCGTCCTGCTCGCCGACCCGGCAGCTATCGTCCGGTTCGCCGAGCACATAGTTGTCCTGCCGATCGTCGTCATCACCGAACTCGAGGCCAAGCGGCACCATCCCGAACTCGGGTACTTCGCCCGGCAGGCGCTGCGGCACCTTGACGACCTTCGGGTCCGGCATGGGCGCCTGGATGCGGAACTGCCCGTCGGCGAACACGGCGGCACGGTCAGGGTCGAACTCAACCACGCCGACCCGCAGGTCCTGCCGCCGGGATTCCGGCTCGGTGACAACGACACACGCATCCTGTCGGTCGCGCGCAGCCTCGCGGCCGAAGGCCAGGACGTGGTGCTGGTCAGCAAAGACCTGCCGCTCCGGGTGAAAGCGGCCGCGATCGGCCTGACGGCGGAGGAGTACCGGGCAGAGCTTCCCCCCGATTCCGGGTGGACTGGCATGGCCGAGGTCGGGGTGACCAAGGAGGAGATCGACCAGCTTTATGAAAGCGGGAAGGCCGACTGCGCCAGCACCCGTGATCTGCCGTGCCACACGGGCCTTGTGCTGTCCGCCGGATCGGTGGGGGGATGCAGCGCACTGGGCCGGGTCACCCCCGATAAGTCCGTGCGCCTGGTGCGCGGCGACCGTGAGGTCTTCGGCCTGCGCGGCCGCAGCGCGGAGCAGCGGATCGCACTGGACCTGCTGCTCGATCCCGACATCGGCATCATCTCGCTGGGCGGCCGGGCGGGCACGGGCAAGTCCGCGCTGGCGCTGTGCGCGGGCCTGGAGGCGGTGATGGAGCGCCACCAGCACCGCAAGGTGGTCGTCTTCCGGCCCCTGTACGCGGTCGGTGGCCAGGACCTCGGTTACCTGCCGGGGTCCGAGGCCGACAAGATGAGCCCCTGGTCACAGGCGGTCTACGACACCCTGTCCGCCGTCACCAACCAGGACGTGATCGACGAAGTGCTCGCGCGGGACATGTTCGAGGTCCTGCCGCTGACTCACATCCGTGGCCGGTCGCTGCACGACTCGTTCGTGATCGTGGACGAGGCGCAGTCCCTGGAGCGTGGCGTGCTGCTCACCGTGCTGTCCCGGATCGGTGCGGGCTCCAGGGTCGTGCTCACCCATGACATCGCCCAGCGCGACAACCTGCGTGTGGGACGGCACGACGGCGTGGTCGCGGTCATCGAAAAGCTCAAAGGGCACCCTTTGTTCGCGCATGTGACTTTGGTCCGTTCTGAACGCTCTCCGATTGCCGCGCTCGTCACCGAAATGCTGGAGGACTCAGCGCTCTGACTAAGCAGGACGCATCGGTACCGCATAAGGGGACGCACCCGTACCGCGTCAGATGCGGCGCGGTACGGTTATTTCCTGATGACTTTGCCATCGGGGTGCTCTGGCAATGTGGATGAAACCGGTGTCATACCGGGCACACCGGTCTCGGTGATCATGCCTGTGCGCAACGAGCAGGATCACCTTGAGGAGTCCGTCAGGCGCGTGCTGGCACAGGACTACCCGGCTGGTGTTGAGGTGGTGCTCGCGGTCGGCCCATCTCACGATGCCACCATGCAGATCGCGACGCGACTGGCGGAGCGTGATCCCCGGGTCGCGGTGGTCCCCAACCCGAGCGGGCTGATCCCGGCGGCGAACAACCTGGCGCTCAAGGCCTCGCGGCACCCGATCGTGGCCCGTGTCGACGGGCACGCGATGCTGCCTCCCCGTTACCTGCTCCACGCGGTACACGTGCTGGAGGCGACCGGTGCGGACGACGTCGGCGGGATCATGGCCGCGGAAGGGGCCACACCATTCGAGCGGGCAGTGGCCTGGGCGATGAGATCGCGCTGCGGTGTCGGCAGCGCCAGATTCCACACCGGGGGCGCTCCCGGCCCCGCGGACTCGGTCTACCTTGGCGTCTACCAGCGTTCGGCCCTTGAACGGGTCGGCGGCTACGACGAGAACTATCAGGTGGCCGAGGACTGGGAACTGAACCACCGGATCCGTCAGGCGGGCGGGATCATATGGTTCGACCCGGCTCTGGCGGTCACCTACCGGCCGCGCTCCAGCTTGCTGGCGTTGGCCCACCAGTACTTCTGCTACGGACGGTGGCGGCGCGCCATCGCCAGGCATCATCTGGGAACGGTCAACCTGCGCTACCTTGCCCCGCCCTGCGCGGTCACCGGCCTGCTGGCCGGGTCCGCGGCGGGAGTAGCGGGGCTCGCGGGACGGCCTGCCTGGCTCCGGGCGGGCTTCGCCGTTCCCGGTGCCTACGCGCTCGCGGTGCTGGCGATGACGGCGGGAGCCTCTCGAAGTTTGCCACCCGGGGCGCTGGCGCGCCTGCCTGCGGTGCTGGCCACCATGCACTTGTCGTGGGGAGCCGGGTTCCTCACCAGCCCGCGGCGCCTGGCCCGGTACCCGGTTCACCGCCATGCCCTGACCCGCCGGTTCGGTGCCCTGCCTCACGTGCGCAAGCGTGGCGTGCTTGCGGCACGACGCTTCCGGCCCGGGTCACCGATCCCATCGATGATCACAGCGATAGCAGTGCCTGCGCGATGACCAGGTCGCGCGGATAGGTCACCTTGATGTTGCGCTCACTGCCCGGCACCAGCCGGATGGCGACCCCGGGCAGGTAGCGGAGCACGATGCCGCAGTCGTCGGTGGCGGGGCGCTGGTGAAACTCCGGGTCGGCCGCCGCGAGTTGGTGGGCGCGGCGGATCACCGACAGCCGGAACCCCTGCGGCGTCTGGCACCGGACCAGGCTCTCCCGTGCCGGGATGGCGCTCAGCACCCCGTCGCTCACGATCGCGATGGTGTCCGAGGACGGAATCGCGGCACCCACAGCCCGGTGGTCGAGCAGCGCGGAACGGCAGTCCGCGATGATGCGCTGGTCCACCAAGGGCCGGGCGGCGTCATGGAAGAGCACATCGCATTCCTGCTCACCGAGCGCGGCGATCGCCTTGCGGGTGGACTCGACGCGTGTCTGCCCGCCTTCGATGACGCCGGTGAGCTTCCGGTACCCGCCCACCGCGAGCAGTTCGTGAACCTCTCGTGAGTAGCCCGCGGCCATCACGACCATGACCGAGTCGATGGCAGGCGCCGCGTCGAAGGCGGCAACGCAGTGCTCCAGCAGTGTCCGGCCGTTCAGTTGGAGCAACTGCTTGGGGGACGCGCCACCGAAGCGGGAGCCGACGCCGCCGGCGAGCACAACCGCCACGGCCTTCATGGGGTGACTGTAGCGGGACCGTGGCCAGGACAGTCGCGGATGCCTGGTGGCGGCACTGACCAGAGCCGCGACGATACTGTGAGTGACTATTTGGGTACACATTGTTCGGATCAGCTGCCGATGCTCCGCAAACGCTGATGAGGGAACGGCATGACCGGGATCAATTCCCTCGACCGGTTTATGGGTGCTGTCAGCCAGTGGGCGGCGGCCCGTTGTTTGTCCGCGCCCACCGTGCTCGGCGTCGCCCTGGCAGCCCTGACCTGCTCGGTGGCCTGGTACACGGCCGGATCGCGGGCCGGCGCGGTGGCGGGGGGAGGCCTGGTTTGCGCCGCCTACGCGCTCTTGGCGGTCAGCGGGCAGCCGACGTCCTCGCCGGGCTGGCGGGCAGTCTGCGTCGCCGGCGAGGGCGCGATCTACGCGGGGGTCGCCACCGGGGCTGCCAGTGCCGAGCGGGACAGTTGCTGGCACCTGGCCACCGGCGCGCTGGTGCTGCTGGTCGTGCACGCCGTTGCCGATATGACGGCGCCCGTCATCAGCCGGCCATCCGCCTCCTCACCCAAGCTGGTGAGAACCGGGCTGGCCTGGCTCCTGTCGATTCCCGGGCCGGGGCGCCTGCTGCTCGTGCTGCTGGTCACACCGGTCTGGGGCGCACGGATCACCATGCTCTCCCTGATGGCCTGCAGTGGGCTGGCACTGTGCGCCGTACTCGCACGCTCGATCGGCCCGCAGGGCAGTCCTCAGCGCGATGCCCCGGTGGGAGCCTCAGTGGTGGTTGGGCACGTGATGGGAACGGGGCCTGCGGCTTGGGAGGGAACGGGGCCTGCGGCTTGGGAGGGAGCCGGGCCTGCGGCTTGGGAGGGAACGGGGCACGCGGGTCCGGAGGGAGCCGGGCCTTCCGCTCGGGCCGGGCGGGTGTCGCCACCTGGCATGGTTCGCCCAGCCGGAACGGGGCGTCCGGCGAAGACGGCGTGGGACGCGGCGCGGCCGGACCCGGCCAGCGCCCGCGGCGATGGACTGATCGCGCGTGCGGTGGGAAGGCTCGCCAGGGGCCAGGTCGCGCCGTTGCCTGCGGCGCTCGCTGGGCTGGCCGCTACGGCCGCGCTGGCTTTCGCGGGGACGTCGGGACTGCGCGGGCCACTGCTGCTGGCACCGGTAGCCGTGATGCTGCTTGCGGCGCCCGGCGCCAGCCACCCCCACGATGGCCGGCTGGACTGGCTGGTGCCCCCGGTGCTGTGCACCAGCGAGTACCTCTATGTGGTCGCGATTGGCTTCGGGACCGGTGTGGCGGCCCCGCTGACATTCGCGCTCGTCGGTGTCGTGGCGTTGCGCCACCTCGCGACCGTCGGCCACCATCGTGCCCGGCTGGGCTGGGAGGGCAGGATGCTGCTGGTGGGTGTGGCGGCGCTGGCCGGCCAGTCTGCCCTCGCTTACTTCGGCCTGGCGGTGTGTCTGGGGGCGCTGCTGGTATGGACGGGACTATCCGGCTGGGTGGGTGCCCGGCAGGCGTCCCTGCTCACCGCGGCGGGGGAGGAGAACCAGTGACGGGAATGCCGCTGGCGCCTGTGGCCGGAGGCCGCACGTGACCCGAATCACCTGCGCGCCTGTGGCCGGAGGCGGCCGGTGATCGGGCTCGTGCTCGCAGCGGGTGCGGGAAGCCGGCTGCGGCCGGACACCGAGCACCTGCCCAAGGCCCTGCTACCGGTTGCCCCCGGGCTGACCATCCTCGACATCGCCCTGCGCAATCTGGCCGCCGTGGGCCTGACCGAGGTTGTGATGGTGGTCGGGCACGCGGCTGGGACGCTGGCCCAGCGGCGGGCCGCACTCGAGCGAGCGCACGGGGTGGCCCTCGAACTTCTCCGCAACGACCATGCGCTGGAGTGGAACAACGCCTACTCCCTCTGGCTGGCCCGCGAGCACCTGCGGCGGGGAACCGTGCTGGTAAACGGGGATACGGTCCATCCGGTCGGCGTGGAGAGGGCACTTCTGGCCGCGCGCGGGCGGGCGGGACTGATCCTGGCGATGGACGACAAGAAGACCCTCGCCGAGGAGGAGATGAAGGTCGCACTCGACCACAGGGGGTTCCTCGCCCGTATCGGGAAGCAGATCGACCCTCTCCTGGCGGACGGAGAGTACATCGGCGCGACCCTGATCGAGGGGTGGGCCGCCGGCCCGCTCACCGAGGCGCTCGAGGCGACCTGGCGGCGTGATCCCGGCCTGTACTACGAAGACGGGTACCAGGAGTACACGGCCAGGGGAGGCGCGGTGGCGGCCGCCCCGATCGGAGCGATGGACTGGGTTGAGGTGGACAGCCACGACGACCTGCGCCGGGCACGGGAGATCGCTGGCCGCTGCTGAGGCGTGCGCCCCGGGGTTACACACCCCGATTGCCAGGAATCATTCCCGTATCGGACAGCCGCGGCGGTTCAGCGGCTGCCCGGGCGCAGACGCCAGTGAGGGGGCTGGAGATGCCGTTGCTCGCGCGCCTGCTCCCCGTGCCGCTGGCCATCGACGTGCGCCGGGGCGCCATCGCCGGCCTGGGCGTGCTGCTGGCTGACCGCCGGATCGCAACGCAGGGACGCGTTGCCATCGCGGTCGGCCCTGGTATCCACGGCGAGCAGGTGGCTGGCCGGCTGGAGATCGGGCAGGCGCGGGTGTTCCGGGTGGCGGACGGCACCGTGGACTCCGCCGTCCGGCTGGGCAGGGAACTGCGCGCCGGTGCCTACGAGGCGGTCGCCGGGATCGGCGGGGGGCGGACCATCGACGCCACGAAGTTCGCGGCGAACATGGCGGGCGTGCCCATGGTGTCCGTCGCCACCAACCTCTCCCACGACGGGATAGCCTCGCCCGTCAGTTCGCTGGAGCACGAGTCTGGCAAGGGATCGTATGGCGTGGCACCGCCGGTGGCGGTGGTTGTGGATCTGGACAGCGTTCACCGGGCGCCTGCGCGTATGGTCAGGGCGGGGATAGGCGAGGCGGCGAGCAACCTGTCAGCGATCGCGGACTGGGATCTCGCGGCAGGCGACACGGGCGAGCCGGTCGACGGGCTGGCCGTCACCCTCGCGCGCAGCGCGGCCGAGGCAGTGCTCCACCAGCCGGGCACCATCGAGGGCGATGAGTTCCTGACCGTGCTGGCGGAAGCCCTGATCCTGTCCGGTATGGCGATGACCGTGGCCGGGTCCAGCCGGCCGTGCAGTGGTGCCGACCACGAGATCCTGCACGCGATCGACCAGCTGTACCCGGGGGCCGGCACGCACGGCGAACTCGCGGGCGTGGGCTCGGTGTTCTGCGCTCATCTGCGCCGTGACGACGCCCAGCTGAGGCTGATCTCCACGTGCCTCGCCCGCCATCGCCTGCCCCGCACCCCAGCGGACCTGGGCCTGTCGGCCGCGGAGTTCACCAAGGCTGTCGTGGCCGCCCCGGCCACCCGGCCCGGCCGCTACACGATCCTGGAGCGCCTGTGCATGACCGAAGAGCAGGCCCTGGCGAGGGTGGAGGAGTATGTCGGGTCCGTCGCTGGCTGAGCTCCGGGCGAGTGGCCAGCCGGCCACTGTGACGGAGCGGCTCAACGATGAGCACTGGGCCGGCCGGCTCTACATGCGCCGGATCTCGCCGTCGGCGACCTGGGTCTTCGCCCGGCTCGGCTGGACGCCGAACGCGGTCACCGTGTGCTTCATGGTGTGCGGTGTCGCAGCCGGGGGCGTGGTGGCGCTGGGCGGGCTGGTGCCAGCGGCCGTGGCCGCGGGCCTGATCCAGATCTATCTGCTGCTGGACTGTTCGGACGGTGAGCTGGCGCGCTGGAGTGGCCGGACCTCGGCCACCGGCGTCTACCTCGATTCCGTCGGCCATTACGTGACGGAGGCCTCGCTGCTGGCCGGGCTGGGCATCGCGGCGCAGGGGCGCCTGACGGTCTCGGGGGGTTATGTCACGGCGGGGGTGGCGGCCGCGCTGCTCGCGGTCCTGGTCAGAGCCGAGACCGACCAGGTCACGATCGCGCGGGCGAAGTCCGGCCTGCCCCCGCGCCACGCTGATGCCGCCCTCGCCCCGCGGCGGGCGGCGCTGGCAAAGACCCGGCGCCTGCTGGCCGCGCTGCGGGTGCACCGGGCCATCCAGGCCGTGGAGTTGTCACTGCTCATCCTGCTCGCTGCGCTCACTGACTCGGTGCTCGGGACCCTGACAGCCACCCGCGTCCTGGTGCTGGCCTGCCTGGCCATCGCGGCTGTGCTGGTGATCGCCCATCTGGTCGCCTGCGTGGCATCGCGGCGGCTGACGTGAAGCTCTCGGTGGTCATCCTCACCATGGGAGACCGGCCCGGCGAACTGCGCCGGGCTATCGCCAGCGCCCTGGCGCAGACCGCCGTCGACATGGAGGTCATCGTCATCGGCAACGGTGCCGACGTGCCCGGGCTACCGCCCGGCGTGACCGTGATCAGGCTCCCGGACAATCTGGGGGTGGCGGCCGGGCGGAACGCGGGCGCGGGGGCGGCCGTGGGGGATGTGATCGCGTTCCTGGACGACGACGGGTGGTATCCGGACCATTCGGTTGGCAGCCGTCTGGCGGCGCGCTTCGCGGCCGACCCGGTGCTCGCGGTCATCGCGCTGCGGGTGGTCAACCCGGCCGGGGGGCCGGGTGCGCGCTGGCACGTGCCCAGGCTGAGGGCGGGTGATCCCGGGCGGTCCTCGCCGGTGACGACCTTCGCGGGGGGAGCGTGCGCGCTGCGGCGATCCGCCTTCCTGGCGGCTGGCGGGCTGCCGGAGGAGTTCTTCTACGCGCACGAGGAAACCGACCTGGCGTGGCGGCTGATAGGCCTTGGGTACCGCCTGGAGTACGATGCGGGGCTCCGCATGTGCCACCATTCCATGCCAAACTCCAGGCACCCCACGTTCCACCGGCTCGATGGCCGTAACCGTGTCCTGCTGGCCCGCCGCAACCTCCCATGGCCGCTCGGCGCGGCCTACCTCCTCAACTGGTTCCTGCTCACCATCGCACGCGAGCGGCGGGCCACCGTGGTACGGGCGTGGGTGTCCGGCTTCGCGGAGGGCTGGCGGATGAACCCGGGCCCCCGGCGGCCGCTCTCCGGCTCGGCCGCGTGGCGGATGACCCGCGCGGGCAGGCCGCCGATCATCTGAGGTGCCGCCTGGCCGTGAAGTGCCGGGCCACCCCGGCCCGCCTCAGGCGGCATCTGGCCCCCGGGCGGCCCGCCTCAGGCGGCGAGATCCGCGAACTCCGCCTGCCACTGCGCATACCACCGCGCGAACCACGGTTCGCCGGAAGCCAGCGGGATGATGAACCTGACGGTCTGGGCGTAGTAGGCGCGCGCCCGGGCATCCGGCAGGTTCCGCAGGGTCTGGACGTTGGATGCCCGGTCGGCGAGCTTGACGAGGATGGCAGCCGCGGGCGCGTGCCGCAGTGCCCGCAGGTACGCCTCCTTGACGTCAGCCTTGCCCTGGCCGGGTGCGGCCGCGGGAATCGTGACCCACCGGACCAAGTCGGTGACGGCGGGGCCGAACTCCTGCGTGATCGCGCCCGGCGCGCACGGCGTGTCCTCGAGGACGTCGTGCAGCACGGCCGCCACCAGCACCGATGGCCTGGCCACCGCAGCTCCCCGGACGAGCACCTCCACCGCTTCCAACAGGTGTTCCAGGTACGGCGCGCCGGTCGGGCGGCGCTGGTCCCCGTGCCAGGCGGCGGCAAAGTCCACCGCCCGGCATACACGCCGCACCGTCTCGGGTGGCAGGTGGCCGGCCAGTCCCGGCTCGGCCTGTTCCCAGGTGTGCCAGTTGGTGAACAGTTCCATGCCGGAGCGGGGTCAGCCGCCGAACATGCTGGGTGTATCGGGTCCGGAGAACGCCCCGGAGTCCTTGCAGATGTTGGTGTTCGCGCTGATCCCCCCGAGGTTCTGGGAGAGGGCGACCACCCCACCGCCGCCGGATTTGGCCCGCTTCGACTTCAGCCCCTTGAACTTCGACCCGAGGATCAGCGTGAGCTTGCTGGTGGACAGCCCGTGGCCTTCCTTCAGGGTGACGCCCGGGATCAGCTTGGCCAGCGTCTCCGCCTGGGCGTACTGGGAGGCCGACCCGTACTCGATGTAGGTGGCGGCGTAGTTGGCGCTGCTGGCATTCGCGGAGCCGGCCACCTTGAAGCCCCGGTGGGCCAGCGCGGCCGCCGTGGTGCCAGCCAGGTGGGGGGTATTGGTGCCGTTAAGCACCTGCACGTCCACCTTGCCGGGGCTCACCGTGGGCACCGCCTTCGCCTTCGCCTTCCGCACCGACTTGGGAACCTTGTTGTCGTGCCGGATCGCTGAGAACAACTGGTCAGCCTGTGGCTGCATCCATTGGACCTGGGCGCCGGGGTCGGGCGGGTAGGGCACGACGGGTACCTGGATGAACCGGATGTCTTTGGTGCTCAGGTTCTTGAGGGAGTCAGCCAGTTCGATCATCTTTGTCAGGCTCATGCTGGTGGTGAGCGAAGCTGCCGCGTCCCGGATCACCGAGTACAAGCGGGTCGGGTCAGAGCTGATCGTTTGCTTGATCTTCTGGATGGCTGATGCGAGGAAGAACTGCTGGCGCTGGATCCGCTGCAGGTCCGAGCCCTGACCGATGTGGCGTTCCCGGACGAACGCGAGCGCCTGCGCTCCCATGACGACTTGGCGGCCGGCCGGCAGATGCAGCCGGGACGCCGGGTCGTTGATGGCGAAGGGCAGACAGACCGGGACCCCGCCGACATCGTTCACGATCTGCTTGAAGCCCGTGAAGTCCACCTCGGCGAAGGCGTCGATATGGATCTGGGTGGTCTGTTCGATCGTCCGCCACAGGCAGGCGACGCCGCCGAAGGAAAACGTCCAGTTGGTTGGCTCGAGCGCGCCCGGCTGAGCCGACTGTCCCGGGTGGCCCTGCCCATCCGGTTTGCATGCGTAGATCGGCACCATGGCGTCGCGGGGGAAACTGACCACGATGGCGTGTGCGTGGTTCGGCGAGATGTGCAGCAGCATGCTCGTGTCGGAGCGGGAGCCAGCGATGCCCTTGCCGAACCCGTGTATGCCTTGCCGCGAGTCTGACCCGATCAGCAGGATGTTGAGCGCGCCGGGCACCAGTTCCGGCGGCCGGTGTGGTTCCAGTTGGCTGTTGCTGATCGTCTGGATGTGGATGCGGTCGTAGACGTTGCGGGCCAGGCCGTAAGCGGTCAGCACGCCGCCGGTCAGGGCAACCGTGATGACGATGGCGATGACGCTGAGTACGGGGTGCCGCCCGAAGACGCCACGGCGGCCCTTGCGGGGCGGTCGGGCGTCCTGACGGCGTGCAGGACTGCTCCGGCGTGCGGCGTCCTTGCTGGGCCGGCTGCGGGTTGCTCGGCCACGCCGGCCACCGGGGGCGGGGTAAGGCCCGGTGTCGTCTGGCTCTTCGTAGCGGCTCATCGTCCCTCGGCTCGGCTGGTGACGGCCACGGCAGCCGAAACTTGGCATGTCATGGACGTCACGGGGGTAGCTCCGGTCTGGCACGAATGGTATACGGCGGATTGCCCGGGTGTGCCTAGCCGGCGAAGGCGCTGCCGTCACGGCAGATGTTCTGATTCGCGGTTACGCCGCTGTAGGAACGTGCGAGGCCGCCGGGGGAGGCGTGCCCGCCGGCGCTGGAGCGCGGGCCCGCGGACGCCCGTGCGACGCCGTGGAATGAGCTGCCGATGATGAGTGTGACGCTGCCCGGCGGGACGGCGGCGGCCCGTGCCAGGCGGGCACCGGGAACCATGCGCGCCAGGGTGCTGGCTGCCCGCAATCCCGCTGCTGCGCCGTACTCGATGACGGTGGCGGAGTACCCGAAGCTGGCGGCGTTCCCTACCCCGGTAACGGTGAAGCCCGCCTTGGTCAGGGCGGTGGCAGTCTGGGCGGCGACTCCCGTGGTGCCATCGCCGTTGAGCACCCGAACGTCGACGGCGCGGTGGCTGAGCGGGTGCCGGGCCGGACGCCTGCCGCCGCTTCCCGCGATCCCCCGGTCGTGGACGATGGCCGTGAACAGGTCGCTGGCCTGCGGGTCCCGCCACTCCACGCGATTGGTATCCGGGGGATAGGGGACGACGGGAGCCTGGATGAGCGCGACCGACGGCAGTTTGATGCCCTGCAGGCCCCGGGCCAGGCTGTACATGGCGGTCAGTCCGAACCCCGAGTCGGTGGTCAGGTAGGGGGCTACCGCGTGGGCGACCGAGAGCAGCTTGATCGGATCGCCGAGCAGGCCCTGGCGCAGGGCGGATTGCATCACTGAGATCATGAAGAACTGCTGCCGCTGGATCCGCTGCAGGTCAGACCATTGACCGATGTCCCGTGCCCGGACGAACCGCAGTGCCTGCAGCGCGTCGATGTGGTGGCGTCCGGCCGTGAGGTGCAGGCCATCGTTCGGGATGTTGACGGGGTAAGGCAGGCAGACCTCGGCGCCCCCCACGGCCTGGACGAATTTCTCGAAACCCACATAGTCCAGTTGCACGAAGTGGCTGATGCGGATGCCGGTCTGCTGCTCCAGCGTCTTCCACGTGCAGCCCGGGCCGCCCTGGGAGTAGGTGCTGTTGAGCGGTTCCAGGCTGCCCGCGGCGGCAGCCTGGCCGGAGTAGTGCCCACTTCGCGGGCATGCGTAGGTCGGCACCATCGTGTCGCGCGGGAAGCTGACCAGCACCGCGTTCCGGTGATGGGGTGCGATATGCACCAGAATAAAGGTGTCTGCGCCATTATCGGCACTAGGATGATAGGTCCGGCTTGGGTAGTCCTTCGCGTCGTTGTAGGCGCCGATGAGCAGAATGTTTTCCGCCGAGTTGTACGCTCTGGGCTGCGTGCCGAGCCCCGCGATGTTGATGCGGTGGATACCGCCGACCGTGCCGAGATAAGCGGCATAGACACCCAGCACAAGTCCGACCAGCAGGCAGGTCGCTACGACCGCGGTGACGGCCCCGGTGCGCCGGGGGCGGCCCCGCCGGGATCTCACCGGCATTGTGGGAGGTGGCGGGGGTCGCCGCCCACTGCTCCCGCGGTCGGCGGCTACTCCCAGCAGCAGGACCGGCCGCACCGGGCGCGGTGGTGGGCCCGCCGGCTCCCATCGGGCGCGCGGCCCCCAGTCACCCGGCCCGTGCGATACGCCCATCTTGCGTGGGACAAGGGGATATGGGTTAATCCCCGGCATTTTTCGGTTGCTGTTCATGGCTCCTCACAGCGCATAGTAGTTCACGTGCGAGGGAAATTCATTGGAGCGCAGTCGGCAGCATATTGATCGCAATATGAGACTGAAATTCACAGAACGTCTACCGATAAGTGTTCTGTCCGTTCTACAGTGGTGGGATGAGCACGGGTCCTTCCCAGGACGGACTTGCCGCACCTGATGACGGGGCAGTGGCCGCCCCCGGGCGGGAACCTGCTCGTGCGCATCCGGCGGTGACCCCTGACATGCCGGGCGGGGAAGGACCGGGGCAGGACGGGGAGGCGGATGAGCCGGCCGGTGGCAATCGCGTGCTGGGCACGGGGGAATCGGCCGCGATAGGTGCGGTTGCCGGGCACGATCACGGTGAGGCGCCCGGCCCGGTGGGAATGGATGGCCGCGTGGGAACTCATAGCCGGGCTGGGAAGTCTTTCCGGCAGGAGGGGCGTTTCCGCCTCGGCCGTTACGCCGCCCGGTCGGCCGCCACGGCACCGGCGGGTGCGCGCTCCGGCGGCGAGTTCACCCCACCAGGGTCCGGGCCTGTTCCGCCAGTCCAGTCAGCGCCCTGTGAGGCAGAGCCCATGCCCTCCGCGTCAGATGCCGCACCGCCCGGGGACGGTCCCGGGACGGTGGGGGCTGACGTTTCGCCAGAGCCTGCTGTGCTGGGGGAGGACACTCAGCCCCTGGGCGTGACCGTGCGCGGGAATCCGCGCCCCGAGCTGGCTGCCTGGGCCTTCGCGGCAATGACCGTTTCGCCTGTCCTGATCCTGCTGGCCTGGCTGGTGACCGGGCTCGCCCTGCTGCTGACCGGCCGGTTCCTGCTGGTGCCGATGCTGCTGATCTCGGTGCCGCTGGCAGGCGGGGTGATCACGGTGACCACAGCCCGTTCCGTGCCGGTGGGCTGGCTGATGGCGGACCTGGGCCGATGGGCCGGACGCTCACGGGCCCGGCCGTGGGTCAGCTGGTGGGGACTGGCGGGTACGGCCGCGGCAGCGGTGGGGTTCGCTGTGTGGCAGTGGCTGCTGGCCTCGCCATCGCTGATCGTTGACCGCGCTCCGGGCGTGGCGACCCAGGCGGCGTTCTGGATCGCCGACAATGGCTCCCTCCCCATCACCGGCTCGCTGGCATTCTTCGGCGGCGCCCATCCGGGCCTGGCTCTCGCCAGCTACGGCTTCGCCGCTCACGGCAGCGGGCTGCTGCCCACCGTCGCGCCCGGGCTGCCGATCGTCCTGGCGGCCGGCCTGTGGGCGCACGCTCTCCCAGGGGCGGCGGTGGTGTCCCCGATCCTCGGGGCGATCGCGATCTTTGCGGTTGGGGGCCTGACCGGCCGGCTGGCCGGTCCCCAGTGGGCTCCGGTGGGGGCCGTCCTGCTCGGCGCGTGCCTGCCCGAGATCTACACCAGCAGATCCGGGTTCACCGAGATCCTCGCGCAGGCCCTGCTGTTCGGAGGCCTGTGCCTGGTCGTGGACGGACTCGGCCCCGGCCGGTCGCGGGTCATCGCCGCGCTGGGCGGATTCGTGCTGGGCATGGCCGTACTGGCGGATCCAGCGGTCGCGATCGCCTTGCTTCCGGCAATCTCGTTCCTGGGCGTGATGGCGGCAAGTGGGCGGGGCCAGAGCCTGGCGCTCGGCGCTGGGCTGGCAGGTGGCGTGGCGCTGGCACTGGCCGGGGACGCGGCGCTGGCCAGCGCGTCGACACTGACCGAAGCTTTTGGGAACGCCGGGTGGCCGGTGCTCGGTTTCACGCTCGCCACGGCGATCGGCGTGGTGGTGGGCGTGGTGCGGCCGGTACGGCGGCGGGTGGCCGGGTGGCTGGCGGCGCGGCCGCTGCGGTGGCTGCCGGATGTGGCGGCGGGCCTGGTCATCGCGGTCATGGTCGGCTTTGCCATCCGGCCATACCTGCAGACCGTGCAGGGTCCTGCGAACGCCTATATCGCGGGCCTGCAGCGCATGGCGTATCTGGTGCCGCAGCCCGGGCGTCGGTATGCCGAGGACAGCTTCTACTGGGTGGTGTGGTACGCCGGTGCTCCAGCGCTCGCTCTCGGGGTGGCCGGGCTGGCCCTGCTGGCGCGCCGTTGCCTGCGGGCGCTGCTTTCCTGGCGCGACCCTGTGGGGGCGGCACGTGCCGCCGCCCTGCCACTGGGGGTGACGATGTGGGCGGCGATCACCGTCTTGTGGCAGCCGGCCACCGTGCCGGACCAGCCATGGGCGAGCAGGCGACTGGTCCCGGTGGTGCTGCCCGGGCTGATCGTCTTCGCGGTGTGGATGGCGGGCTGGCTCATCGCCCGGTCGCGGCGCCGCGGCGCCGGGCTGGTCCCGCTCGTGGCAGCTGTGGCCTGCTTTGTCGTGGCGCTGGGCGCCCCGGTCGCGGCCACCACGTTTGGCGTCGGCGCGATCTGGAACGGGCAGCCCGGGCTGGGGCCGGTTCCTGGCGGTGTGGGAACCCACCCGACCGGCGCGGGCCAGGTGCTCGCGGTGGGGCGGGTGTGCGGCGCGATCCCGCCCAGGTCCTCGGTGATCATCGTGGACAGCGTGGCCGCGCGGCAGTTCACCGAGGTCATCCGCGGCATGTGCGGTGTGCCGGTGGGAGTGATGGCCGGCGCGAGCCGGGCGCAGGTGCAGGCGGTCATCGCCGGGATCGAACGGTCGGGCCGGCGGCCGGTGCTGTTCTCGGCGACGCAGGCTGGCCTGGCGCCATTCCTGGTGCCCGCGCGCCGGGTCGTGGATCTGGTGACGCAGCAGGACGCACACGTGCTCACCCAGCCACCCGCGTCCACCTGGCCGGTGCGCTACCAGTTGTGGATGTCACTGCCGGGCCGGACCGCTGGCGCGGGGACGGCCTGACCTGATGACCGGGCGGGCTGGTGGGGGGAAGCCGCCGGCGCAGGTGATTTGCCACGGCAGGCCCGGGCCCATACAGTGGAGGAACCGACGCGGGGTGGAGCAGCTCGGTAGCTCGCTGGGCTCATAACCCAGAGGTCGCAGGTTCAAATCCTGCCCCCGCTACCAAGAAGTAGCAGGTCAGGGGCCCGATCGCCAGGACGGCGGTCGGGTTTTTGATCTTTCATGGCAGCAGGATGGCAGCAGGATCGGGCCGCATCAGGCGTTCGCGGGCACCAGGGCCTGGCGCAGATCGGCACTGTACAGACGGGGTTGCCGGGGATATCGGGTCGCCGGAAGACTGCACCATGATGATCGAGGCGTACGCCGAGCCCGGCCGCGCGATATCGGTAGCTGCCGGTGAGCATGGCATGCAAGAGGTCTGGGGTTCGAGTCCCCTTAGCTCCACCATGACCTGGTCAGACGCCTTGCAGGCGTGGAAAATTGGGCCAGGGTTGCCCGCCGACGCCGGTGGTCGCTTGGGCGTGAGCCCGTCCCTTAGCCTGGCGGCGGGGCCTGCTTGAA
>DAHUZQ010000153.1 GCA_027306495.1 Actinomycetota bacterium | reverse complement strand
GGCTGCTGGACGCGGTGGCGGCGGGCAAAAGCGTGATGATCACCAAGCACGGGGTTCCCGTAGCGAAGCTCGTACCCGCATACCGTCCAAGACCACAGGCGCGCGATGTCATCGATTCCCTGCGCGAAGCGCGCCGGGGCGTCACGCTGGGCAGCCTGCCGCTGGCCGACCTGATCAGCGAGGGACGGCGCTGAGTGCCGTTCGTCGTCGATGCGTCGGTAACGCTCGCCTGGTGCTTCGAGGATGAGGCAAGCCCTCAGACTGAGGCTATTCTCGACCTGCTCTCTGACGACACCGCCGTGGTCCCATCGCTCTGGGAACTGGAGGTGTCCAACGTCCTGCTGATCGGTGAGCGCCGGGGCCGCCTCACAGAGTCGCAGACGGCTCGTTTCGTAGCGCTGCTCGGCCAGTTGCCCATCCTCGTTGATTCCGTGAGCATCGACATGGCGGCCGTCCTCGCTGTCGGCCGCCATCACTGCCTGACTTCATACGATTCCGCCTACCTCGTACTGGCTGAACGCGAAGGTGTCCCCCTCGCCACGCTGGACACCAAATTGCGTAATGCGGCCAGAGCCGTCGGCGTCCAGCTCATACCCGAGACGCACTGAAGACCGCCGCACCGCGCCTGACCCGGATCCGGAAAACAGCGACGCCGTCGGCGTGGGGCGGCTGGGCCCCAGCCCGGGCCGCGCCTGCAGGCCGACATCATGGCAGCCGCTCAAGTCGGTCCTCAACCTTGATCCGGGCTTCGATCGTGCGCTCAGCGGCGAGTGAGGTTGGTGGCCTTGCCTTACCCGTCCTGCGATTGGCGTTTCCCGTCTGACTGCTGATCCGTAGCTCGTGGCGGCGCGGTCGCTGAGGGTCTTTGCGCTGCCGGTGAAGGCTGTAGCATTCGGATGCGTTCGGCCGGGGTGCGTTCTGGCTGCTGCACTTTGGGTGCTGCACGAGGTGGCCGCCTCAGCGGTCTGGCGAGGCAGGCCGCTAGCATGACGCTGCCAGCCTGGTGAACGGAAGGACAGACGTGATGAGCTTCCAGAAGACTCCGGGCGGGACCCGCGGCGCCCGGGGCACCCCGTCGAATGCCGTGACGCGCGGCATCATGCGGGTCATGACAAGATGGCACCGGCGGTCCGGGGACAAGTTCCAGGGCCAGGATCTGCTGTACCTAACCACGGTGGGGGCCAAGACCGGTCAGAAGCGGCAATCCACCGTGGCCCGGTTCCCTGACGGGGAGAATGCCTGGCTGGTGGCAGCTTCCGCCGGCGGATCAGCTCATCATCCTGCCTGGTATCACAACATTGCCGCGCATCCGGACCAGGTCTGGATCGAGTTCGGTGGCCGTCACATGCGGGTGACTGCCACCCAGCTCGACGGAGACGCACGCGCGCAGGCATGGCAGCGGATCACCCAAGCCCAGCCGCGCTATGCCAGCTACGAGCAGAAAACTGATCGCGCCATCCCGGTCATCCGATTCTCCCGCGCCAACTGAACCGGCGGTGATCACTTCCGGGTGTTTGCCTAGCTAGACGGTACGCGGGTGGCGGTCGAGCCTCCTGGGCCGGGGCGTGTGAGCGACGATGACGGCCAAGGCCTACCGGCTTCTGCGCGCCGTACGGATGACTGCCGTAGAAGAGGACAAGATCCTCCCCCGCAGTCCCTGCCGTATCCGGGGAGCCGGAAGCGAAACAGCGCCAGAGCGGCCCGACTGGCTGTGGCCCAAGTCTTCGAGTTGGCCGAACTGGTCGGCCGCCGTCCAGTCGGCAACGTCCGCCAGCTTGCGGACGGCGGCTACCGGCTCCGGTTCCAGCAGAACGGCGAGGTGCGTACCGCGCCAGAGGTTGGCCGAACCAGGACCGGCGCCGAGTGGGCGCTGTGGGCCATGGTCCGCGACGGCCGGGCTGACTGCAACCATGACCAGCGCTACCGCACCCTCGTACTGCTGGCCACCTTCGCCAGCCTTCGATGGGGCGAAATGATCGCGCTCGGATGCTGTGACATCGACCTGGATGCGGAAACGGTGCGCGTGCGAGCCGCTTACGTGGAACGGTCCACAGGCGAGATCATCCTCGGGGCACCCAAGTCCAAGGCCGGGCGCCGCATCGTGGGCATCCCCCGCGTAATCATCGAGGAACTGCAGCACCACTTGGCGGTATTCGTCAAGGCCGACCCTGGGGCGCATGGCACGAGGAGCCACCAAATCCCCGGAATGATCAAGGCCCAGGCCAGAGAAACCTCCTCTGGCCTGGGCCTTCTGGTTGGAGCGGGTGACGAGAATCGAACTCGCACTATCAGCTTGGGAAGCTGACGTTCTACCATTGAACTACACCCGCATGATCCAGGCTGCGGGCCTCATCCCCCGCCACCTGGCTCGCCGATATCGTACCGGAACCCGGGGGTAGGTTGCGGTCAGCGGTGGTCGCGGTGCGAGACAGGTTCCGCCGCTCACGGATGCCGCGCTCCAAGGGAGGACGATGAGCGCCGACAACCGGGCCGCGGACATCAAGCGGTGGCGGGACATGCTCGCGAGCGAACGTGACGCCGAAGCACTCTACACGCGCCTTGCGGCCGCCGAGACGGGGGAGCGCGCGGAGATCTTCTCCGAACTCGCCACCATAGAGCACCGGCACGCCGCCCACTGGGAAGCCAAGCTGCGTGATGCTGGGGCGGAGGTGCCCCCGCCCGGGCGGCCCAGCGTTCGGACCCGCCTGCTCGGCACAGCGGCCCGCAGGATCTCCACCGGCACCGTGCTCCCGCTGATCGAACGCGCTGAGCGCGCGGACGCCAACATGTACGACGCCGACCCGGACGCTGCCCCCGGCATGGCCGCGGACGAACGCGGGCACGCCCGCACGCTCGCCCGGCTCGTCGACGGCGGGCGCCCCAACCCGAGGGCTCAGATCAGCCGGCGCGAGCCCTGGCACCGCGGCGACCGGTCCGGATCGCTGCGGGCCGGCGTGTTCGGCGTCTCCGACGGCCTGGTGTCCAACACCGCCCTGGTCATGGGGTTCGCCGGCTCGGGCACCTCACCCGGTGTCACGCTGCTCGCAGGCATCGCCGGGTTGCTGGCCGGGTCTTTCTCCATGGCCGCCGGTGAGTACATATCCATGTCCAGCCAACGCGAGATGTACCAGCGCGAGATCGCCCTGGAGGAGTCGGAACTCATCGAGAAGCCCGAGGAGGAGCGAGCCGAACTCGTGCTCATCTACCGGGCGAAGGGGCTCCCCCGTTCGGATGCCGAGCACATGGCAGACCGGATCATGGCTGACCGCTCGATCGCGCTGGACACTCTCGCTCGCGAGGAGCTGGGCCTGGACCCAGACTCGCTCGGCTCACCCTGGGGGGCGGCGGTGTCGAGCCTGCTGGCCTTCGCGATCGGCGCCTTCGTGGTGGTGATCCCCTACCTGTTCACGGGCGGGACCACCGCCATGGTCATCGCGATCGCTCTCGCGGCCTGCGCCGCATTCGGGGTCGGTGCCAGCATCGGCGCCCTGAACGGCCGTCCGGTCCTGCGGTCAGGCCTGCGTCAGGTGATCGTGGGGACACTCGCGGCAGGGGTCACCTACGGTGTTGGCCACCTGATCGGCACGTCCGTGTCCTGAGGACAGTCTCCTCAGACCAGGTCGTCGAATTCGCCCTTTTTGGCTCCGTCGAGGAAGGCGTTCCACTCGGCGGCGGTATACCGGAGCACAGGCCC
>DAHUZQ010000234.1 GCA_027306495.1 Actinomycetota bacterium | reverse complement strand
GAACGGCGCGCCCTGCGACGTGACTCCCTGGCCGGCCTCGACCCCTGCCACGCCCGCGGTGATGATGTTCCGGGTGATCCTGCAACCCTGAGCGCCTCGCAGGTCAACCCCGTCATCATTGGCGAGCAACCGGTTCCCGGTGACGGTGCAGGCGGCACCCGCGGCCTGGCGGTCGAGCCAGATGGCGCCGACATCCCAGGGCGACTGGTAGCGGTCGATCCGGTTCCCCGCGATGAACAGTGTCTTCACGCCGCCAGCGGCTATTCCGAACTGGGCGGCGACAGAGGTGCTCGGGTTGGAGCTCGGGTTGCCGGAGATGTCGTTGCCGATCACGCGGACCAGCAGTGAGCCAGGGGCTCCACCCATGAGGTCGACGCCGACGTGGCCGGCGAAGTCATTGACCCTGTTGCCGCGGACCGTGACCTTCGACGCGACGTTGGTGCTCTTGACTTCTATCCCGTGGACTGAGACATCGCCGAGTTCGGCCGGCTGCTGGATGCCGTACACGTGGTTGCCCGCGATGACCCCACTGGTGTCGATCAGCGCGATGCCGTCCAGGCCATTGCCAGGAACGCCGCTCAGGTCACTTGCGGTCACGGTCAGGTTCCTGATGTTGACGACCGCTCCGGACCCTGCGGCCGGGGTGGAAGAACAGGCCGCGACATCAGTGACGACGCCGGTCTGGACGCCGACAACTGCCGAGATGGCGCCGGTGTTGTCATCGAAGAAGTTGGAGGTCGTGCCCTCGCAGACATTCGGGGTCACGGTCGTGGGCATGACCAGGACCGGGCCCTTGCGCGCTGTGGGATGTCCGACGAGCGTCAGTACCGTCATGGGGGAGTCTGCTGCCGGGGTGATCGTGACCTGCTCGGCATAGGTGCCCGGAGCCACGTTGATCACGACGCGTCCCGAAAGGCTTTCGGCCTCGGTGACCGCATGGCCGATGGTGGCGCACGGGCTGTGGCGTGCCTGGCAGCTATTGCCGGTGTCACTCCCGGTCGTCGCCACATACAGGCTGGTTGGTGCTGTGGCCGCCTCGGCGGCGGGCGCGGCCAGTGCCACGGCGGGGAATACTGCGGCCCCGCCGACGACCAGGGTCCACCACAGCCGGGCTCCCCGGCGTCCACGGCCTGAGCTACGAGCGGGCAAAGACCTTCGCATCCCAGTTCTCCGTTTCACGATGTCGGTACCTCGAAAGCGTGACCCGCCCAATCGGGCCCGCTCAGCCCGTGCGCCAGACAGCGTGCACTGACCATAGGTATGACGCCGGAAACGATTCGGGGGATTACACCGTGAGGAGCCTAGCGGGCGACTTTACCGACACTTTGCGCGGGTACCGGGAGGCGCAGCACACCACCGGCGCGGAGTCAGCGCATGCGGACTCAGCGCATACGCGGCCGGGGTGGCTTGGGCATGCGGCCCGTCTTCGGCAGTGGTCCCTTCGGTGCCTGCAGCGACTGCGGCAGCGCCTTCAGCCGGTAATTGAGGTCGGCTACGGCGGGACCCTTGAGGTTGCGGGGAAGGCGCATGATGGTCCGCTGAAGCTTGCGGATCGGGATCTGGCCCTCGCTCGACCCGACCTGGTAGTCGTAGATGGGCACGTCGTAGGCGACCCGTGCGACCCGCTTCTTCTCCGCCGCGAGCAGGGAGGGCAGCCTCGTGGGCGAGCCCTCGCCGACCAGCACCACGCCCGGCTTCCCGACCGCTCGGTGCACCACGTCGAGTGAGCGGTTCGCCGATACGGCGGGGGTGACCGTCCAGCCGCCGCGCATGTTCTCCAGGATCGCGGCGGCGGCGCCGGGCTGTCCCTCGATCGCCGCGTACTGTGCCGACTGGGCGAACCGGCTGAACAGGATCATCGCGGCCGTGGCCCCGGCCAGGACTCCGAGAGGCGCGAAGTAGGCGATGAGCCCGGTGAATATGCCCACCACCACGGATATCGCGAGCACGCCGAGGCCTGCGGCGGCGACGATCGGCAGGGCGCGGGGATTCTGCTTGCGGAGAATCCCGGCCACCATCATGATCTGCTTGATGCGGCCTGAGGGAACGGCGTCGGCTCCGCCCTTACGGGCGGGCGGGGATGTGGGCTTGTTCGCCATGGACGGCAGGATACGAGCAGGGAGCCATCAGGGTGAAACCGGCGCCTGCGATGGCACGGCGCCGGGCGCCTGCCGCGGCGCGGCGGCAGGGGCCGGCGCAGGCCCGCGAGCGGGTGTCAGCGGCGTGTGCGGTCCCTCCCGCGGCCCCGCATGGGAACGGGACCTGGCACTGATCGCCTCCCGGTAGAGGCGGCCGGCCCGGTAGGACGAACGGACCAGCGGCCCGGACATCACCCCGGCGAATCCCAGCCGCAGCGCTTCCTCCCGCAGGTCATCGAACTCCTCCGGGGGGACCCAGCGCTCGACTGGGTGGTGACGCGGTGAGGGCCGCAGGTACTGGGTGACGGTGAGCAGGTCGCAACCCACCGAGCGCAGGTCGGCCATGGCCCTCGTGATCTCGTCGCGCCGCTCACCGAGGCCGAGGATCAGATTGGACTTGGTGACGAGCCCGGCTCCCCGGGCTTGCTCCAGCACCTCCAGCGACCGCTCATAGCGGAAGCCGGGGCGGATCCGGCGGAAGATGCGCGGGACCGTCTCTATGTTGTGGGCGAGCACCTGTGGGCGGGAGGCGAACACCACCGCCAGGCGTTCCGGCACCGCGTTGAAGTCGGGAATCAGCAACTCCACGCCGCATCCGGGCACCGCGGCGTGGATCTCAGCGCAGGTTTGCGCGTACAGCCAGGCCCCCCCGTCGGCGAGGTCATCGCGCGCGACTCCAGTCACGGTCGCATAGCGCAGGCCCATCGCCGCGACGGACTCCGCGACCCGGCGCGGCTCGCCGTCATCCAGCGGCTCCGGCTTGCCCGTGTCGATCTGGCAGAAATCGCACCGGCGGGTGCAAGCGTCGCCGCCTATGAGGAACGTGGCCTCGCGGTCCTCCCAGCACTCGAAGATATTCGGGCAGCCGGCCTCCTCACATACGGTGTGCAGGCCCTGGCTTCGGACCAGTTCCTTCAGGCCGGTGTAGTGCGGCCCGGTGCGCACTCTGGTCCTGATCCAGGGGGGCTTGCGCTCGATCGGGGTCTGGCTGTTGCGCGCCTCGATGCGGAGCATCCGGCGGCCCTCGGGTGCGAGTACCACGCTGCCAGCCTACGTCCCGGCGGCGTTCGGCGGTCCATCCCGTGGTGGCGTCCCGCCGGTGGGCGCCGTGGAGCGCCGGTGCCACCAGAGTCCGGCCACGCCGGTGGCCACCCCGCCGATGCCGGCGATCGCCAGCACCAGCCGGGGGCTGAGCGAGCCGAGCACCGATCCCGCCACAGCCATCCCGATCGAGGCCGCGCCGAACAGCACACCGGAGTACAGCGCGAAGACCCGGCCCGCCAGGTGCTCGGGTGCCCGGTAGTTGAGGAAGCTGCGGGTGGTCACCGTCTCCATGCCGTTGGCCACGCCACCCAGCATGTAGGCGGCCACTGTCTGCCAGAGCGCCACGGTCGCGCCCGCGAGTGCCACCCCAACCCCGGCGACCACTGTCCCGGCCAGGGTGACCGCGGCCAGGCGCCTTCTCGGCACCCGGCCGCCGAGGAAGGTCCCGGCCAGCATGCCCGCCGTCCAGGCGGCGACCAGGATCGCGTATCCGGTGGGGCCCGACCGCAGCACCCGTTCGGCGAACACCACCTCCACCACGACCGCCATGTTGCCGAACGCGACCATCAGGCCGACCACGGTGACGAGCAGGCCCGCCTCACGGTCGCCGCGCAGGAACCGCAGCCCGGCGCTGATCTGGCGGGCCAGCGGCTCACGGGGGACAGGGGTGGCAGCATCGGTGGAACCTGGCCGTTCCCGTCCTCGCGAGGTGGCGTTCCCCGGAGCGGCGCCTTCTAGGTCCGGGGCGTCAGGTGTGGCCGAGGTAAGGCTGGCCGTGGCCGGTCCGCCAGCGGGCGTGCCGGGGGGTGCGCCCAGTGGCAGCCTCGCCAGCGCGACCGCACCCGCCGCGTACAGGGCCACCACCCCGGTCAGCCCTGCCGCCGGGCCGCCAGCGGCCATCAGCCCCCCGGCCAGCAGCGGGCCGGCGGTGAACCCGCCCCAGGTGGCGGCCTGCAGGTAGCCGTTGGCTCTGGTGATCCGGGCTGGTGTGGTGAGCCGCGGCACGATGATCCCGAGCCCCGGCTGCAGGATTGCGGCACAGATCCCGAATCCGGTGGCGAGCCCGAGAACGGCGGGTGCCGTGCCAGCCCGCATGAGGAGCGCGGCCACGGCCGCCTGCGCGGCGGCGGCGGCCACCAGGACCCACCGGGGAGGCAACCGGTCGAGGAGGAGCCCGGCGAGCGGAGCCAGCAAAGTGATCGGGACGGTGATGGCCAGGAAGACCGCTGCCACCGCCCAGGCCGCATGCGAGCGCTGGAAGACCACGTCGGCGAGCACCACCATGACCAGTCCGTCGCCTGCCGAGAGGGCGGCCTGAAGGGCTATGCCAAGCGGCAGTGCGTAGCGGGGTGGGCCCTCACTGGGGGCGGCGGCGGCCGGACGCCCCTGCGAAATCTGGCCCGGCTGGGGGGAAAGATCGCCGCGCCCACGATCAGCGGTCTGCGGGCCGGACACGGGAAAGCTCCTAGGGATCGACGCGGTGGGCGGTTCGATCGGTCCCTAGCGCATATGCGCAGTTTATCACTCATGCGCCGGCGGCCGCCCGCCGTGTCCGCGCCCCGGAAACCAGGTGCCGGGCAGGCCCCGCCGCAGACGCGAAACCGATGTGACGAGCGCGCCCGCGGTAGGGGAACATGGGCACATGCCAACGCAGTTCGACCCCCCGTCGGGTACCCGTGACTTCCTCGCCCGCGAGTACGAGACCAGGGAGCGGGCGTTCGCGCACATCCGGTCGGTCTTCGCGCGCTACGGGTTCGAGCCGCTGGCAACCCCCGCTTTCGAGCGCCTCGATGTGCTGATGGGGAAGTACGGGGAAGAGGGCGACAAGCTCATCTTCAAGATCCTTCGCCGTGGTGAGCACGAGGAGACCGGCGAGGCCGACCTGGCGCTGCGCTACGACATGACCGTGCCGCTGGCGCGGGTGGCAGCCAACTACGGCAGCCAGCTGCCCAGTCCATACAAGCGCTACGCGATCGGCCCGGTCTGGCGCGCGGACCGGCCCGGACGGGGCCGCTTCCGCGAGTTCACCCAATGCGACCTGGACACCCTCGGCAGCACCTCACCGCTCGCCGACGCCGAGGTCATGTCGGCTGTCCACGACGTGCTCAGCGGGCTGGGAATCGGCGAATTCCGCTTCCTGCTGAACTCCCGCCGGGTGCTGGCCGGGTTGCTGGAAGTGTTCGGCGTGCCGGACACGCTCGGGCCCGGCGTCCTGGCCAGCCTGGACAAGCTCGACAAGCTGGCGCCGGGCGACGTCATCAGCGAACTGGCGGGACGCGGTCTCGAAGAGGCAAAGGCCGGCGAACTCGTGTCGGCCATGACCGCCGGGGACGCTGTGGAACGGATCAGGGACGCCCTCAAGTCCAGCGAGGAGGGATCGGCCGGGCTCGACGAGGTGGACGCGATCGGGTCGCTGCTGGCGAATGAACTGCCCGCGGGCCGGGCCGGATTCACCCCGCGACTGGTGCGGGGCCTCGGCTATTACACAGGCGCGATCTGGGAGGTCGTCGTGGCGGGGGTGCCGGGCTCGCTGGTCGGAGGCGGCCGTTACGACCACCTCATCGAGACGCTCGGCGGCCCGGATGTGCCCGCGACCGGGGGCTCGCTGGGGATCGAGCGGATCCTGGCGCTGCTCGCGAACGCCGATCGCCACACCCGGCTCGATGTGGCGGTCACGATCATGGACGAGCGCTACGCCACGCGCGGCTTCTCCTTCGCCGCCGCGGCCCGGCACGCCGGGCTGAGGTCGAGCATCTACCTGGGTTCGTCGGCGAAGCTGGGCCGCCAGCTCAAGTGGGCCAGCGATCAGGGTGCCCGGTGGGCGGTGATCTACGGAGCGGCCGAAGACGAGGCAGGCACGGTGACCGTGCGCGATATGACCTCGGGTGAGCAGAGCGCCGTGCCCGCCGCGGACCTGGCTGGCCACTTCGCCCGGGTGAGGGCGGAGACCCCGCTGCCGGGGTCCGCCGGGTAAGGGCCAGCACCCGGCCGGCCGCGGGGACCCGCCGCCAGGCGGGCGACGCGGCCGGTACCGGTCAGCCGACCGGGAGGCTGGGGTCCTGGCGTGCCGCCAGCACCTCGTCCACGCTGGCGCGGCGCCAGCGCGTCGCGCCGAGCACCGCCGCGAGGTGGCGCTCGACGGCTTCGATCATGCCGGCGACCGTGACGGACCGGCCGGTCTCGGCCGACAGCGAAGTGACAGCGGCGTCGCTGATACCGCACGGGACGATCCGGTCGAACCAGGTAAGGTCGGGGTCGCAGTTGAGCGCGAACCCGTGCATCGTCACCCCCCGGGCAACCCGGATCCCGATCGCGGCCACTTTGCGGTCCAGGGTGCTGCCGGGGCCACGGCCACCGGTGATCCACACTCCGCTGCGGCCCTCGACGCGGGTGGTCACGACACCGGCCTCCGCGCAGGCGCGCATCAGCGCCTCCTCGATGGCCCGGACGTAGGCGATCACGTCCACCGGCTCGGCAAGGGCGATGACCGGATAGCCGACGAGCTGGCCGGGGCCGTGCCAGGTGATCTTCCCGCCCCGATCCACGTCGATGACCGGGATACCCGGATCAGTGGCCGGGCGGTCCAGTGGGCTGGTCCGCCGCCCGGCTGTGTACACGGGCTCATGCTCGAGCAGCAGGCAGGTATCAGGCACCTCGCCGTCCGCCCGCAGGGCGTGCAGTCTGCGCTGCAGGTCCCAGCCTTCCCGGTAGGGAACGGCAGCGGTGCCGAAGCCGGCATGAGCGAAGACGAGCGGGCCGTTCACAGGGCCAGCTTATCGGGCTGACCTGCTCCGGTGGCCCGGCACAATGGAGGTGGGCCGACTTGGGAGGTGGGGCCACGTTGGCTGCCCGGCACCCCGGAAGGGAGACATTCCGATTTGAACGAGGCTGACCTCGCGAGGATGACCCCGCAGGAGCGTGCCAAGCTGGTCCGGGCGCTGGCGGCCCTCGACACTCCCGCGCCGGTGCATTCCGTTCCCTACGAGACGGCGCAGCGACGGCGCCGCGTGCTGATAGCGGCGGCCGTCCTGGGCACCCTGGGCCTGCTGGTGTGGATCGTGGTGCTGGCGCTGACCCTGCCGCGTGCTTACCGGGCAGGAGGCTGGCGGGTCACCTGGATCGGGTTCGACGTCGGGCTGGTGATCGTCCTGGCCCTGACTGCGTGGGCGGCATGGCGGCGGCGCCAGATCCTGATCTTGTGCCTGCTCGTGCTGGCCACGCTGCTGTTCTGTGACGCGTGGTTCGACACCACGCTGGACTGGCACACCAGGGGCTTCACAGCCAGCGTGACGCTGGCCGTGCTGGTGGAACTGCCGGTCGCCATCATGGCGATCATCGCGGCGCGCCGCCTGCTCCGCTTGACGATGGGGCGCCTGGAGCACTTCAGCCTGGACGGTGAGCGGGGGGTGGTCCCGCCGTTCTGGAAGGTCCCGCTGTTCGGTGATGAGTCGATCGGCTACCGGCACGTTCTCGCCCATCCGAAGGCCCCTGAATCGCAGCGCCAGGAGACGTTCGGCCGCCAGTGAACAACGCGGGCCGGCCAGGGCGGGGCTGCCACTGTGAGATCGCGCGTGGGTGACCCGGCTGTGCCGAGACCTCAGGTGGAGGACGGGACCGGCTCGGGGGGCTGGGACGGCGTGCCCAGCACCGCGGCCAGCGCTTCCCGCAGCGACGGCAACTCGAACCGGTACCCGGCCGCCATAAGGACCCGCGGCATCACCCGGGCGCTGGAGAGGATGTCACTGCTGACCCCGCCGAGGGCGAGGCGGAGCATCGGTGCCGGCAGCGCGAGCAGGGCCGGACGGTGCAGGGCGGCTGCCAGCGCGCTGGTGAACTCAGCGTTGCTGACCGGGTTTGGGGTGGTCAGGTTCACAGGGCCGGAGATCTCCGGATGGCTGAGCAGGAAGCCGACGATCGAGGTCAGGTCCGCCAGCGTGATCCAGCTCATGATCTGGGACCCGCCACCGAGCTTAGCCCCGAGGCCGAAACGGAACGGCGTCAGCATGCGGCCGAGCACGCCGCCGCTGGGCGACAGGACGATCCCCGTCCGCAGGGTGACCAGCCGGATCCCCGACAGGGCGGCGGGCCGCGCCGACGCTTCCCAGTCCCGCACCACCCCGGCGAGGAAGCCCTGACCACAGGGTGCGGACTCGTCGGCCTCCGCGCCGCCGAGGTTGCCGTACCAGCCGATCGCCGAACCGCTCAGCAGCACCGACGGTGGCCGGTCCATCGACCGCAGTGCCGTGACCAGCGCCCGGGTGCCGAGCACCCGGCTGTCGCGGATCTGCGCCCGGTAAGCCCTTGTCCAGCGGCGGTCAGCGATCCCGGCGCCCGCGAGGTGGACAACGGCGTCGGTGCCGGCGAGCGCCTGCGGGCTGAGCCCGCCATCCACCGCAAGGGGATCCCAGGCAAGCTGGCCGCTGTTGGCGGGTGCCTGCCGGACAAGCCTGATCACGTCGTGCCCGTTTTCGCTCAGCGAGCGGACCACGGCGGAACCGATGAGCCCGGAGGAACCGGTGATCGCGATCTTCATGACCTACGTCTTACCCTCGCTATGCCGGACCGGAGACCGCGACCCGGCACTCGTTCCGCACAAGTCATGGCGCCGATGGCACATGGATCGCCGGTCCTCGCGTCGGGCTAGAGGCCGAGTTCGGCTTCGAACTCCCCTTCCTCCAGGCGGCCCTTGATTGTGATGAGGAAACGTGCCGCATCGGCGCCGTCGACCAGTCGGTGATCGTAGGTGAGCGCCAGGTAGACCGTGGAGCGCACCGAGATGACCTCGCCGAGTTCGGGGTCTTCCATGACGACGGGCCGCTTGACCACGGTGCCGGTGCCCAGGATCCCGACCTGCGGCTGGTTGATGATCGGGGTGTCGAACAGCGCCCCGCGGCTGCCGGTGTTGGTGAGCGTGAACGTGCCGCCCGCCAGGTCGTCCGGGCTGACCTGGCCCGCTCTGGTGCGGTTCGCCAAGTCGGCGATCTTGCGGGCGAGACCACCGATGTTCAGGTCCCCGGCGTTGCGGATGACCGGCACCATCAGGCCGCGTTCGGTGTCGACCGCGATGCCGAGGTGCTCCGCGTCGTGGTAGATGACCTGGTTGTGCTCGGCGTCGATCAGCGCATTCAGGCGTGGATGGACCTTGAGTGCCTCGATCGTCGCGAGGGCGAAGAAGGGCAGGAACGAGAGCCGGACCCCTTCCCGCGCCTCGAAGTCGGCCTTCGCGCGATCGCGCAGGCGGGCGATCGAGGTCACGTCGGCTTCGACCACGGTGGTGAGCTGTGCGGAGGTTTGCAGGGACTCCACCATGCGGCGGGCGATCAGCTGCCGGGCGCGGGACATCTTCTCGCTGGTGCCACGCAGCGTCGACGGGACCACTCCGCGCGGGGGCGCTGGCGGTGCGGTGGGCGCAGGCGTGGGGGCGGCCTGCTCGGTGACCGCCGTCGCGGCGGCGGCTTCCCGCATGAGGCGTGCGGTCTCGATCACGTCCTGCTTGCGGATTCGGCCGCCGACGCCGGTGCCTGGCACGGCGGCCAGATCCACACCGTGGTCGGCGGCCAGTTTGCGGACCAGTGGGGTCACGTACGGCCCTTCCCCACCGATCGTCGCGGGGGCGGCGGGGGGAGAAGGAGGAGCAGTCGCCGGGGCAGCGGGAGCTGCCGGGGGGGCGGGAGCCGCAGCGGTGGGGCCAGCACCCGGAGGTGGTGGCGCCTGGGGCGGAGGCGGAGGCGGTGGCGCCTGCGGCGGAAGGGCAGGGGGAGCGGCTTC
>DAHUZQ010000233.1 GCA_027306495.1 Actinomycetota bacterium | reverse complement strand
AATGGGGGTGCCGGCGCCCCCGGCCCGCGAGCGGGCGAACCACTCATCCACTCCCGCGACGAACTCGGGGTCGCGCAGCCGCAGGTTGTCGTAGGTGACCCGGCGGCTGCGGGTCATGATGTTGAAGGCGAACTGGACCGGGTCCTGCCAGGTGTACTGCGCGATGTTCTCGAACCATTCGAGGCTGGCCTGAGCGGCCCGCTGTGTCGAGGCGACTACGGCCGTGCGCTCAGCCTCGTAGGCGGCCAGTGCCGCGGCGGTGCCGGGCTGCTCGTGCAGGCAGGCGGCCAGTGCCAGCGCGTCCTCCATCGCCAGCTTGGTCCCCGATCCGATGGAGAAGTGCGCGGTGTGCGCGGCATCCCCGAGCAGCACGATGTTGGCGTGCCGCCAGGTCGCGCAGCGGACGGTGGCGAACCGCACCCAGCGGGAGTTGTTGCCCATGATCTTGTGGCCGCGCAGCACGCCGGCGCACAGGTGCGCGATCCGCTCGATGGCCGCCTCGTCGCTGTGACCAGGTGGCTGGCCCGCGGCTGCCCGGGCCAGCCGGCCGAATCCGGCCCGCTGCCAGGCGTCCTCGCCCGCCTCCAGGATGAAGGTGCTCGCGCTCGCGCTGTAGGGGTAGCCATGGACCTGCATGACGCCCCAGGGCGTGTCGAGGATATGGAACTTGAACGCGTCGAACACCAGGTCGGTCCCGAGCCAGATATAGGCACACCGGCGGACGTCTTCGCTCGGCCGGAACGTGCCAGCGAACCGGCGGCGGGTCTGCGAGTTCGCCCCGTCCGCCGCGACCACCAGGTCATAGCGGTCCGAAAGATCCGCCGCGTCGGGGGCGGGCGTCGCGAAGTTCATCCGCACGCCGAGTGCGGCGCAGCGGTGCTGGAGGATGGCCAGCAGGCGGTGACGGCTCATGGCGGCGAACCCGTGGCCGCCCGAGGTGAGCACAGTGCCGCGGAAGTGGACGTCGATGTCGTCCCAGCGGGCGAACTCCCGCTCCATCGCCGCGAAGATCACCGGATCGGCGTGTTCGATGCCTCCCAAGGTCTCGTCGGAAAGCACGACACCGAAGCCGAAGGTGTCCTCGGGTGCGTTCCGCTCGAAAAGGTCGACCTCATGGCGAGGGCCGAGTTGCTTGGCGAGTGCGGAGAAATACAGACCGCCGGGCCCGCCGCCGATGACCGCGATGCGCACTCACCGCTCCTTCCGCCGGCGGACATGACCACGCTATGCAGCATGCTCCACGACCGTCAAGATTGCGCTATATGACGTGGCCGGTCGCGGCGTGATATCCCGTTCGGGTGAGCACCCAGCGGATCAACCCGGAGGCACTCGCGCCGCCGTCCGGCTTCACGCACGCCATTGCCGCCACCGGCGGGCGGACCATCTTCCTTGCCGGGCAGACCGCGATCGGCCCAGCCGGGCGCGTCGTCGGTGACGGCGTGGTCGCGCAGTTCGAGCGCGCCCTGGGCAACCTGCTGACCGCGCTGGGCGCGGCGGGCGGACGGCCCGCCGACCTGATGAGCCTGACGATCTATGTCAGTGACATGGAGGACTACCGCGCGCATGCGCGCGACGTGGGCGCGGTCTGGCGCAGGCTCGTGGGCCGGGAGTACCCGGCCATGGCTGCCGTCGAGGTCAGCCGATTGTGGGACGCCGATGCGCTCATCGAGGTGCAGGGCATCGCGATCACCACTGACCCATAGGAGACTTGCCGCCCTTGTCGCGCACCAGCGCACAGAGTAGAACGAAACGATGGGGAAATCGGCAGTCAGCGTGCTGTACGTGCTCGCGATGGTAGCCGTCATAGTCGGCTTGGACATCCTGGTCTTCAGGCACCAGTTCTGGGAGCGCCTGATCGTGAACGTCGGAGTTGTCCTGGTGTTCGTGGGGTTCTATTTGAGGTTCATGAAGCGTCCATGAGGCCCGGGACCGGCAGTCGCTTCGCCGATCGCCTCCGCCACGTGGGCGCGCGCGGCGGCTTCCAGCCGCGACTGCAATGTGAAGAACACCTCGGCTGCGGTGATCCCGATCCAATCGTCGGGCAACAGTTCGGCCGGCAAACCCGGGTCCAGGTAGGGAAGCCTGCGCCAGTCGGTCAGGACACGCACATAGTCGGCGAATGCCTGGCGGCGCGCGCCCGGGCCGGCCTGCGGCGCGGGCCAGTGTGTCAGCACCGGGCCGTGGGTGTCGGCGAAGTCCCGGTACAGGCGTTCGATCTGGTCGAGATCCCACCATTGGCGCACCTTTTCGGCCAGGTCACCGAACGCCATGTGGTCGGCGCGGAACAGGTCCGCGTACTCGCTCAGCCCGAGCCGCCGGAGCATGTCGGTGGCCGATGCGGCCAGGTGCGCCGGTGCGAGCCAGACGCCGGGGGCGGCGGTGCCGAAACCGAGGCGGGTCAGGGCGGTGCGCAGCAGATGGCGCTTGTGACGTTCCGCCTCGGGGACCGAGAAGACCGCCAGCAGCCAGCCGTCGGTGAGTGCTGCCCGTTCTCGCCGGAAGATCCGGTGATCTCCTTCCCGGAGGATGGCGCGGGCGCTGTCGGACAGCTCATAGCCAGCGGCGCCGCCGCGTCGGCTCGCGTGCAATATCTGCCTGCGCTTGAGCCGTGAGATCGAGGAACGCACGGCTGGCTCGTCCACGCCCAGGTCCGCGAGCAGCCCGATGAGCGAGGCGACCGACATCCAGCCGCCTTCGGCGCGCGAGTACAGTCCGTAGACCGTCACGATCAGGTGACGCGGCTGGGCTCCGGGCGCCGGGCGGGGTGTGCCCGCGGTGGGTGCTGTCTGTGATACGGCCGTCACGGGCTCACGATACGGCCAGCGCCCGCTGCCGCGCTCGGGCCGGCGCAGGCCCGGCCCGCCGCGACTGCGTCGCCGTGGGCGGCCCGGTCACGATGGCGGGCGCCGCCGGCACGGTTGCACTTCCGTGCGGGCTCTGCGCGGGAGATGCTGAAGTTAGCGCAGCGGAGGAGACACATGAGCAGGGTTCACGATGTGGGTGGCCAGTCGGGCTTCGGGCCGGTCCCGCTGGACGACGACGGCCTGCCCTTCCATGCTGACTGGCAGGCGCGCGTCTATGCGCTGAGCGGCGCGCTGCGGTCCAGGGGGCACTTCAATACCGATGAGTTCCGCGACGCGATCGAGAGCCTGCCTGTGCAGCAGTACCTCAGCCAGTCGTACTACGAGCGCTGGCTGGCCGCGATGGAAAACCTGCTCACCGCCAAGGGGCTGATATGACCCTGGCAAACGGGACATGGGTCCGCGCCCGGGCCGGCGACCCGGCGCACCACACCCGCTTGCCCCGCTACGCGCGTGGTCACGTCGGGCAGATCCTGCACTGCGAGGGCCGGTGGCCGCTGCCGGACGACCGGGCACGCGGCGTCGTCCCACCTCGCGTGGAGGCCGTTTACGCGGTGCGGTTCCGTGCCTTTGACCTGTGGGGCGAGGGTGCGCACACCGTCACGCTCGCCCTGTGGGAGTCCTATCTGGAGGAGAGGCGCTGATGAGCGAGCACCACCAGGACGTGCCCATCGCTGTGCGGGTCCGCCAGCTAGAGGAACGGGTCACCGGTGCCGGCCTGGTGACCGACGCTGATCTGGACGGCGTGCTCTCCCGCCTTTACGCTGACGCCTCTCCCGTCAACGGAGCGCGGATGGTCGCGCGCGCCTGGGCGGACCCGGCGTACCGGCAGCGGTTGCTCGCCGATGGGAACGCCGCGGCCGCCGAGTTCGGCTTCGGTGGGGCGGACGGGCTCTCCTACCGGCTGGCCGTCGTCGCGAACGAACCGGGGCTGCACAACCTGATCGTCTGCACCCTCTGCTCGTGTTACCCGGTGTCGCTGCTGGGCCCATCGCCCAGTTGGTACAAGAGCCTGGCCTACCGGTCCCGCGCCGTGCGAGAGCCGGCCACGGTGCTGTCCGAATTCGGCCTCACCCTGCCGGAGGGCACTCAGATCGCTGTCTGGGATGCGAGCGCCGAGAGCCGGTACATGGTGCTGCCGCTGCGCCCGGCCGGCACCGGCCACCTGTCCGAGGTCGGCCTGGCCGCGCTGGTGACCCGCAACGGCCTGATCGGCACAGCCTCGGTATAACGCTCAGCCGATGGGCCGGTGGCCGGGGACGTTGTCACGCGGGCGGCCGGGGGACCCTGCCCCGTGGGACGGTCGGCCCTGGGGCCGGCCCGCTGGCCAGCCCTAGGCTGGCAGTGAATCAGCGGGCCGTCCATGGGCTCAGCAGGGCGGCCATCGCCAGCGGGGGTGAAAGCAATGACTCACCGAAGTGTGGGCGAGGTGATGACCACCACCGTCATCTGTGCTCGCGAGGACACGCCATTCAAGCAGGTCGCCGGGCTGCTGGTGGGCCGGCATGTGAGCGCACTCCCGGTGGTGGACACCGGGGGCCGGGTTGTCGGCATCGTCTCGGAGTCGGATCTGCTCACCAAGGAGGAACTCCAGCAGGATCCCGGCGCGCCCGCGCTGCACTGGTGGCACCGGCGGGCGTTGCGGGATAAGGCAGCGGGGCTGAAGGCGCGGGAGGTCATGACGTCGCCGGCGGTCACGATCGGGCCGGAGGCGAGCGTGGTGGAGGCCGCGCGGCTCATCGACGCGCATCACATCAAGCGCCTGCCCGTGGTCACGAAGGATGGGCGGCTGGTGGGCATCGCCAGCCGGCCTGACCTGCTGCGGGTCTTCCTGCGTTCGGACGGGCAGATCGCCGGCGAGATCACGGCCGAGGTGTTCGGTGCCGCACTGGGGACGAACCAGGCACTCGCGCGGGCCGAGGTGAGTGAAGGCGTGGTGACACTCACCGGGGAGGTGGAGAAGGCAAGCATGATCCCGATGGCGGTGCGGCTGGCCGGGTCGGTGGACGGCGTGATCGAGGTGGTGAACCGCCTAACCTTTGCCGTGGACGACACGGTGCTGCCGGCGTCGGCGGATCTCACCGAGTACCGGCACACCGGCCAGGTGCCTGTCCAGCCCAGCCTGAAGCAGGTCGAATGATCTAGCCTGGGAGCGATCTGGCATCCGGCGGCCTTGTGGCGATGACCCGCGCCGGGTGGGAAGGGGCGTTTGCGATGACCGTGACCGGATCGGTTGCCAGCCCGGTCGACTTCGGGACCTTTGGCGAGTACAGCCCCAGGGCGCCCCGCGCGGCTGAATTCGTCCGCCCCCGGTACCCGTTCCAGGGCCGGATCAGCGCGGACGGGTCCACCGGGTTCCCGGCGCAGGCCGGCCGTTACCACCTGTACGTGTCGCTGGCGTGCCCATGGGCGCACCGGTCGGTCATCGTCCGGGAACTGCTCGGGCTGACGGAGGTCGTGTCCTTGTCGGTGGTGGACCCGATCCGGGACGGCCGGGGATGGGCGTTCCGGGAGGGGCCCGGATACTCGCCCGACCCGGTGAACGGCTTTACCCTGCTCAGCCAGGCGTACGAGGCCACCGAGCCCGGCTACGACGGGCACGTCTCGGTCCCGCTGCTGTGGGACCGGCAGAGCGGCCGGATCGTGAGCAACAACTTCCCGGATATCACCGTAGACCTGGAGACGCAGTTCACCCGCTGGGCCGATCCCGCCGTCGACCTCTATCCCGCGGCGCTGCGCCCGCAGATCGACGCCCTCAACGAACGGGTCTATGAGGCGGTCAACAACGGCGTCTACAAGTGTGGCTTCGCCACCACTCAGGCCGCCTACGACGAGGCGGTAGCGAGCCTGTTCTCGGCTCTGGGCGAACTCGATGACCGGCTTGCGGCCCGCCGCTACCTGTTCGGGGATCAGCTCACCGAATCCGACGTCCGGCTGTGGGTGACGCTGGTGCGATTCGACGCCGTGTACGTCACGCATTTCAAGGCCAACATCCGGCGGCTGGTGGACTACCCGAACCTCTGGCCGTACGCGCGCGACCTGTATCAGCAGCCGGCCTTTGGCGGCACGACCGATTTCGGCCACATCAAGAGCCACTACTACGGCACCCACCTGCGGCTGAACCCCTACCGGATCATCCCCGCCGGACCCGCCGTCGACTGGAGCGCCCCGCACGGCCGGGAACGGCTGGCTGCCTGAGCCCGCAGGCAAGCCGGCGCCAGCCGCCGCTGAGCGGTCCTCAGGCTCCCGCTGACGGCTCGCGGGTCACCTGGGCCGGGTCCTTGTCGGTGCGGAGCCCCCGGTAGGAGGGTGCCCGCAGCCGCCCGGCCCTGGTCCAGCCGGCGAAGACCACCTCGATGACCACCACAGGCTCCACCCAGATGGCCTTGCGGGCGTGAGCCGGCGGGACCGGCGTGGTGAAGGGCGGCTCGCCCCGCCGCAGCGGGGCGAGCCGCCCGCTCAGCATGTCCAGCGTCTGCTGGCTGAATCCCGTTCCGACGTGCCCGGCGTAGCCGAGCCCACCCGGCTCGTGCACCCCCACCAGCAGCGAGCCGATCTGGCCAGCCCGCCCACCCTCACCGGGATGCCACCCGCCGATCACCACCTCCTGGTGACGCTGGTTCTTGATCTTGCGCCAGTTGCCGCTGCGCAGTCCCGGCTCGTACCGGGAGTGCAGCCGCTTGGCCATCACCCCTTCCAGGCCGTGCCGCAGGGACACTTCCTGCACGTCGGCGGCGGGAACGTCAGTGAACGACGGTGGCGTCTGCCAGCGTGCGCCGTCGATGCGCAGGTCCTCGAGCAGGGCACGGCGCCGGGCGTACGGGAGGGCGAGCAGCGGCCGCCCATCCAGGTGGAGCACGTCGAAGGCGAGGTAGGTGACCGGCAGGCTGACCGCGAGCCGGGCCGCGGCCACCGCCGAAGCGGCGTTCATGCGCCGCTGGACAGACTCGAAGTCGGGCCAGCCGCCGGTCAGCACGACGATCTCGCCGTCCAGCAGGACCTGGTGGCCGGCCAGGGCCTGCGCCAGAGCCGCCAGTTCCGGATAGCCGGGAGTGATGTCCTGCCCACGGCGTGAGACCAGGCGCAGCCGGCCCGACTCGAGGTAGGTGAGCGCGCGCAGCCCGTCCCACTTCATCTCCAGCGCCCAGGTCCCGTCGTCGGGTGGCAGGTCGCCGGCGCGTGCGAGCATCGGCCGCAGCCCGGCGGGGAGGGGCTGCCAGCCAGGCTCATCCGGTGGACTGGGTGGCTTCACCGGGGGGTGCGGCCCACCAACTGGCGGATGATGACAGCGCGCTGGATGTCGTTGGTGCCCTCGCCCACGGCCATCAGCGGGGCGTCCCGGTAGTAGCGCTCGATGTCGAACTCAGTGGAGTAGCCGTAGCCACCATGCACTTTGATGGCCTCGGCGGTGACCCGCAGGCACATCTCCGAAGCGAACAGCTTGGCCATCCCCGCCTCCAGGTCGCTGCGCCGCCCGGTGTCCAGCGCGGTGGCGGCCCGGGTGGTGAGCAGCCGGGCCGCGTCCACCTCGGTGGCCATGTCGGCGATCCGGTGACCGACCGCCTGGTGCTGCCAGATCGGCTTGCCGAAGGTCTCACGCTGCTGCGCGTACCGCAGTGAATCTTCCAGAGCGGCGCGTGCCACCCCAACAGCCCGGGCCGCGACCTGGATGCGGCCGAGTTCGAGTCCGTCCATCATCTGCCCGAAGCCCATGCCCTCCTGGTCACCGAGCAGCGCGTCCGCGCCGCAGCGGTATCCGTCGAAGCTCAGTTCGCAGCTCTCCACCCCCTTGTACCCGAGTTTGGGCAGGTCGCGGGAGATGGTGAAGCCCGGCCCGGGCGTGGCGAGCATGATGCTGATCCCCCGGCTGGGCGGGGACGCCTGCGGATCGGTCTTGCACAGCACCGCGGTGATACCGGCCGCCCGGGCGTTGGTGATCCAGGTCTTCGCGCCGTCGATCCGGTACCCGTCGGCTGAGGGGGTGGCGCGGGTGCGGATCGCCTGCAGGTCCGAGCCGCCCGACGGCTCGGTGAGGGCCATCGCCGCCCGGACCTCGCCGGTGGCCATGCGCGGCAGCCACGCCCGCTGCTGTGCCCGGGTGCCGAACCGCGCGATCAGCCGGGCCACCACGCTGTGGCTGCCCACCGCCCCGGCCAGGCTCATCCACCCGCGGGCCAGTTCCTCGGTCACCAGCGCATAGCAGGCGGTGGACACTCCCGACCCGCCGTGGTCTTCCCCGATCACCAGCCCGAACACGCCGAGGCGCTTCATGGCGTCGATCATCTCGCCCGGGTAGGCGCCGGACTGTTCGGTCCGGCGTGCCCCCGGCCGGACGCTGTCTTCGACCCAGTCGTGCACGACGGCGACGATCTGGCGTTCGTCGTCGGACAGGTCGGCGATCTCCGGAGCTGCCATGGCTGGCTCCCTTCGGTTCGGCGAACGGGTGACGCTTGCAGCCACCCTGGCATGCCCGCCCGCCGGCTGCCTCGCACCTGACTCCGCCGGCCCCCCACCGCCGGCCCCCCACCGCCGGCCCCCCACCGGTGGCCCCCCGGCCGGTGTGACCACCATCTCGCTACCCGCGCGGCGTGCCCTCGCCGATGATGGGAGACGTGCCCTCGCCATCGCCCGCCGCCCCGCCGGGCTCCCGCCCACTGGATGGCGTGCTGGTGGTGACGCTGGAGCAGGCCGTGGCGGCGCCGTTCGCCAGCCGGCAACTCGCCGACCTCGGCGCCCGGGTCATCAAGATC
>DAHUZQ010000232.1 GCA_027306495.1 Actinomycetota bacterium | reverse complement strand
CATGACGGTGCCGCGTGGATTCCGCACGTCGCCCGCGCGGTGCGGAACCAGACAAGGCCACTGGACCGGGTGGTCGCCGTTGACACCGGTTCCCGGGACCGCAGCGGGGCCATGCTCGCGGAGGCGTTCGGCCGGGGAGTGGTCTTCGGCATGGACCGCACCACGGGGTATGCGGCGGCGATTCACCAGGCACTGCGACACCGTGCCGCCAGTTCCCACGTCCCCCCTGTCGGCAGCACCGCCGTCGAGCAGGTGGAGTGGCTGTGGCTGTTGCACGACGACTGCGAACCCGAGACCGATGCACTGGAGAGGCTGCTGGCCGGTGTCTCCCAGGCGCCGGCGGTGGCTGTCGCCGGGCCGAAGGTGATGGACTTCACCGACCGTCGAGTCCTGCTCGAAGCTGGGTTCACCATCGACCGGGCCGGCCGCCGGGTGACGGGCATCGAGCCACGAGAGGTGGACCACGGCCAGCACGATGGCGACCGGGACGTGGTCGCGGTCGGCAGTGCCGGGATGCTCGTCCGCCGCGACGTCTGGGAGCGGGTGGGCGGATTCGACCCGGGAATGCGCCTGTACCGGGAGGACATCGACTTCTGCTGGCGGGTGATCGGGGCCGACTACCGGGTCCGCGTCATCACCGATGCCATCGTCTACCACGCCGAGGCTGTCACCAGGAACAGGCGCCGGGCGTCGGCCGCACCCCGCCGCGCGCGGCAGGACCGCCGAAACGGCCTGCTCGTGCTGTCCGGCAACCTGCCATTGGTTCCCATGCTGAGGGCACTGGCCGCCAATCTCGTCCTCTCGCTGCTGCGCACGGCGTTCTTCCTGGTCGCCAAACGTCCCCGCGCGGCGCTCGATGAGGTGTCGGCGTACCTCGCGGTCGCAGGCTCCCCGCTCCGGCTCATGGCGGTGCGGCGCAGACGTGCCCACGGCCGGCGGGCCGCCTACAGCCGCCTGCGGCCGGACCTTCCACCCGGCCGGTCGCTGCGCCGGCTCGCCGAGTACGCCTCGGTGGCGTTGTCCAGGTCGCACCAGGGCGAGATGGTCGGCAGCCACCACGCCACTGACGATCCGTCCGAGGATGACTCGCTGCTAGTCGATTCCGGCGTGGTGCAGCGACTGCTCACCAACCCGGGAGTCCTGACCTTCATAGCGCTGACTCTCATCAGCCTGGTCGCTGAGCGCTCACTGCTGGCCGCCACGCCGCTGGCTGGTGGCGCGCTGGTGCCGGCCTGGGGCGGCGCCAGCGATCTGTGGCGGGAGTACCTGCAGGCATTTCACCCGGTCGGCATCGGGTCCAGTGCCAGCGCGCCGCCCTACCTCGCGGTACTGGCTGCGCTCGCGACGGTGCTCGGTGGCAAGCCCTGGCTCGCCGTCGACGTGATCGTCATCGGCTGCGTGCCGCTCGCCGGCCTGACTGCCTACCTGGCCACCCGCAGGATCACGTCATTCGTCCCCGCCCGGGTCTGGGCGGCGTTGGCCTATGCACTGCTGCCGGTTGGGATGGGTGCGGTGGCGGCGGGTCGGCTCGGCACGGCGGTGGTGCTGGTACTGCTGCCCCTGGCCGGGGTATCGCTGGCCGGGACCGTCACGCGGCCGAGGCGGCGCGCCCGCCGCGCGGCTTGGGCGAGCGCCCTGATCATCACGGTCGGCGCTGCCTTCGTGCCGCTGGTGTGGTTGCTCGTGGTGGTCGTGGTGGTGGCCGGATGGGTCGCCTTCGGCAGACGGCGGCCGGGCAGCCTGCTGAACGCCGGCATCGTGGTGGCCGTTCCCATGCTGGTGCTGCTCCCCTGGAGCGCGGGCTTGCTGACCCACCCGTCGGCGTTCCTGCTGCAGGCCGGGATCAACGCGGACGGGCTGTCCCAGCGGGTACTGCCTGCCAGGTCGCTGCTGTTGCTCTCGCCGGGCGGCCCCGGCTTGCCGCCGTTCTGGGTGACCGGTGGCCTGGCGTTCGCCGCGATCGTGGCCCTGCTGGTGGGGTCGCGGCGCAGGCCCGTGCTGGCGGGCTGGGGTGCCGCGCTGATCGGGCTGGCGGCGGCCGGTGGGGCCAGCAGAGTGCTGCTGCGTCCCGCCGATGGGGGCACAGCCATCCCGGCCTGGCCCGGGGCTGCCCTGGCGCTGGCGGGAGCGGGCCTGGTGCTGGCCGCCGCGGTGGCCGGAGATTCGCTGCCCCGGCTGCTGGGCTCGGGACGCTGGCGCCGGCCCGCCGGCCTGGCCGGCCTGCTGATGGCAGTGGTGGCCTGCTCCGCCCCCGCGCTGGCGGCTGCGTCCTGGGTGGTCACCGGCGTCCGTGGGCCGGTCGGGCCGTCAGGTGGCCAGGTGTTGCCGGAGATCGTCACGCTCTCATCCGGGAACGGGCTGCGGTTGCGCACGCTGGTGCTCAGGCAGACCGCACCTGGACTGGTGGACTACTCAGTGCTGCGGGCCAGCGATCCGCCGATCGGCGCACCCGAGGAGGCCAGTCCGCCGGCTGCCCAGCACGCGCTCGGCGTGGCTGTCGCCCGCCTGACCGCCCCGGCGGGAGGACAGACCGGCGACCAGGGACGAGTGCTGGCCAGCTTCGGCATCGGGTACGTGCTGATGCCCGCGCCCGTGAGCGCGCGCCTGGGGGGACTGCTGGACAGCGTGCCCGGTCTGCGGTTGGTCAGCAAGACCGCGACATTCGAACTGTGGGAAGTGATGGACACCGTCGCGCAGGTGACCGTCGTGGAACCAGATGGCAAGGTGGTACCGGTCGACTCCGGCACCATCGGTGTGACCGGGGCCGCTGTGCCCGCGTCCGGTGGCACGTTGCTGCTGGCCGAGCCGGCCGGTGGCTGGAGTGCGTCAGTCAACGGCCGGCCCCTCACCCCGCTGGCGGCCCCCGTGAATGGCTGGGAGCAGGGATTCCGGCTGCCGCCCGGCGGCGGGACGCTCACGATCGGCCGCAGTGGGCTGATCCGGGACCTGGCTGTCGGACTCGAACTCCTCGCCGTCCTGGCCGTGGCCGCCCTGGCGTTGCCGGGTGCGCGAGTCGCGGGGGAGGCGGATGAGGAAGCCGCGGCCGCGCGCCACGGGCGGACCGTGGAATCTGCCCGTGAAAGCGAGGAAGGGCCGGAACGGGGTGTCCATGAAGGCCGCCATTCCCAGGTTCCGGCGCTTGCGGCGGCGGCGGTGGCCCCGCCCGGCAGGGCTGGCCTCGCTCCGGCCGGTGCCGCCGGGGCGCGCGAGGAGGATGACCACCGGCCGGCTCCCCGCCGTGGGGATGGCGCCCCCGACGCTCACACGAGCCCGCGGATCAGCCCGGCACGTGCGGAAGCTGCGTCGGCCCCGCGCCGCGCCGCCGGATCGCGGGCCAGCGGGCACGCCCGGGGCGCGGCCACCGGCTCACGCTCTCGCCGTGGCCTGTTCGCGGGACGGCGTGACCGCCGGGCCGATGTGCCGGAGCGAGGTGAGGCCGGGGCGCGCCGCCGTGGCGGCCCGGGGGCTGATGTGCCCGATGGGCCTGCCCCGGCGAGGCGCAGCGGGCGGGGCGTGGACGGCGGCGATAGGCGTGGGGTGGATCCGCGTGGGGTGGATCCGGGTGAGGCCCGGGGCTTGGGCCGCCGCGATGGGCGTGGGGTGGATCCGCGCGATGACCGGGACAGTGGGCCGCTGCCCGCCGCACGTGGTCCCCGGCCGTCCAGGGCTGACGCCGGCACTGGACGGGACCGGCTGATGGGACCTCCAGGCGAGCCGGGCCGCGGTGACGGTCCTGGCTGGCGGCCGGGGGACCGGGGCTCGAGCAGGCCGGCGCCCGGCGGGCCACCTGCCGGCTGGGATGACCGGCCCGGCGGACCACCTGCCGGCTGGGACGCACCGCCAGGGTACGGACGCGAACGCGGCGGCTCACCTGATCATGATGACCGGGCCGGGCGGCATACCCACGTCCCGGACCGGGGGCCGGGAGGACGGGGAAGGCCGGTCCCGGATGGCCGTGCCCTGCCCCGCAGCAGGGTGCCCGCGGACGACTCCGTGCTGCCGCCCTTGCCGCCCCCCCCGCCGCGGTCCGGCCGCCCCCGGCGGCCGCTGCCCGACTATCGCGCGGCTGACGGTGAAGAACTCGGCTGGGACCAGGACCCGCCGGATGTCCGGGGAGAGTCGGACTGGTGAGACACCTGGCGATGACCCGCGTTCTGTCGGTTGCCGTGGCAGCCCTCGTGCTGGGGGGCGTCTACGCGCTGGTGGCGTTCATCCACCCACGTGCCGTTGGCGCGCAATCCCGGCAGCCGCACAGCCTGGCGGTTACCTCCGCCGTCCTGGCCTGTGCGTCCCCCGGGGCCGCGGCCGGCGGCGGGGTGGCCGTCATGGCGGGCCCGGGGTCGGCCGGGGCAGGCCGGGCTGTGGTGAGCCGCCTTGGCGAGCCTGCCAGCCCGCTCGGCACCGTGACCTCGCCCGCCCGGCTGTCGCTGATACCCGTCAAACCGGTCCCCACGCCGCGCGCGTCCCGCACGCACGCTCCGGCCGCTCACCGGGGATCCACGCCATCCCCCTCGCCGACACCATCCCCGTCCGCCAGCGCGGCGCCCGCACCCGCTGTGTCCAGCGCCGCCGGTGCCCAGATCCAGGCGAGCGGCGCGATGGCCCGTGGCCTGGAGGCGGAACAGCTCGCGGGGACGCTGCCGACGGCCCGGTGCACCGCGCCGGGCACGGACTTCTGGTTCGTAGGGCCCGGCCAGCATGCCGCTGGCCGCATCGAGCTCTTCCTGATGAACCCCGGCGACCAGGCGGCCGATGTCTCGGTCCAGATGGCCACCGACGCCGGGCCATACCAGGGATCACCGGACTCCGGCATCGCTGTGGCACCCCACAGCATGGTGGTGCAGTCGCTCAGCGGTGTCCTGCACGGGACCCGGGTTATCGCGCTCCACGTGCATACCAGCGTCGGCCAGGTGGCGGCCGCGCTGGAGGAGATCAGCGGCCGTGCCACGGTGGGCAGCTGGCTGCCCCCCGCCCAGGCGCCGGCCGCACATGTCGTGGTTCCGGGCCTGCCCGGGACATCCGGCGCCCGGCAGTTGTTCGTGACCGTCCCCGGTACCCAGGACGCGCGGCTGCGGCTGACAGCGGTCACCAGCCGGGGTTCCTACGTGCCGACGGCGGGCGGCGCCCTCGACATCCCGGGTGGCTCGGCCGTGGACATCACCCTGACTTCGCTCGCTGGCACCCCGGCGGCGCTGAAGCTGTCCTCGAACGTGCCGGTCACCGCTTCGGCGCTGGTACCGCTGACCGCGCGGGGGGCTGCCGGGCTGGTCGCCCCTGCCACATGGCCCGTCCAGCAGCAGGGGGTCATCGCCGTCAACCGTGATGGTGGAGGCACCGTGTCCCAACTGGTCCTGTCCGCGCCGGGCCGCGCCGTGAGCGTGCGGGTGTGGCGCGGCGCATCGGGTGGGTCCGGCCTTAGCAAGGTCGTTCAAATAGCGGCCGGCCACACGCTGGTCGTCCCGCTCGGGCGCGTCACCGGGCTGGCCCGTGGCGCCCCGTTCTCCGTCGTGCTCACGCCGCTGCCGGGATCGGGTCCGCTGTATGCGAGCCGGGTCATGATGGGCACCAGGAGAGGCGCGGCCCTGCAATCGCTGCTGACGGTGGAGAGTTCGCTGGTGATGGTGCGCCTGCCGGTCGTCCGGTCTGCCTTCATCGGTGCCGGCCGCTGACTGACCTGGTGCTCAGAGCCCGGCCCTCAGATCAGTCCTCTGGCGTGTACCCGGGATCGACGTCGTGCGGATCGATTCCGAGCAGGCGCGCGAATTCCTCGACGATCACATCGAAAACCAGGTCAGCGATCTCGTCCTCGCCATCGGCACGGGCAATCAGCGGCCTTCGGTACACGACGATGCGCGGGGTGCGGGCCGGGCCGGCCCCGGCTGGCGCAGTGCCGGCTGACCGGTCGTCGCCACCTTCCGGCGATCCTGGCTCAACCCGCGCCAGGGGCACACCATCCGAACTGTCCGCCGGCTCCGGCGGGATCTCCTCCACCGCGAACTCGACGCTGGCCAGGTGAGCCTCCCAGCGGGGTTCCAGCCGCGCGACGGCTTGCAGGACCAGGTCGTCGAACTGCTCGGCACGTGTCCGGTACGCGGGCAGGCCCGGTGGGATGAGTACACCACGGACACCACGGCCATGCCGGTCCCGTCTTCTGACCTGCGCCGGCCCGGGCTGGCCGTTCCCCTCCGTGTTCCGCACAATTCCAGAGCGTAGCCGGGTCCGCCGACGGTGAGCCAAGACACGATCGGCAAGTGGGTCTGGGTGATGGCGCTTATCGCTTCCGATCGGTACGGTCTGCGCTTGTGAGCGATGCACGTGGTCCCGGTCCAGGCTGTCCGCCCCGGTCCGCCCGGGCCGTGGTGATACGCCGGATCCGCGCCCTGGGCGAGGCGAGCCGCTGATGTCCCGGCGCTGCTCCCGTCCCGCCTGCAAGCACCCTGCCGTGTACACACTCACCTACGTCTACCGTGACTCGACGGCCGTACTTGGGCCACTCGCGGCCTACGTCGAACCTCACTGCTACGACCTGTGCGCTGGCCACGCCTCCCGGCTCACCGTCCCCCGCGGCTGGGAGGTCGTCAGGCTGCCCTCCGAATCCACCGACCAGGTTTCCCGCGACAGCGACGACCTGGAGGCGCTGGCGAACGCGGTCAGGGAGGCTGCACTGCCGGGCACGGACACCGAACCGGTCGGCCAGGGCGTAGAAGTGGGCCGCCGGGGGCATTTGCGGGTGCTCCGCTCAGCTCCGCCCGAAGGCCGCCGCTGACCGAGCCGCCGCTGACCGCCCGCCCGGAGCCGGGCTGCGCTTGCGCGGGTGGCCGCGGCAGCGCCGTCAGCAGGCTGGCACTGGCCGGTAGGCTCGAAGTCCGCATGGCGGCCCGTGCGCTGGGCCACAGTTCGCCGACCGTAGCTGGGAGAGGCCGTGAACATCGACGACTGGCTGATGGAGATCCTGGTGTGCCCCGCCTGCCGTGCCCCGCTGCGAGCCGATGAGGAAGCCAGCGAGCTGATCTGCACCGGGCAGTCCTGCGGGCTCGCGTACCCGGTCCGGGACGACATCCCGGTCCTGCTGCTTGAAGAAGCCCGTCGGCCGGGGGCCACCTCATGACGTTGACGGCCGCTGCACGTCTCGACGATCCGGCTCTGCTCGCTGCCGCTGACCCCAGCGACATGCTCCGCCAGGTGGCATCCTCGGCGGCGCAGGTTCGCATGGCCGTGCGTGCGGTGGCGGAAGCCGAGATCGGCGCCGCGCTGGACGGGGGGCGCCCGCGTGCCATTGTGGTCACCGGGATGGGCGGCTCCGGCGTCGCTGGCGATGTGCTGGCGGCGGTCTGCGGCACCGGCAGCCCCGTCCAGGTCCTGGCGGTGCACGACTATCAGCTTCCCGGCTGGATCGGGGGCGCGGATCTGGTGATCGCCGTCTCCTGTTCCGGCGCGACACAGGAGACGCTGTCGGCGGCGAGTGACGCCGTGCGCCGCGATGCCGGGCTGATCTGCGTCGGGGGTGCGGGATCGCCGCTGGCCACGCTCGCCGAGCAGGCCAGCGCGCCGTTCATCCCGGTCACCTCGGCGGGCATGCCGCGTTCCACCCTGTGGGGCCTGGCCATTCCGCTGGTGGTCGTCGCCAGCCGGCTGGGCGTCCTGGATATGGGCGAGGATGCCTATGAGGCGGCCGCGGCCGAACTCGAACGGATATCCCACCTGTGCCGGCCATCCAGCGAGTCGTTCGTCAACCCGGCCAAGTCGCTCGCGCTCGATCTGGCCGGCAGCGTCCCCATGATCTGGGGCACCTCGCCACTGGCGGGGGTGGCCGCCTACCGCTTCGCCTGCCAGCTCAACGAGAACGCGAAGTATCCGGCGGTGTATGGCGTCCTGCCCGAGGCCAACCACAACCAGGTGGTGGCCTTCGACGGCGTCTTCGGGGGCGGCCCGGGTGCTGCCGCGCCCGGCCAGGGCGGGCCGGGCGCGGACGAGGCGTCCGCTGCGGGTGACGGCGTGCCCATGCTCCGGCTGGTGCTGCTGCGCGACGGGCAGGAGCACCCGCTGGTCGCGCGCCGGCGGGAGGAATCCGCACAGCTCGCGAGGTCGCGTGGGATCGGTGTGAGTGAGCTGGCCACCTCAGGTGAACGGCCACTCGAACGGCTGGCCAGCCTGGTGCAGTTGATCGACTACACGACGGTTTACCTGGCGATAGCCCAGGGCATCGACCCGGGCCCGGTGGCGGCCATCGAGGACCTGAAGGCGCGGATCGCATAGGAGAACACCATTCCCGTTGATGACGGACCCGCTGAGGGAACCGCACAGCCGCCCGGTCAGCGGGGGGATGGCAACGGTGGCCCGGCCCGCCGCGCCGCGCGCCGTGGACTGCGTGCCGTATTCGCCGCGCTGGCGGCGAATCTGGGCATTGCCGCGATCAAGTTCGTGGCATTCGCCCTGACCGGGTCGGCGTCGATGCTGGCGGAATCGGCTCACTCCCTGGCCGACAGCGGAAATCAGTGCCTGCTGCTGCTCGGCCGGCACCGGTCGCAGCGCGCGCAGACGGAGCAGCATCCGTTTGGATTCGGCCGGGAGCGGTACTTTTACGCCTTCCTCGTCGCGGTCGTGCTCTTCTCAGTGGGGGCGCTGTTCTCCATCTACGAAGGCATCCGCAAGATCACCCATCCGCAGCCGATCGAAACGCCGCTGGTGGCGTTCCTGGTGCTCGGCGTGGCGATCGTCATGGAGGCCTTCTCCCTGCGGACAGCCGTGCGGGAGTCGAACCAGACCCGGGGAAGTGCGGGCTGGCCCGCCTTCATCCGCCGTTCCAAGGCCCCAGAACTCCCAGCGATCCTGCTGGAGGACGTCGCCGCGCTGACGGGCCTGGCGTTTGCCACCGCCGGGGTGGCACTTACCGTGATCACGGGGCAGCCGGTATGGGACGGCGTGGGCTCGCTGGCCATCGGGGTGCTGCTGGGATGCGTGGCGGCGGTCCTGGCGGTGGAGATGAAGAGCCTGCTGATCGGTGAGTCGGCCAGCCCAGAGGTGGAGCGGGCCATCGTCGCGGCGCTGGAGCAGGGGCCGGAGGTGGAACGGGTGATCCATCTGCGGACCCTGCACCTGGGCCCGGAGAGCCTGCTGGTCGCCGCGAAGATCGCGGTGCCCGCGCTGGAGTCGGCGCGGGACATCGCCGAGGGCATTGACGCGGCTGAACGCCGCGTCCGTCAGGCGGTGCCCAGCGCCCAGATCATTTACCTCGAGCCCGACCTGTACCGTGCCGCGCTCGCCGACGTCACCGATCCCGCGATCCGGGCGGCGCGCCGTGACCGGGGCGGCCGCTAACCCCGGCTGGGAACGACCCTGTGGGGGGCGAGGCGGAGCCCACGTGCAGGCTCAGCAGTCGCAGCGCTCGCTCCTTCTCGAATTCCAGGGCGCGGGCGGGCCGCGGCGGCAGGCGGCCGACCCGCCGGCCGAGTTCGGCGACACGATCGCGCGCCTCCGGGTCGGTCAGGACCCGGAGCCCGAACGCCAGCGCGGCCGGGCTGACATCGAACCGCCTCTCTATGGCGAGCGCCAAGGCCACCGCGGCCAGATCGTCCTCACCGAAGTGCCGGTGAAGCGGCGCGGCACCGTTTCCGCGTGCCCGGACCGGCGGCAGCAGGCCCAGGCTCTCCCGGTAGCGGAGCATGCGTGGCGAGGTGCTGAGCCGGCCCGCGGCTTCGGTGATGCGCACAGCCGCTAACTTAACAAATCTGTGTCAAGAACGGCCAGACAGGGGTGCTGGACGCCCCGGCCGTCCCGTAGCGTCGCATTGTCACCGCGCACCCGGCTGCCGGTCCGGGTGGCGGGGAGCAGCCACGTGGCCGGGGAGGACCTCGGCCAGTCTGACGAGGAGCGCAGATGCCCGCGGAATCCGTCCCGTTCAAGGTCGCCGACCTCTCACTGGCCGAGTTCGGCCGCAACGAGATCAGGCTGGCCGAACACGAGATGCCCGGCCTGATGGCGGTCCGGGCGGAATACGCGCGAGAGCAGCCACTGCGCGGGGCCAGGATCACCGGTTCGCTGCACATGACGGTGCAGACGGCTGTGCTGATCGAGACCCTGGTCGCGCTTGGTGCGCAGGTGCGCTGGGCAAGCTGCAACATCTTCTCCACCCAGGACCACGCGGCGGCCGCCGTGGCGGTCGGGCCGGCCGGCTCACCGACCGATCCCCAGGGCATCCCCGTCTTCGCCTGGAAAGGGGAGACCTTGCGGGAGTACTGGTGGTGCACCGACCAGGCGCTGACCTGGCCCGGCGAGGACGGGCCGAACCTGATCCTCGATGACGGTGGCGACGCCACCCTGCTGGTGCACAAGGGTGCGGAGTATGAACGCGCGGGGGCGGTGCCCTCCGCCTCGCAGGACGACCCCGAGGAGTTCGCGGTCATCCTCGATCTGCTGCGCGCCAGCATGGCCGCTCACCCCACCCGGTTCACCCGGATGGGATCGGGGATCGGCGGCGTCACCGAGGAAACCACCACCGGTGTTCACCGTCTCTACGAGCGGGCGCGTGAAGGGACGCTGCTGTTTCCCGCGATCAACGTGAACGACTCGGTGACCAAGTCGAAGTTCGACAACAAGTACGGTTGCCGCCATTCGCTCATCGACGGCATCAACCGCGCCACGGACGTGCTCATTGGCGGCAAAGTCGCGGTCGTCTGCGGCTACGGGGACGTCGGCAAGGGATGCGCGGATTCGCTGCGCGGCCAGGGCGCGCGGGTGGTCGTCACCGAGATCGACCCCATCTGCGCGCTGCAGGCAGCGATGGACGGGTTCCAGGTGGCGACCATGGAGGACGTTGTGTCCACCGCCGATATCTTCGTCAGCGCGACCGGCAACCGGGACGTCATCACCGCGGAGCACATGGCGGCGATGAAGCACCAGGCCATCGTGGGCAACATCGGGCACTTCGACAACGAGATCGACATGGCCGGACTGGCCCACATTCCCGGCATCACCCGGATCACCATCAAGCCGCAGGTGGATGAATGGCGGTTCGCCGATGGGCACAGCGTGATCGTGCTGTCGGAGGGGCGCCTGCTCAATCTGGGGAACGCGACCGGTCACCCCAGCTTCGTGATGTCCAACTCCTTCACCAACCAGGTGATCGCGCAGGTGGAGTTGTTCACCAAGGCACAGGACTATCCGGTGGGCGTTCATACGCTCCCCAAGCACCTCGACGAGAAGGTGGCCCGCCTGCACCTGAGCGCGCTGGGGGTCCACCTCACCGAACTCAGCAAGGCCCAAGCCGCTTACCTGGGGGTGCCGGTGGAGGGCCCCTACAAGGCCGATCACTACCGGTACTGATATCGGCGCGGATGGACATCACTGACGCCGCGCTCGCCGGCCCGGGCCTGGCCCGGATCGAGTGGGCACGGCGCGGGATGCCGGTGCTCAGCCTGCTCACCGGGCGGTTCGCCGAAACTCTGCCGTTCACCGGCCGCACTGTGGCTGCCTGCCTCAACGTCACCGCGGAGACAGCGGTCCTGGTCCGCGCCCTGACCGCCGGCGGCGCGCGGGTCGCGCTCGCCGCGTCCAACCCCCTGTCCACCCAGGACGATGTGGCGGCTGCACTGGCGGTGGACGGGGGCGTGATGGCCTTCGCCCGCGCCGGGGTGGATGCCCAGACCTACGCGGGGCACATCCACGCCGCCCTGGATACCCAGCCGGACCTTGTCATCGATGACGGTGGCGACCTGGTGGAGATCCTCCACTCGCGCCGGCCGGACCTGCTCGGGGGTGTCCTTGGCGGCTGTGAGTCGACGACCTCCGGGGTGGTCCGGCTGCACCGGATGGCTGAGGCGGGGGCGCTGGCGTTCCCGGTGGTCGCCGCCGACACGACCGCGACCAAACGGATGTTCGACAACACATGCGGGACCGGTCAGTCGGTCATGGACGCCATCATGCGCTCCACCAATACGCTGCTGGCCGGCCGCCTCGTGGCGGTGGCCGGGTATGGGGGGTGTGGTCGGGGCATCGCTGAGCGCGCCCGGGGCCTGGGCGCCCAGGTCATCGTCACCGAGGTCGACCCGGTACGGGCGCTGGAAGCTGTCCTGCAGGGGTTCCGGGTGCTCCCGATGCACGAGGCCGCTGGGCTGGCCGAGATCATCGTGACGGCGACCGGCTCGCGGGACGTGATCGGTGCGACCCACCTGCCGCTGCTGCGGAAGGGGGCGATACTCGCCAACGCCGGTCACTTCGACGTCGAGATCGATGTCCGGGGGCTGGCCCGGTCGGCCGTGAAGATCACCCGCGAAGTCCGTCCGCATGCGGACGAGTACGTGCTCAGCGACGGCCGGCGGATCGTCCTGCTCGCCGAAGGCAGGGTGGTCAACCTGGTCGCGGCTGAGGGCAACCCGCCCGAAGTGATGGATGTGGCCTTCGCCGGGCAGGCTCTCGTGCTCGCCCGGCTGGCCCGGGCGCAGGAGAGGCTGACGGTCGGAGTGCATGCTGTCCCGGATGGCATCGACGCCGAGGTGGCGTTGCTGACGCTGGAATCCCTCGGAGGGCGCATCGACTCGCTCAGCCCGGCCCAGCAGGAGTACCTGAACTCGTGGCGGGCCGTTCGCTGAGGACCTCAGGAGGGTGGGACGAATCCGTTTCCGGGCTCCGGGGGCGGGGCCGGGGGTGGCTCAGGGCTGGGTGGGCCGGGCGCGGGTGTGGGCGAGGCCGGTGCCGGCCAGGACGGGGCCTGGGGTTCCGGCCAGGACGGGCCGGCGCTTGCGGGCCAGGGGATCTGGCCGGCCGGGATTGGCCACAGCGATTGATCACGTCTGCGCCGTTCGGCCAGCACGGTCCCGAGATACACCGGCACCGGAACTCCCGGCGGGGGCAGGGGGCTGACCTGCGCCGTGACGGCTGAGGCGATCTGCCGGCCCAGGTACTCCTGTGCGTGGGGGCGCAGTTCGGTGAGGCGGGCCAGGTAGCGCCGGGCTGTCTCGGCGGTCTGGCTGTCCAGGCTGGACAGATCCAGCGACCGTGCCCAGGTGTCGAGCGCGGGCGGGATGCCGAGGTAGACGGTCGAATAGCGGCTGGGCAGGCGCTGCTGGATGACGAAGGTGCCGGCGAAGAGGTCACCGAGGCGCTTGCCCCTGCTGGATATCAGGGAAGCGATCAGCGCGGGCAGCCCGGTGAAGAGCCAGATCTCGACCACCGAGGTGAGCCCGCGGACCAGAGCCTGACGGAACCGCTCCGGGCTGCCATCGTCGCCGACCACCCGGAGCCCGAGCGCGTACATCCCGGGTGTGCGCCCCCTGGTGGCCGTTTCCCAGATCACCGGATAGCCGACGATGACGATGACCGTTGACGTGAGGGAGATTGCCGCGCCTGCCGCCGGGTCCAGGCGGGCGGCGACGCCCACCAGCCCGACGGCCCCCAGGATCAGGAACAGCAGCACGACCTGGGTCAGCAGGTCCAGGATCAGCGCGAGCAGCCTGCTCGGAAAGCGGGCGCATGGTACATCGAGGACGACGGCCTCGCCCGTCACGACCTCGGCCACGCTCGCTCCTTCTCCGCCCGTATGCCGCCCAGGGTAGCGGCAGGGCGCCGGAAGTCCTGTCCGCCGCGCCATGGTGTCGCGGCAGCCGGGCGGATACCCTCCAGCCGTGGATTCCGACGTTTTCGCCGCCGCCCACCGGGCCGAGTGGGAGCGCCTCGATGCACTGGTGAAGCGGCGGCGGCGGCTGTCGGGGGAGGAGATCGACGAACTGGTCGCCCTGTACCAGCGCACGACGACCCACTTGTCGGCGGTGCGCTCAGCCGGGTTCGACCCGGTGCTGGTGGCCGCGCTGTCAAGCCGCGTGGCGCGCGCCCGGGCCGCGGTGACGGGTTCGCCGATGGGATCGTGGGCCGTGCTGGGGCGGTTCGCGACGGTGCTGTTTCCCGCCATGGCCTACCGCGCCCGATGGTGGTGGCTGGGTACGGCAGCCGGATCCCTTGCCGTCGCCGTCCTCATCGGCTGGTGGGTGGCGCGCTCCCCGGCAGTGCAGGCTTCCCTGCTGCCGAGCTCGCAGGTCAAAGCTCTCGTCGATCACCAGTTCCAGGGTTACTACTCCCAGTACGCAGCCCCGTCGTTCGCCGCCAAGGTCTGGACCAACAATGTCTGGGTGGCGGCGCTGGCGCTCATTTTCGGTGTCCTGCTCGGCTTGCCCACCCTGTTCGTCCTTTTCGAGAATGCGGCCAACATCGGAGTCTCCGGTGGCCTGATGATCGCGCACGGCAGGGGGGTGCTGTTCTTCGTGCTGATCCTGCCCCACGGCATGCTGGAACTGAGCGCGGTCTTTCTCGCGGCGGCCACGGGATTGCGGCTGGGCTGGACCATAATCGACCCCGGCCCCCTGCCACGCGCGCAAGCGCTGGCACAGGAAGGCCGTGCCGCGGTCACTGTCAGCCTTGGCCTGATCGTCGTCCTGCTGGTCTCCGGGGTGATCGAGGCGTTCGTCACCCCCTCGGGATTGCCCCCGTGGGCACGCATCGCGATCGGCGCGGTCGCTGAGGCTGCCTTCCTGCTGTACGTCGTGGTGCTCGGCAGGCGGGCCACCGCGGCGGGCTTCACCGGGGACATGGCGGAGGCCCCCGATACCGTCCCGGTCGCGGGCTGAGTTCTTTAAAGGCGCCCGGGTTCTTTACAGGCGCCCGGCCGCTTTCAGGCCGAGGTAGGCATCGGCGAGTTCGCCGGGCAGCTTGGCCGGAGGGGCGTCTACGACCTGCGCGCCCGATCGCTGCAAGATCATGGAGATGCGCCGCCGTTCGCCCCGGGCGAGTTCGGCGGCCGCAGCATCGTAGACCTCGTCCGCCGCTGCGCGGCCGGCCGCCATCTCATCCACAGCTGGGTCCGCGACTGCCCCGATGAGCACCCGGTTTCGGGTGGTCAGCAGCGGCAGACGGGGAAGCAGTCCCTGCTCGATGGCCGCTGGGTTCAAGTCGGTCAGCAGCACGAGCAGACTGCGCCCCCGGGCGGTGGTGAGGGCGACGCTGGCAAGGGCGGCCGCATCGGTTTCCACGAGCGAGGGCTCGATGAGCGCCATGGCGTTGGTGACCGCCGCCAGCACCGCCGGGCGCTGGGCACCTACTACCCGGGCACGGACCTGCCGGTCGAACGCCAGGAAGTCCACGCGGTCACCGGCCCGGGTGGCGAGCGCGGTCAGCAGCAGCACCGCGTCCATCGAGGCGTCCAGCCGGGGGATGCCCTGCACCCGGCCCGCCGAGGTCCTTCCCGTGTCGAGCAGCATCAGAATCCGCCGGTCCCGTTCCGGCCGCCAGGTGCGGACCGTCACGTCGCCCCTGCGGGCGGTCGCGCGCCAGTCGATGGAACGTACGTCATCGCCGGTGACGTACTCCCGGAGCGAGTCGAACTCGCTGCCCGGGCCTCGCAGCAGGGCACGGTGCTGGCCATCGAGCCGCTGCAATTGGGAGAGCTTGGCGGGCAGGTGCCGTCGGCTCGGGAACGCCGGGAGTACCCGGATGGTCCATGGCACGCGCCGGGAGCGCTGGCGCGACGCGAGCCCGAAGGGCCCGCGGGACCGCACGGTCACCACCGCGGCCTGCATGTCACCCCGCCGCTGCGGCGTGAGCGAGGTCGTCATCGCGGCCTGCCCGCCCGCCGGAACCCGCATGCTGACCGAATGCGGTGAGGCCCCGGCGCTCGGCCGCCAGGCGTCCCGCACGCCCGCCCGCAGCATCCGCCGGCCCGCGTTGCGGACCTCAAGCTGGACCCGCGCCGTGCCTCCGAGCAGGACGGTGGCGTCTCCGGTGCGCGTGAACCGCAGGGCGGACACCGGCGCCGCCAGCAGCAGGTCGATCGCGATCATGGTGAGGATGGCGGCATTTACCGCCACCACCGCGGCCAGCACGCGGAAGATGAGTATCACACCGATGCCGGCCAGTGCGGCGGCCGCCGCCCGCCCGGTCAGGGTCACGTCCGCCGCCAGTTCACCGGGGGACCGGCACCGTGCCGAGGACCGCATCCAGCACGCCGTCGGCGGTCGCGCCCTCCATCTCCGCCTCGGGGCGCAACTGGATCCGATGACGCAGGGTCGGCCTGGCGAGTGCCTTGACATCATCGGGGATGACGTAGTCACGGCCCGCCAGCCAAGCCCAGGCACGGCTGGTCGATTGCAGCGCGGTCGCGCCGCGGGGGGAGACACCAAGGCGCAGGGACGCGGACTGGCGAGTCGCCCGGCACAGGTCCACGATGTAGCCGGTGACTTCGTGGGAGATGCGCACGCCTGCCACGGCGGCCCGGGCGGCGGCCAGGTCTGCCGGGCCGGCCACGGCAGTGATCCCTGCCGCGGCCAGGTCTGCGGGATCGAAACCCCCCGCGTGCCGTGTCAGGATCTCGATCTCGTCCGCCCGGCTGGGCACCGGGACGGTCAGCTTGACCAGGAACCGGTCAAGCTGGGCCTCGGGTAGGGGATAGGTCCCTTCGTACTCGACCGGGTTCTGGGTCGCCGCGACGAGGAACGGCTCGGGGAGTCGCCGGGGGCTGCCCTCCACCGAGACCTGTCGTTCTTCCATGGCCTCCAGCAGCGCAGCCTGTGTCTTCGGTGGCGTCCGGTTGATCTCGTCGGCGAGCAGCAGGTTGGTGAAAACTGGGCCTTCCCGGAATTCGAACGCGGTGGTCTTCGGGTCGAAGATCAGCGACCCGGTCACGTCACCGGGCATCAGGTCGGCGGTGAACTGGATCCGGGTGCTCCGCACGGCCAGCGTCGCGGCCATGGCGCGGACGAGCAGGGTCTTGGCGACACCCGGGACGCCTTCGAGCAACGCATGCCCCCGGCACAGCAGGCAGATCATCAGGCCCGTGACGACGCCGTCCTGGCCGACGATGGCTTTGCCCACCTCCGCCCGTACGGCGGAGAGCGCCGCGTGCGCAGTCTGTGCCATGCCCGATGGCTCCACGTAAGTCGGCCCGGGTATCACCCCGCTGCGGGGCGCGGAATCGGCGGTCACTGCGTCAGCACCTGTCCTTCCAGCGTGTCGAGGGCACCGGCCAGGGCTACCAGTCCGGCGTCGCCGGCAGGCGGAGACCCGAACAGGATCGCCCGGATCGCGCTTTCATCCCGCTGCGTGCGTGCGGCCAGTTCCTGGCAGATCGTGTCGGGGACCGCATCGTACGGCAGGCCGAGCCGCGGGAGGATCCTCGCGAGCACCGCCTGCCGGAGCACCACCGCCGCCCGCGCGCGTGCCCGGCGCTCGCGGTACAGCCTGCCATGCCCCCGCACGGTTTCGCTGGCGCGGACCGGGACCGGGATCGGCTCGGCCACCAGCGGACCAAACCGGCGTATCCGCCATGCGGCGGCCAGCAGGACCGCGATGGCGAGTTCGAGGGCGATCCAGGTCGCGGCGGGCGGGATCAGGCTCTGGGAAGAGGCCGGAGAGCCTGCGGGCACCGGCAATGCCCCCGGGGGCCGCACCAGCCAGATGATCCGGTGGCCCGTGCTGAGCAGGTTGAGGGCGAGCGCGGCGTCACCCTGCTGCGCCAGGTACAGGTTGGTGAACGGCGCGCCCGTGCCGAGGACGGTGATGATACGTCCGCCACTGGCATAGCGGGCAAGCGATACCGGTGGCTGCCCGGCTGATCCGGGCGAGCGCCACGGATAGCACAACCACCCACCGGGGGCATCTGGGCGCAGCAACTCACCACCGAGGACCACGGGCCCGGCCAGCCGGGCCGCCGGCAGCGAACAGCCCGCCGCCACCGGCCGCAGGCCGGCCGGCCCCGCCAGCGCAATGTGCGGCGCCAATTCCGCGAGGGCGGCTGCGTCGGGTGCGATGAGCAGCAGGTTCCCGGGACTGTGGCGCAGCGCCGCCAGGGCCGTGTCCGGCAGGTATGCGGAATCGGTGATGACGATAACAGCGCTGGAACCACGCGCCTGCGTGACGGCGGCGGCGGCGGTATCCACCCGCGAGACGGCCTGGCCCCGGGCAGCCAGCAGGTCCACGATGGCGTGGGCTCCCGACGGTGCGGTGCTGCGAGGGTCGAGCGGCCCGGTGACGGCCGGGCTGCGCTGCAGGAACGCGACCAGGGCGGATCCGAGCAAGACAACCGCGATCACCAGCAGCGGGCCACGCCAGGTCCGCCACAGGTGCACGCGGCCCGAGCTGCTCTCAGTGGGTGGGGACCGGCGAGCGTGCGGAGTGGTGGGAGCCCCGATCACCGCGGCACTCCAGCGGACGGTGCCGCGCCGGCGGCCCCGGGGTCCAAATCGCCGTCCGCGCGGGGACGTGCCGCGCTCACCCGGACCAGGTCGTCCACCTCGCGGAGGAGGTCGTAACCTTTCGCCGTCCCGGGCTGCTCCCCGTAGCAGACCTCGTCGAACAGGACCGAGGCACGGCGAAGGGAAGCCCGCAGCGGCGGAAGGATGCGGCCGGCCGCGTCGGCGAACTCATCGGCTGTCCAGCCGGGCCGGGACGGCAGGACCTGACGCTCGTCGAGTTCGGCGGCGACGGCCCGCAGGCACTCGGGGATCGCGCCGGAGTAGTCGCCCATCTCCGCGAGCCTGCGGGCATGCTCCCGGTACTCAGCCGCGGTCCTGGCTGCGCCCTGGCCGGTCGGCAGGCGGCCGGCCCGCCGTGCCCGGCCGGCCGGCCGCAGCCAGGTGAGGACAGCTGCCACCAGGATCACCAGCAGTACCGCGGTGATGGCCAGGACCAGCCATTCGCCGGGGCCGGTGGTCACCCTCACGCCGAGCAGGCGGTTCAGCCAGTCCAGAAACCGGGTCATCAGGGACGGTGGGGGGTGATACATCGGCTTCGACAGTTCCCGCCGGGCCAGCTGCTGCGCCGCGACCCGCCCGGTGCCGGGCAGCGGGTAGGTCCTGCCGAAGAGTCGAGCAAGTCCGGGTGCCCTGATCACGGGGCCGGTTCCCCAGGTGGCGGGGGCACTGGTGGCGGGGGCACTGGTGGCGGGACCACGAAGCCAGGGCGAGCGCCCTGGTCGGCAGGGAAAGCCGCCAGGCGCCACAGCGAGGTCGGCCCATCAGGGCTGACGGTGCTCCCGACGGAACCCTGCAGCGCGAGGTCGAGGCCTTCCCGGCGCATCCGCAGGTCCGCATACAGCAAAGCCGTAACACCGGATGCGACCGGCCTGGTTATGGCTCCCACCACCACAGCGCCGACCGCGTTCACCATGATCGCCGCCACGCTTGACCCGGCCGCGAGGAACCCGGACAGTGACGCGGCCCCACCCGAAGTGGCGCCGCCGAGAAGTGCCCCGCCCACGAGGAAGGGAATGAGCAGCACCTCGCTCGCGATCAGCACGACAAGCCGGCACAGCAAGGAGACGCCCAGCACGCGCCAGTAACTGCCGTGCACCAGCCGCCACGATCGCTGGAGGGCCTGGACTGGGCCCAGCCCCTCCAGCACCACGGCCACGGTGGCCATCTTGAGCCTGGGGTCGAAGATGACCAGTGGGACGACAGAGATGAGTATGAGCAGGACTGCCAGGCCCAGGAGGGCAGGGGGCGCGCCGGCACTCACGAGGACGATCAAGAGGCCCGCGAATGCCACCAATGGCCCGAAAACGATCGCGGTGATGAGCAGGGTGGCGCCGATCAGCGCCGCGAGGCGGGGCCGGACGATGCGCCAGGTGGCGCCGGCGGTCACGGTCGTCCCGAGCGCGCAAGCCCCCACCACCGGCGCCAGCAGGCCAGTCAGAAATACCCCTGCCACGAACCCCAGGACCAGTGAGAGAAGCAGGTTTGAATAGTCCAGTGCCACCCGGGTGGCGAGGGTGGCCGCTTGTGAAAGGGATGCGGCGCGGACGGCCAGCAGCACGGCCGTGCTGACCGCACTCAGCACGGTGGACACGATTGCGGCGAGGCCCAGGGTCGCCCGGGGATTGCGGCGGACCGAGGTGAACGCACCGTCCAGGATCTCTCCCACGGCCAGTGGCCGCAGTGGGATGACGCCGGGTTTGGGCGCCGGGGGTGCTGACCAGCCCACGGAAGGCTGTGGGTGTGGCCATGGACCGTACCCGCCGGGCGGCGGGTAGGCCCCGGGCGGCGGGTAGGCCCCGGGAGGCGGGTAGACATCGGGAGGGGGATACGCGCTGGGTGCCAGCACTGGGTGATCCGGCGGATCGCTCTCCGGGCCCGGCCTCCCGGCGTCGCCGGGAGGCCGGGATTGATCGTCGGTCATGCCTCTCCTTACCGGCGCAGCTTCCCGCCGGCTTGGCGCGTCTGCCCCCATCAGCACGGCGCTGAAACCGGGCTGACCCCCTGCCGCCCTTCACGCCCTGCCGCCGTTCATCGTCCCACAAGGCCGGCCGCGGGGGTAAGGCCCATAGGAGAACGGGGGCTACGAGTTGCGGCCCTGCGGAAAGTGTCCGCGACGGCAAGTATCCCACGCCCCGCCAGGCCCTCATTCTGGAATTGATCGCGAGAGGGTTAACCGCTAGTGAAGTTGCCCGGTATCTGTATCGGGCAAGGCACCGTCGAATATCATCTGCGCGCCAAGCGACTGCGTACGAAAACGCGTAACAGCACGGAGCTAATCGCGCGCGCATTCGCCGCTGGAATCTTCCAGCCTGACTCCTGGCCGCCGCGGTTTCCCAGTCGTTGTTAAGCCAATCGGCCCTGCGTACCCAGGAAAATCGAGTCGTGAAGCCCGAGTTTCAAGCAACCTGCCCGGCCCACCACGCCTACTAGGGGCGAGGGTGACGTATTCCGGTATGGGGAACCCTGGAAGCTGGCACGAGGAGGCGGTTGCGGTGAAGGGTTCGCCGAACCGTGGCAAGCGAGACGCGCAGGCAGTGGACCGCGGCAGCCAGAGATGGATGCGGGACGCAGCTATCGCATATCTCATGTTCGAAACTGGCTTGAGTTCATTGGATGTCTCATTGCTTGATATAGGTCAGCCAGAGCCTTCCGATGCTGATGTTGCGCGCGGCTGGAGCAGGGATACTGGCTGATGTCAGCCAGGGGGAGGAAATTGTAAAAACGGTCCAGTTGAGCAGGCGAGTGTGCAGCCCAAGAGGATCGTGGGCAGTATTGCTTGTCCACCAATCTGATCCGCTCCGGGTCGCTGAGCATTCTCTCCGTGATGAAGATCGGGACCAGTGGTGCCCAGAGATCCCATCGCAGCGCCAAGCAAGCCGCCGCCTCCCGATGTTCGGTGCCGACGGATGCGATGAGAGTCTTCGGCCGCTGCGAACCTCGCGGTTGACCGGGTGATCGAACCTCGCGGTTGACCGGGTGATACACCGGGGCATCACCCGGTCTCCGGTAGGCGGCGGCTTCGCTGCGACGGGCAGGAGTGGGGACCGCCGGACGGGGTGGCGACGGTGGACGTCGAGGGCCACGCCGGGCCGTGTTCGCCGCACGGGCAGGCAAACGAGGCGATCCCGGCAGGCGTGGCGGCGTGGCGGTCCAGGTCCAGTCCGACGATGGAGCGGCCCGGCAGCCGATCCCCGTGTTCCACCCGGCCGGCCATGGTGGCGGGTTTCAGCATCGCCGCCACGACCGGACGGTTACCCCGGGCCACCGAGGATGTCCGCTGACTCGCCTTGGCGGACAATGATCCAGTCGATGCGCGCGCACCGCACGTCCGCGACCGCGGCCGGGGTGACCTGCGGCCATAACGCGGTGACCGCTTCCCTGACCACCGCCCCACCCCGCGCCGGTCAGGTGGGCTGTACCCCCACCTGCCAGGCGGGCCGTGCCCCCACCGGTCAGGACATCACGGTGGAGCACCGGGCCGGCCACGAGGTCACCTCGTTCGCGGGCGAGCAGGTATCTCCGACGGGCAGGCAGGCCCACCACCCGCCGTTCGATGTCACCCCGGGCGCTCCCATGACGGCCCTCGTTACCGAACGTGGCGTCGCACAGCTAGTTACTGCAGGTACGCTCCATGCGTTGCGGGTCGCCTGTGATCCGCCACTGGGTGCCCATCCGAATGTTTCCGTGGAACGATGAGGTCATGAAGGGTCGCGTGCTGGTAGTCGATGAT
>DAHUZQ010000149.1 GCA_027306495.1 Actinomycetota bacterium | reverse complement strand
GCCCGGGGAAGATGCCGTGCGGTCCGTGCCCGGGGAGGAGCCGGTGCCGCCTGTGCCCGGGGAGGAGCCAGTGCGGTCCGTGCCCGGGGAGGAGCCAGTGCCGCCTGTGCCCGGGGAAGATGCCGTGCGGTCCGTGCCCGGGGAGGAGCCGGTGCGGTCCGTGCCCGGGGAGGAGCCGGTGCCGCCCGCACTCGGCGACCCATCCGGCTGAGCCGCGTACCGCGGCAATGGCACACTGTGATCGCTGGGGTGAATCGCCCGCGCCTGCGACAGTGCGCGCCGCCCACAGTGTCTGGGGATGTCATGCGCGTCTACCTGCCTACGACGCTGCCAGCGCTCGCCGAGTTGCTGCGCACCGCCGAGATCGGACCAGCGCCTGTGCGCGCCTTCGCGGTGACGCCTGCCCTGCGGGAATCGTATGCGAGCGGTGACCAGGAGGAACTCGAGTACGTCGCCATGATCCACGCGGCGCGGGCGTCGATGCGCATGCTGGCCCTCGATCCGCTCGCCCCGCGCCGCCGGGTGGTGCTCGCCGTCGACGTCCCCGACCGGGAAGTCGAGCACGACGGCGGGTTCGACGAGCCGACGTCGGTCGAGATCGTGGTGCCCGTCAGGCTCACGAACGTGGTGTCGGGTCACGTGGACGACAAGCTGGCGGTCAAGGACGTCACCGAGGCGGTGACCGCGCTCGCGGCCGCCGATGACGGCGACGAGGACGCCCGCTTCGTCGTCGACGGCGCCGAAGGCCACGAGCTCCTCTGGTACGCGACCCAGGAACTGCCGTACCTGACGCAGTGACCATCGCCGTGCCAGGGGCGTGGACCACGCCCGCACCGGTGGCTCGTTCCCAACACGGCGGGCGGATCGTGCGACGATGGGAATACCGCGCAACGAACCGTTGGCACACCTGGGAGACCCGCATGGACGCCATCACCACCGTCCCGCCGCCAGCCAATGAGCCCGTCCGGCAGTACGCGCCGGGAAGTACGGAACGAGCCCTGCTCGAGAGCAAAGTCAAAGAACTGGCGGGTACGCCAACCGAGCTCACGATGACGATCGGTGGCCGGGAACGGATGGCATCCGGTGAGCCAATCGATGTCGTCGCGCCGCACAACCACCGGCACGTGCTCGGCACCATGCGGGGCGCCTCCGACGCCGACGTGTCCGCCGCGATCGAAGCGGCGGCGAAGGCCGCCGCGGGCTGGCGCGCGCTGTCCTTCGACGACCGGGCGGCGGTGTTCCTGAAGGCCGCGGAATTGCTGGCCGGGCCCTGGCGGGCAACCATGAACGCGGCGACGGTCCTCGGTCAGTCCAAGTCGGTCTACCAGGCGGAGATCGACGCGGCCTGTGAGCTCATCGACTTCTGGCGCTACAACGTCCACTACGCCCGCCGGTTGCTGGCGGATCAGCCCGAGTCTGGGCCGGGCGTGTGGAACAGGATGGAGTACCGGCCGCTGGAGGGCTACGTGCTCGCCATTTCGCCGTTCAACTTCACCTCCATCGCCGGCAACCTGCCCACCGCCCCGGCGTTGCTCGGGAACGTCGTCATCTGGAAGCCCTCGCCGACCCAGCAGTTGTCGGCGCACATCACGATGCGGCTGCTGGAGGCTGCCGGGCTCCCGCCCGGGGTGATCAACATGGTGACGGGGGATGGCCAGGCGGTGTCGCGGGTCGCGCTGACCCACCGCGATCTCGCCGGCATCCACTTCACCGGATCAACCGGGACCTTCCAGCACCTGTGGCGCACGGTCGGCGAGCACATCACGGGCTACCGCGGCTATCCCCGGCTGGTTGGGGAGACCGGCGGGAAGGACTTCGTCGTCGCGCACGCCTCGGCCGACCCGGCGGTGCTCACCACGGTGCTCGTCCGGGGCGCCTTCGAATACCAGGGCCAGAAGTGCTCGGCGGCGTCGCGCGCCTACATCCCGCGTTCGCTGTGGGGGGAGATGCGGGACGACTTCCTCGCCCAGGTGGAGTCGCTGACCATGGGAGACGTGGCGGCTGACCTGTCGCTGTTCATGGGGGCGGTCATCGACGACCGCGCCTTCGCCAAGCACGCGGGCGCCCTTGCGCGTGCCCGCGGCCGGGCGTCGGTCCGGGTGCTGACCGGCGGCCGGGTGGACGACAGCGAGGGGTACTTCGTCTCGCCGACCGTCCTGGAGTGCTCCGACCCGGGAGATGAGGTATTCACCACCGAATACTTCGGCCCGATCCTGGCCGTCCACGTGTACGAGGACGCCCGGTACGAGGAAATGCTGGCACAGGCTGCTGAAGTCGCACCGTACGCCCTGACCGGGTCGTTCATCGCGCGGGACCGCGCGGCCATCGCCCGGGCGAGCGCCAGCCTGCGGTTCGCGGCCGGGAACTTCTACATCAACGACAAGCCGACCGGCGCGGTCGTGGGCCAGCAACCGTTCGGCGGAGCGCGGGCCAGTGGCACCAACGACAAGGCCGGGTCCATCTTCAACCTCGTCCGATGGGTGAACGCCCGCACCATCAAGGAGCTGTTCTCGCCGCCGGTGGACTACCGGTACCCGCACATGGGCTGAGTGGTGCCGCACATCCCATGTCGCTGGTCCGTTCTGCTCACCCTGTCCTTATCCGCAGCCACTGCCTCCCTTCTCGGAGCCCGGTCCCGGCGGCCGGGACCGGGCCGGCCCTGCTGGTGCCATAACGTTCGGCCTCTTCACGCATTGGCCGTTGACGAGTAGCTTGGCGGCGTCCCGACCTTTGCGGACACCGACCGCCACGGGATGGTGTGCCGATCATCGATCACCGGAGGCCCGCATTCCCCGTCTGGTTATGTGGAACATCGACCTGACTCTGGTCGATGTGGCACGGGTGACCCGCCCCGCCTACGCGGAGGCGTTCGAGGCGGTGACCGGTCGGCCACTGGTGCGCCTGCCCCAGATGGCCGGCCGGACAGAATCGGAGATCTTCTTCGACGCACTGGCGCGCAACGAGGTCGATGCCGGCGCGGCCAGCGAGCAGTGGCTGAACGCGTTCACGGTGCGCCTGGCCGAATCGTTCGCCGCCCGCCGTGACCTGCTCGCCGAACAGGGCAGGCTGCTGCCCGGCGCGCGGGAAGCCCTCGCCGCGCTGGCGGCGGTGCCGGGACTGGTCCAGACCGTGCTGACCGGTTGTATCAAGCCGAACGCGCTCGAAAAGCTCCGTGCCTTCGGCTTGGCGGAGTTCCTCGACACCGAGGTCGGCGGCTATGGATCGGAGGTCTACCCGAAGGGTGCACTGCTGCTGAACGCCCGTAGCCGGGCCGCCGCGAGCTACGGGGTCACCTTCACGGCGGAGACGAGCGTCTTTATCGCCGATTCGGTCCGCGATGTCGAGGCGGCCCAGACCGGCGGCGCGCGTTGCCTGGCGGTGGCCAGTGGGCGCTCGATCGCCAGTGAATTGCGCCACGCGGGTGCCGACCTGGTGCTGGCGGACCTGTCGCAAACCGACGCCGTGGTCGACGCGGTGCGATGGCTCACGGCAGGCGCCCCCGGCTGAATTGCCACTGGCTGGGGCAGTCGTTCTGTTCGGAAACCGTTCCGGGTGATTTGCCGACGTTAGCCCGCTTGTCCTCGCTAGCCTTCAGCAACACCCGCAAACCGGCGGCCGACGTGCCAGGAGCGTTCCCGTGAACCCCGCCAGCGATAAGCCCGGTCGCGACCGCCTCCACCGTCGCAGGCAGATCGTCCTCGGTATCGCCATCGTGGCGATTCTCGCCTCGGTGGGTGGGCTGCTCCTTTCGGCCACCATCAAATCTCCCGCCCAACTGGCAGCCGAAACCAGGTCACCCGGGCTGACCAGGCTCACCGCTCCCGTACAACGGCGCGTGATCTCCGTCTCGGTGATGGCCCAGGCCGTCATCAGCAAGCCGGAGGAGGTGTCGATGCCAGCCTCCGGTGCCGGGCGGGTGGGGGCGCAAGGCAGCACCGAGCCGATCGTGACGCGGGTTTTCCGCCATCCGGGCAGCATCCTTCATCCCGGCGAGGCCATCCTGGAGGTGAACGGCGATCCGGTCTTCGTCTTCCAGGGCACGGTCCCGTCCTACCGGGACATGACGTCCGGGGAACAGGGCCTTGACATCGCTCAACTCCAGGCCGGACTGGCCACGGCCGGGTACCCGGCCGGCTCGGACGCGCGTGGGGTGTTCGGCGCGGGGACCGCGAGCGCGGTGGCGGCCTTCTACCGGGCGATGGGCTATCAGGCACCCACCACGTCGGCTGGCCGCAAGGCGCGCCACGTGGTGATGGTTCCGGCGACCGAGGTCATGTTCGTCCCACGGTTCCCGGCCAGGCTGCTGTCGCTGGGGGCGCGGGTGGGTCATGTGGCGAAAGGCTCGCTGGTGACGGTGTCAGTAGGCAGGCCGTCAATCCGCGGCCAGCTCAACCCGGGAGATGCCGGCCTCGTGCGGCCGGGGATGTCGGTCGCCATCACCGATCCGGTGACCCACCGGGCGATCGGCGGAACGGTCACTTCGGTGAGTCACCTGACCAAGACCAAGGGCAGCATCATCGGCGGCATCTAACTGCCGCTGGGCATCCGGCCGGACCGGCCGCTCCCGCGGTCCCTGGTGGGCCAGAACGTCGGCGTGATCATCAACGCGGCGGGCAGCGCCGGCCCGGTGCTCGCGGTGCCGGAGGCCGCGGTCTTCGCTCATGCCGACGGCCGGACCTACGTGGCCAAGGTGACCGGCGCGACCACCGAGGTCGACATTCCCGTCCGGATCGGGGTGACCGGCGACGGCTACGTGCAGGTGACCCCCATCGGTGGGGGCACGCTCGCGCCCGGCGATCAGGTTGTCACCGGTGAGAATTACGCCGTCACCGGGCCGGGAGCGCGCCTTGGCGGCGCCGGGCCGAGGCCGCTCGACGGATGATCGTGATCCCCGCCCCGGCGTCCCAGATTCCGGTGATCGAGTTGTCCGGGGTCGGCTACACCTATCATGGGCCGCCTCCGGTCCAGGCACTCCACCGGCTGGACCTGGCCATTCGCGCGGGGGAGCATGTCGCGGTGATGGGCCCGTCCGGCTCGGGCAAGTCCACCCTCCTGAACCTGGTGGGCCTGCTGGACCGGCCGACGCAAGGGCGTCTGCTGATCAACGGCATGGACATGGGCGCGGCGCCGGAGCGGACCCGGGCGGCGGTCCGGGCCCGGTCGATCGGGTTCGTCTTCCAGGCATTCCATCTGCTGCCCCACCGCAGCGCCGTGGAGAACGTCATGCTCGCCGAGGTCTATGCCGACATCCCGCGCCGCCGCCGCCGGGCCGAGGCGATGACCGCGCTGGAGCGGGTGGGCCTGGCCGCCCGGGCGACCGCCCTGCCCACCGCCCTGTCGGGTGGAGAACGGCAGCGGGTGGCGATCGCCCGCGCGCTGGTCAACCGCCCGTCCCTGCTGTTGTGCGACGAACCGACCGGCAACCTGGACACGGTAACCACCGGGGAGATCTCGGAACTGCTGCTGGATCTGCACGCCGGCGGCTCCACGTTGCTGGTGATCACCCACAACCCGGCGGTCGCCGAGCGGGCGAGCCGCCGCCTCGCCATCTGCGATGGCCGGCTGATGGAGTACCAGGCGGGAGGCCGCGGTGGCGGGCCATCGGCGTGAGAAGTACGGCGAACTAGCCGGTCCCCGGCTGCGACCACGGGATCTGGGGACCGAGGTGCTGGCCGGGCTGCTGCAGCGGCCGGGGCGATCCGCCCTGACCATGCTCGGCACCGTGCTCGGGATCGGTGCCTTCGTCGCCATCGTCGGCTTGTCGCAGGTGGCCTCCGGCCAGATCGGCAAGCAGTTCAACACGCTGGGCGCCACCCAGGTCACCGTGGTGGATGTGGCGGCGGCCCGCGCGCACACTCCCACACTCGACTTCCCGCCGAACGCCGACGCGCTGGTGAGCCGCATCCACGGGGTGCTGGGCGCGGGGGTCTGGTGGCCGATCATCTTTCAGCGTGCCACCGTGAGCGTGCTCCCTGGGCCGGGCGAGCAGAGCTGGGGCATGCCGGTGGACGCGGTCTCGCCAGGGCTGCTCCCGGCCAGTGGCGCGCACCTGTCATCCGGGGTCCTGATCAATCAGTTCGATGAGTCCCACACGCAGAATGTCGCGGTCCTCGGCCAGTCGGCCGCCGCTCAGCTGCATATCTCCAACCTCGCAAACGCGCCCGCCATCTTCATCGCCGGCCAGCCGTTCACCGTGATCGGTATCATCACGGGGGATGCCAGGCTGCCTCAGTTCAACTTCGGCGTGGCAATCCCCGAGAGCACCGCACTGCGGCTGTGGGGCCTCCCCAACGGCCAGGCTGCCCAGATGCTCATCCACACCAGGCTCGGCGCGGCGCATGTGGTCGCGCAGCAGGCCCCGGTGGCGATCCGGCCCGACAACCCGACCCTGCTCAGCGCCCTCGCGCCCGCCAACCTCGGGCACCTGCAGCATGCGGTGACCACCAATCTCAACACGCTGTTCCTGGCATTGGCGGGCATTTCACTGGTGGTCGGCGCGGTGGGAATCGCCAACACCACACTCGTCGCAGTACTGGAACGGGCGGGGGAGATAGGGCTGCGGCGGGCACTCGGCGCCCGGCCACGCCATATCGGGATGCAGTTCCTCGCCGAGTCCACGGCACTGGGCCTGTTCGGCGGCCTGATCGGGTCGGCCTGCGGTGTCGTCACGATCCTGACCGTCACGATCGCCCACCACTGGACCGCACTGCTCGATCCGCGCCTGGTAGCCGTCGCACCCCTGGCGGGCGGCGTGATCGGGCTGCTGGCTGGGCTCTATCCGGCGCTGCGGGCCAGTGCGCTGGAGCCCGCCGAGGCACTGCGGCGGTGACCGTGCCGGGTGGGCACCGGGGGTCGGCGAAGGGGCCAGCACGCCGGCGTGGGGTGCTTCGGGGCAGCGCGGCACCCGCCATGCTGCTGCTGGCAGCCGTCCTGCTGGCGGCTTGCGCGGGCGCGGCTCATCCGCCTGTCGCGGCCGCACGTGGGCCGCGAGGCAGAAGGTACTTCTTCGCCGGTGGCGGTTTCGTGGCCTTCGTGCCCGGAGCGCTCGGCCGGGGTGGCCGGCCCGCGATCACCGTGCCGGCCATACCGCCGGCGCGGTCCCCGCTGGTCATCTCGATGCCGCTGGAGAGCTATGAGGAGACGGCGAGCGCACAGCAGGACGTCCTGGCCGCCGCTTCCAGCGCATTGCTGCAGCGCTGCATGGCGCAGCGTGGGTTCCTGTACCGGGCGGCCGCGTCGTCGGAAAACGGCCTGGCCAGCCTGCAAGCGCTGGAGCAGGCGCCGATCGGGCTGACAAGCCTGAGCCAGGCACAGTCGTTCGGGTTCGTCCGCCCCAAGGGCCAGGCGGGCGGCGCCGGGTTCGCGCCCTTCGCGACCATCTACGGAACGGCGTTCTTCAAGATGATCAACAGCGAGGGCCGCGCCTGGACCGCCGCGATGTTCGGGTTCGTCCCCGGCAGTCCCAGTTCGGCCGGCCAATTGGGATGCATGGAGGCCACACAGCGGGAGTTGTTCGGAAACGGCGGGCCGGGCATTGACCCGATGATCCAGCTAGCGGCGCTGGCCGAGAACTGGGCACGCAGCGACCCACGCGTGCTGGCCGTGGACCGGGCATGGTCGGCCTGCATGCGCCGCCATGGCTTTGGCTACGGTTCTCCCACGGCGGCCGAACAGCGGCGCTGGCCCAATCCGCCCGACAAGGCGGAGATCGCCGTCGCGGTCGCGGACGTGAACTGCAAGATCGCGACCAATCTGGTCAACACCTGGCTGGCGGTGGAGGCCGGATATCAGCAGGCGATCATTGCCCAGAACGCGACCACCCTGGCTGACCTGCAAGCCCGGTTCGCCCGGGAACTGCGGAACGTGGAGGCGCTGCTGAGCAACGGCGGCTGAACCGCGATCCACCGGCCGGGGCCGGCAGTCAGCTGATCGTGGTCCGCACGTTCGATATCCGGGCGGCTCCGGCGGTGGCGATGAGCGCGTGCATCACCGGGCTGGTGAGCTGAAGACTCGATGGCAACGAGGACGGTGGGCTGGCGGGAGTGTAGGTGACGGTAACGCCGTTCAGATCCCCGGAGATCTCGGTGGTGTAGAGCACCACGCTGTCGCTGAGGGCAGCCTGTGACGCCTGAACGGTAACGGTCTGGCCCGCCTGGGTCACGCTCATCGTCACGGAACCGGACAGCGCCAGCGAGTTCATGGAGAACTCCAGCATCGTCACAGCACCGGCCGGGGACGGGACCGAGACCACTCCGTCATACGTGAGGCCGGCCATGGCCGCGCTGCCGGCTGACAGAGTCGACGTCGGGTTCGCCACCAGGCCCGGCTGGGTGTGGCCCTTGCGCGTGCGGGACGGCGAAGGCGATGGACTTGGCGAGGGCGAAGGCTTGGGCGAGCGCGACGGGGTGGGCGTGGGTGACGGGGACGGGGGCGGGCTGGTGGGAGTTGGCGACGGCGATGGACCGGGTGAGAATGTGGGAGTTGCGGCGTCAAAGAACGCCGGGAATGCCTGCGCCGCCTGCGTTGCCGTTCCCGCTCTGCTTCCCGTCGGCAGACCGGTGGCGGCGGCGACCGCTGAGCCCGCGACGGCTACCAGTCCCACTGCCAGCACGGTCAGTGCCCGCTGCTGCCATGCCGCACGCGCCCGCCGGCGTGGCCCTCGCCCGCGCATTAGCTGCCTGGGGGTGCCCGCGCCCGTTGCGTCCGCCGATCCGCTGCCGCGCTCCCCGGCGCCGCCTGCTTGTTCAGCCCCCATTGTCCCACCAGTGGGTCAGTTAATACAAAAATGTTTGGTTATGGCACCTGCCGCAAGCTTCAGTCAATCCCGTGATCGGCTCGATCACACTGCGGCGGGCAATCAGGCGCCACTCATCCGCCGCCATATTGTTTGCGGCGGCATCCTATACCTTGGATGGGCCACGCTGACAATATCGGCGATCGGGCGGCGGAGTTCTGTACATAATTGGTGGATAAGGGCCGCTGACTCCGGCCGGATGGCGGGTCCACACATGGCGGGGTGTAGCGTTCGACGGGGCTGGGCACCGGAGCGACGCCTTCGATGTCGGCCAGCGAACGCGTTCGCATCCTAGCCGTGCGCACCGTCAGCATCCGGGGGAATGCCGATGACGGTCAAGGTTTCAGATAGTGCCGCAACCGGGTTCCGGCGGCGCAGCACCGTGCTGCGGCGCCTCGCCCTTGTCCTCGGCGTGGGTGCGCTGGCCATGGCTCTGGTCGCGATCGTGGTGACGCTGTCGTGCACCTACCAGGTGAGCGGGCTGAGCATGTCACCGGGCCTGCGGCCGGGTTACCGGGTCCTGGTGGATCCGCTGGCGGCCTGGTATGGCCCACTCGCCCGGGGGGAGGTGGTGGCAGTCGCCCCACCAGCGCTGCCGGGCCAGTTCGACGTGAAGCGGATCATCGGGCTGCCGGGCGATCAACTGGAGATCCGGCGCCCGGCACCGGGCCGTCCGTTCGCCGTCTACCTGCGCCCCGGTGGCAGCGGAAGCTGGCGGCGGCTCAGTGAGCCCTACCTGGGCAGTTCCGGCCTGATCGGGTGCTGCACCAGTCGCGGGGAGGCGGCCGAGAATCCCCGGCCCTTCACCGTCCCCCGGGGCGAGTACTTCGTCCTGGGAGACAACAGGAACGTTTCCTACGACTCGCGCGACTACGGCCCGGTGCCACGGTCGGCGATACAGGGGCAGGTCATATGGCTGATCACACCATGGGCACGGTTCGGCCCTGTGCCGGTCAGCTAGGCGGCGCCGACGGGGTCAGAACTGCTTCGGCTACTTTGCCAGGCGCAGGTGTAAGCGGAGGGCCGGCATGGGTAAAAACGACCGAGACGGGAACGCGGGCCCTGTCGGGCCGCGCTGTGTGAGTATGTCTTTACGCGTCTTATCAAGGACTGTCCGCCTTCTTGGGCGACGGGGACATCTGCCACTATCGGTTCACTGCGTGGCAAGGGGGGCATTCGTGGAATATGCCGAGGCTGGGTCGCTTATAGGCCGGACCCGCTGGCGCCGCGTGTGGATCGTTTTCTTTCCGGCCCTGATCGTCGTGGCGGTGCTGGTGGCGTTCATAGCAAAAGGGATCCTCGCGGTGTCCTTCGCGGTTTCGGGTGCGCCATTCACCATTACGGCCAGTTCGGTGAACAGTACCGGGACCGACGGCAATGGCATCGGTTTCTACCAGTTCGGTGTCGCCGACTTCACCGGCGCCGGCAAGCCTGTCCCGGTTGCTGAGAACGTCATCCCCAATGCGAACATCGCCGACCCGTGCCAGTCGGTCAGCGTCGGCCCACTGACGCTGCGGATCACCGCGGGCAGAGGGAGCACCCCGGCCTCAGCCACGAACCTGGTCATCGACGCGTCGGCACTGTCGGCCTCGAGCGCGACGTTCACCAACATCCACATCGGCCAGGACATGGGCACGTTCACGAACCCGCCACTGACCATGCCCGTGGCGCGGGGCAGCGGCCCGAATGTGCAGACCGCGCCGGTTCCGCTGGGCACCTTCGGCCAGACCGCGACGGCCGTGAGCCTGTCCGGCGTGAACCAGACCGCCATCGGGGTGTCAGCCAGCCGGTTCACGCTTCCCGGCCTGTCGCTCAGCTTCGGCAGTCCCTGCTAAGCGCCGGGAAAGGGCGATCCGATGTCGGCGTGGCGCAGGTTCGGGTTTGGCCAGTGGGCGCAGGGCCCGCTTGTGCGGCTTGACGATCTGCTGCGCAGTGGCGTGACCGTAGCGGGCGCCGGCCCCTCGTCACCGGGTGGGGCCGCCGGCGGGCATCCGGGCAGCGGTGGGCAGTCCGATGCCGGGCAGGGGGCACGGCCGGCCCCGGCGGTCGGGTCGTCAGGGGCGCCTGCGGGCGGTCCGCCGGTGGGCGGTGCGGACGAGGGGGAGTCCTGGCACCGGCTGGCCCGGGTTTCCTTCCGGCAGTGGCGCCGGACCAGGCCGTTCTGGGCGGGCCTGCTCTGCCTCATCGGTGGGGCGCTGATGGCATACGGGCCGCTGTCGGTATTCCGCTATGTGCTGGTGGCGGGCACTGTCATCTGGCCCGGGATACTCATGGGCCTGCTCGTCTGCGCGATGGGCCTGTTTATGTGGTTCACGCCGCAGTTCCGGCAGATCGTCGGGGTTCTGGCGGCCATCTTTTCGGTGATCTCGCTGGTCACGTCCAACCTGGGCGGCTTCGTGATCGGGATGCTGCTCGGCTCGCTCGGCGGCGCGATGGGATTCGCATGGACTTCTCTGCCGGTCCAGGGCAGCGCGGAGCCAGCGCGGCCGGCCTCCCCGCCGGGGGATGGGGAGCCGGAGCCAGGGCGTGGCGGGCGGCCCGGCGAACACGGGGCAGCGCGCTCCGACCCCGGTACGCCGGCCCGGACGGCACCGGCGACAGTGCCGCTCCCGGTGGGCGCCGTTCCCCGAAGCTGAGCCGCCCCACCGTTCCCCGAAGCTGAGCCGCCCCGGAGCCGGCGCAGAGGGCTGCTGAGCAGACGAATTGCGGCCGACCGCCCGCAGGCCAGATGCTTGGCGGTATGGCGAGCGAGAACTCTGGGACGGCACAGGCGGGCCCGGACGGCCCGGTGGCCGGCCTTCCCGGTCCCGATTACGGCGAGGTGCTGTGGCGGCCGTCGGCGGATCTGCTGCGGCGCGCGCGGATCACCGATTACCAGCGCTGGCTCGCGGGCCGCAATGACGGCCCTGGGGACGGGGGCTACCGGGCGCTCTGGGAATGGTCGGTGTCCGGGCCCGCCGCCTTCTGGGAGTCGGTCTGGGACTATTTCGGCGTGCTCGGCGAGCGGGGGAACGGCCCGGCGCTCGTGGGGGACGAGATGCCGGACGTCGAGTGGTTCGCCGGTGCGAGCCTCAACTACGCCCGGAATGCGTTGCGGTTCGCGGCATCCCATCCGGACGCCACGGCCGTGATCGCGCTGGACGAGCAGGGCCGACAGGCAAAGCTGACCTACGGCGCGCTGGCCGCCGAGGTGGCCAGGGTGCGGGCCGGGCTGACGGCGCTCGGAGTGAGCCGGGGTGACCGGGTCGCCGCGTTCCTGCCCAATGTCCCAGCCGCGCTGATCGCCATGCTGGCGACCGCCAGCCTCGGCGCCATCTGGTCGAGTTGCTCGCCCGACTTCGGGCCGCACTCGGTGATCGACCGCTTCGCCCAGATCACACCCAAGGTTCTCGTCGCGGTGGACAGCTACCGCTACAACGGCCGGGAGTTCAGCCGCCGGGAGGCCCTCGCCGAGATCGTCGCCGCGCTGCCTGGGCTGGCGGCCGTGATCATGGTCGATGGGAACGAGCCTGCCCGGGCCGGCGCAGCCCACCCCGGTGGCGCTGGCATGGCCGTCACCACGTACGCCTTCGGCGCGCTCCCCGGCGACCGGGACGCCCCGCTTGAGTTCGCCGAGGTGCCGTTCGGGCATCCCCTGTGGATCCTGTACTCCTCGGGCACCACCGGCCTGCCCAAGGCCATCATGCATAGCCACGGCGGGATCGTGCTCGAGCACCTCAAGGCGCTGGCGCTGCACCAGGATCTCGGCCGTGGGGATGTCTTCTTCTGGTACACCACCACCGGTTGGATGATGTGGAACTACCAGGTAGGCGGCCTGCTGGTGGGCGCGACGGTGGTGCTCTACGACGGCAGCGCGACCCATCCGGATACCGGGGCCCTCTGGCGGGTGGCCGCCCGGGCGGGGGCGACCTACTTCGGCACCGGGGCGCCGTACCTGCTCGCCTGCGCCAAGGCCGGGCTGGCGCCGGGCTCGCAGGCGGGCCTGTCCGCGCTGCGAGGGGTGGGGTCTACCGGCTCACCGTTGCCGCCGGAAGGGTTTCGATGGGTGTATGAGCAGGTGGGAAGGGATCTGCTGCTCGGCTCCTTCTCTGGCGGCACCGACCTGTGCACCGGATTCGTGGGCCCGTGCCCGCTGCTGCCCGTCCGGTCCGGGATCATCTCCGGGCCGTGCCTGGGGGCGCGGGTGCAGGCCTATGACGAGTGGGGCCAGCCCATCGTCGGTGAGGTCGGTGAACTTGTCATCACCGCGCCGATGCCGTCCATGCCCGTCGGCTTCTGGAACGACCCGGGCGGGGAGCGGTACCGGTCCAGCTACTTTTCCGTGTACCCGGGGGTATGGCGGCATGGGGACTGGATCACCATGTTCGCCGATGGTGGCTGCGTCATCTTCGGCAGGTCGGACGCCACCCTGAACCGTGGCGGTGTCCGCATGGGGACCAGCGAGTTCTACCGGGTGGTGGAGAGGTTCACCGAAGTCGCCGACAGCCTGGTGGTGGACACCGGGAAGCTCGGGGAGCCCGGCGAACTCATCCTGTACCTGTCGCTCGTCCCCGGAGCCGCGCTCAGCGACGAACTCACCGGTGCCATCAGGTCGGCCCTGCGGGCGGAACTGTCGCCCCGCCACGTGCCCGACGAGATCCATCAGGTCCCGGGGATCCCGCGGACGCTGTCGGGCAAGAAGCTGGAGGTGCCGGTCCGCAGGATCCTGCTCGGCACACCCGTGGCGCAGGCGGCGGATCCCGACGCGCTGGCCAACCCGGAGGTGCTGGCGTGGTTCACCCGCGCTCCCGGACCGTCGTAGAGTCGGAATGCGACAACGATCAATGGCGATCGGGGTATCCGCGTGATTCCTTCTGGGCTGCCCGGGGTGGCCACAGCGTCCGGCGAGCACGGCGCCGAGCTGGCAGGCGGGGACGGGGAGCTTGCTGTGACCGATCCGGGGCGCAGTTTCGGTGAGGAAGGTGGCCTGCTCACCTACGGCGGCTACCTGCGGCTGACCGAGCTGCTGGCGCTGGCCAGCCCGCAGTCGGACCCGCCCGCGCACGACGAACTGCTCTTCATCACCGTCCATCAGGTCTATGAGCTGTGGTTCACGCAGATGCTGTTCGAACTGACCGCGGCGCGTGAGGCCATGACGGAGGGCGCCACCTGGCGGGCGCGCCATCTGCTGCGCCGGGTGCACGCCATCGAACGGCTGCTGGTCGCCCAGGTGGAGATCCTGGAAACCATGACGCCACAAGACTTCCTTGAGTTCCGCTCCGGGCTCGCTCCCGCCAGCGGCTTCCAGTCGGTGCAGTACCGGGAACTCGAGTTCCTGTCCGGGGTCAAGGACCGCGCCTTCATTGCCCGTTTCCGCTCGCTCACGCAAGCCGAACGGGACCGTCTCCTGCGGCGCCTGGCCGAGCCCTCGCTGTGGGACGCCTTTGTGGCCCTGCTCGGCTCGCGCGGACTTGCGACCGGTTCGGATCAGGAGATCATCGCTTCCCTGAAAACGGTGGCGCACGACCGGGCCGCCCACGACGATGTCTGGCAACTCGCTGAGGACCTGGTTACCCATGACGAACTCGCGGGCCAGTGGCGGGCGCGGCACGTGGCGATGGTGGAGCGGCAGATCGGCACGAAATCCGGGACCGGTGGTTCCACCGGGGCGCCGTATCTGCGCAAGCGGGTGCCGCTACGCTATTACCCCTTGCTATGGGAGCTACGGGATCACCTATAGCGGCTGATGGCGACGGCGCGAGCGGGAAAGCTGGGAGTGCGATGCTGGAGAGCAGCGGCGAGGTCACCGAAGGGCTGCTGGCGGAGGCGGCGCGGGTGGCCGAGGCGGCGGGTGCTGGCGCGGCGGGCGTCGGTGACCCCTGCGGGTTCCTGACCGCCTACTACCGGCACTTCGCGGCCGAGGACCTCGCGCAGGCCGGGCCGCTGCGGGTGGGAGCCGTGGCGGCAGAGCATGCGCGCTTGGCCGCTCACCGCCCGCAGGGCCGGGCGGTCGTGGCGGTGCGTGGCGCGGGGGAGGCCGCCGCGCTGGAGGAGACGCGCGCGGTGGTCGATATCGTCACCGACGACATGCCGTTCCTGGTGGACTCCATCATGGTGGAACTGGCGCGGCACGAACTCGACATCTACCACATCGTGCACCCGCAACTGCTCGTGCGCCGCGACGTCGCGGGGACCATGCGCGAGGTCGCGGGGCCGGTCACCGACTCGGCCGCGCGCACCCACGAGGAGATCCAGGAGTCCTGGACCCACATCGAGATCGACATCTCCGGCGACGTCCGGCCGGCCGACATCGAGAACGGCCTGCGTGCGGTGCTGGCCGACGTCCGGGTGGCGGTCGAGGACTATCCCAAGATGCAGGAGGCCGCTATCCGGCTGGCGGATCGCCTGTACATCGAAGACACCATGACCGAGACGCAGGCACTGCTGCGCTGGCTCGCCGACAACCACTTCACATTCCTCGGCTACCGGGAATACGACCTGGTCGAGGGAGCGGACGGGATGGCACTCGCCGCTGTGCCGGGCACCGGCCTGGGCATTTTGCGCCACGACAAGCATGGCTCGGCCTCTTTCGCGGCACTCCCGCCGCAGGTGCGCAAGCGGGCCAAGGACCCACAACGGCTCATCTTGACGAAGGCCAATTCCCGCTCCACCGTCCACCGTCCCTCCTACCTGGACTACGTGGGCGTGAAACGGGTCAACGATGCCGGGGAGGTGGACGGTGAATTCCGGTTCCTGGGCCTGTACACCCATGCCGCCTACCACGAGAGCATCGCCCGGATCCCGGTACTGCGCCGCAAGCTGGCGAGCGTGCTGGATGAGGCGGGGTTGGCCGCGGACAGTCACGACGGCCAGGACCTCACCGAGATCCTGGAGGGCTACCCGCGCGAGGAACTGTTCCAGATATCGGTCGAGGAGCTGACCCCCATCGCGCTCGGCGTGCTGCGACTGCGGGCGCGCCGGCAGACCAAGCTCTTCCTGCGCAAGGACCCCTACGGCCGGTACACCTCCTGTCTGGTGTACCTGCCCCGGGACCGGTACACCACCTCGGTGCGCTTGCGCACCCAGTGGATCCTGCGGGACGCGCTGCGCGGCGACATGGTCGATTACAGCGCGACCGTCGGTGAGTCGCCGCTGGCCCGGCTGCACGTGGTGGTGCGGGCACAGCCGGGGACCGCCCTCGCGGACGTCGACCCGGCGCAGGTCGAATCGGCGATAGCAACGGCGGTCCGGTCGTGGGAGGAGGACCTGGCGGCCGAAGCGGCGCGGGCGCTCGGCGACGGGCCCGCGCGAGCGCTGCTGGAGGAGTGCTCGGTGGGCATCCCGGAGAACTACAAGGCCGACGTGACGCCGCCGGAGGCGCTGACCGATCTCACCAGGGTCCACAGCCTGCTCCATTCGCAGCGGCAGACCGACTTCGATCTCTGGGAGCCGCAGCCGCGCCCGGGCAGCACCGAGCAGGTCAACGGAGGGCCCGGGGTATGGCGCCTGACCATCTACCGGATCGGCTCGCCCATCATCTTGACCGATGTGCTGCCGCGGCTTCAGCACATGGGCCTGGAGGTGGTGGACGAGCACCCGTATGAGTTCAGGGGCAAGGATCAGGTGCCGTCATTCTGGATCTACGACTTCGGGCTCCGCAGCGCCGGGGTGGCTCCGGCAGGTGGCCGGGCTGATGAGGCGCAGAGCCAGAGCACACTGCCGCCCGGGCCGGTCAAAGCGCTCTTCGAGGAGGCGCTGACGGCCCTGTGGGCGGCCACCATCGAAGACGACGGCTTCAACGCCCTGGTGCTCGCGGCACATCTGACCTGGCAGCAGGTCGTCGTCCTGCGCGCCTACGCCAAGTATCTGCGTCAGGCGGGCACCGCGTTCAGCCAGCGCTACATCGAGCGGGTGCTCGCCGCCAATGTCGGGGTGAGCAGGCTGCTGATCCGGCTCTTCGAATCCCGGTTCGATCCGGCTCACGAAGCTGGCCAGGCCGAGCGCAGTGAAGCTATCACCGAGGAGATCCGCGGCGAACTCGACGAGGTGGCCATCCTCGACCACGACCGGATCCTGCGCAGCTACCTCGGACTGATCCTGGCCACGGTGCGCACCAACTACTTCCAGATGACCGTCACCGCCACCCGGGCGGGGGGGCCGGGAGACCCTCCCTACCTGGTGTTCAAGCTGGACGCTGGCGCGGTACCGGAACTGCCCGCACCCCGGCCACGGTTCGAGTTGTTCGTCTACTCACCCCGGTTGGAGGCGGTGCACCTGCGCTTCGCGCCGGTCGCCCGCGGCGGGCTGCGCTGGTCGGACCGGCGGGAGGACTTCCGCACCGAGATCCTCGGCCTTGCCAAGGCGCAGGAGGTCAAGAACTCGGTGATCGTGCCATCGGGGGCCAAGGGTGGTTTCGTCTGCAAGCATCTGCCCGACCCCGCGGACCGGGAGGCCTACCAGGCCGAGGTCCGGAACTGTTACCAGACGTTCATCCGGGCCATGCTCGACATCACCGACAACCTGCGCGGTGGCCAGGTGGTGCCGCCACCGGGCGTGGCCCGTCATGATGACGACGACCCATATCTGGTGGTGGCGGCCGACAAGGGCACCGCGACCTTCTCCGACCTCGCCAATGACATCGCCAAGGCGCACGGGTACTGGCTCGGTGACGCGTTCGCCTCCGGTGGCTCGGACGGCTACGACCACAAGAAGATGGGGATCACGGCCTGGGGCGCCTGGGAGGCGGTCAGGTTCCACTTCGCCACCCTCGGGCGCGATCCGGACACCACCGACTTCACCGTGGTGGGCATCGGCGACATGTCCGGCGACGTGTTCGGGAACGGCATGCTGGCGTCCCGGCATATAAGGCTGATCGCCGCTTTCGACCACCGGCACATCTTCATCGACCCCGACCCCGATCCGGTGGCCAGCTTCGCCGAACGCGAGCGGTTGTTCGCCCTGCCGCGTTCCTCGTGGGCGGACTATGCCCGGCAGGTCATCTCACCGGGTGGCGGGGTGTGGCCGCGTACGGCCAAGTCGGTGGCGCTCTCGCCGGCGGCCCGGGAAGCGCTCGGGATCTCCGGCAGTGTGGTCAGCCTGACACCCGACCAGGTGATTTCCGCGATTCTGGCCGCGCCCGTCGATCTGCTCTGGAACGGCGGCATCGGCACGTATGTGAAGGCGAGCACGGAGTCCAACGCCGAGGTGGGCGACCGTGCCAACGACGGTGTGCGCATCGACGCGTCGTCCCTGCGCGCGCAGGTGGTGGCCGAGGGCGGCAACCTGGGCCTGACCCAGGCGGGCCGGATCGAGTACGCCCTTTCGGGCGGCCTGGTCAATACCGACTTCATCGACAACTCCGCCGGCGTAGACACCTCCGACCATGAGGTCAACATCAAGATCCTGCTCCAGAGCAGCGTTGAGAACTCCGATCTCACACCGCGGGCGCGCAGTGAATTGCTGCACGCGATGACCGGTGAGGTGGCCGCACTGGTGCTGCGCCAGAACTACCTGCAGAACCGGGTACTGGCGAGCGCCCGCGCCCAGGCCGCGCAGATGCTCCACGTGCACGCCCGATACCTGCGCAAGCTGGAGCGGGAAGGCAGGCTCCGGCGGCGGCTGGAATCGCTGCCCGGCGACAAGGAGATCGCGGAGCGGCGCTCTGCGGGCATCGGGCTCACCGTTCCGGAATTCGCGGTCCTGCTGGCGCAGGCGAAGATCTCGGCCGTGCAGGATGTCCTGGGCTCCACGCTCCCCGACGATGAGTTCCTGCGGTCGGTGCTGACCTCCTACTTCCCCGTCCCGCTGCGGGCCGCGTACGCCGGCCCGATGGACTCTCATCCGCTGCGCCGGGAGATCATCACCACCGTCGTGGTCAACGAGATGGTGAACCGGTCCGGCACGACCTTCCTGTTCCGCATGAACGAGGAGACCGGTGCGTCCGTGGCTGACATCAGCCGCGCCTGGGTGGTTGCCCGCGAGGTCTTCGACCTGCAGGGATTCTGGAAACAGGTGGAGAGCCTGGACGGGCAGGTGGATGTCGCCACGCAGATCACGCTCGGCCTCGAAAGCCGTAAGCTCGCCGAGCGGGCTGTCCGGTGGCTGCTGCAGAGCCACCGGGCCTCCTCCGGCGTGCGGGAGACGATCAGCTTCCTGGCTGACGGGGTCCTGACGGTGGGCGCGAATCTGCCGAAGCTGCTCGCCGGGCGGGACCTGTCCGGATTCGAGGAGCGGCGTGACTCATTGCTGGCGCGGGGGGTGCCTGAGGTGCTGGCCGAGCGGGCAGCCGCCATGGTGCCGGCCTACTCGGCGTTCGACCTGGTAGAGGTGGCATCGGTGACCCGCCAGGGTATCGAGGAGACGGCAGAGGTCTATTTCGGCATCGCCGATCTGTTCCAGATCGCCCGGTTGCGTGACCAGATCGTGGCGCTGCCGCGGGATGACCGGTGGAACTCGATGGCCCGCGGGGCACTGCGGGATGACCTGTACGCGGCCCACGCCGCTCTGACCCGGGACCTGCTCACGGTCACTGGGCCGGGGTCCCCCGCCCAGCGGCTCGCCGAATGGCGGGCACGGAACGAGGACCCGGTGCAGCGGACCACCCAGACGCTCGCCGAGATCTGGGAGACCGACCGCTTCACCGTCGCCACGCTGTCGGTGGCCGTGCGTGCCGTCCGGTCGATGGTGGCGGCAGCGAGCGCCTCCCCGCCCGGCTGAGCTGCCTTCTGGCGGGCGAGTCCGGCGCGTGCTTGTCTGGGCTGCCTACCCCGCTCGCGTAGGCTTTCTCGCATGGCAGGCACCGAACCAGCGGCTGAAATCTCGGAACTGTCGTCGACGCTCACCAGCATTGAGTCGGTCCTCGATCCGGCCGCCAAGCGACAGGAGATCGAATCGCTGCGCGAGCAGGCGAGCGACCCCGGACTGTGGGCCGACCAGGAGCGTGCGCAGGCGGTGACCCGGCGGCTGTCGTATCTGGAGGCCGAACTGACCCGCCTCGATGGCTTGCGGCAGCGGCTGGAGGACACCCGGGTGATGTTCGATCTCGCCGAGAGCGAGGACGACGAGCCCACCCGCGAGGAGGCGACGCGCGACCTGGCCGCGCTGCGCGCGGCGATAGACCAGCTTGAGGTCCGCACCTTGCTGTCGGGCGAATACGACGCGCGCGAGGCCCTCATATCGATCAACGCCCAGGCGGGTGGGGCGGACGCGGCTGACTTCGCCCAGAACCTGCAGCGGATGTACCTGCGGTGGGCGGAACGGCACGGCTACCCGACCGAGGTCTACTACACATCCTTCGCCGAAGAGGCCGGCATCAAGTCAACGACGTTCGTCATCAAGGCGCCCTACGCCTATGGCACGCTACGCGGTGAGCATGGCACCCACCGGATGGTCCGCATCTCCAAGTATGACAATCAGGGCCGGCGCCAGACCTCGTTCGCGGGCGTGGACGTGATCCCGGTGGTCGACGCCGGCGACGAGATCGACATCCCTGACGACGACATCCGGGTGGACGTCTTCCGCTCCAGCGGCCCCGGTGGGCAGGGGGTGAACACCACCGACTCGGCGGTGCGCCTCACGCACCTTCCCAGTGGGATCGTGGTGACCTGCCAGAACGAGCGGAGCCAGCTTCAGAACAAGGCGACCGCCATGGCGGTCCTCAAGGCGAAGCTGCTCGAGCGGCGCCGGGAGGAGCAGGAGGCCAAGATGGCCAGCCTGCGCGGCGAGGTCACCAGCAGCTGGGGTACGCAGATCCGCAACTACGTGCTGCACCCGTACCAGAAGGTGGAGGATGTCCGCACCCGGATGGAGACGGGCAACGCCGCCGCAGTGCTCGACGGGGAGATCGACGACTTCATCGAGGCGGAGATCCGCTGGCTGCGGACCCAGGAGGACGGCCGGGCCGTGGCGGCGAACGGCTCCGGCGACCGCTGAGTACCCGCCGTCAGCGGATCACCGGGCCAGCCGATCACCGGGCCAGCGGATCACCGCCCGCCCGTGGCGCGCGGGGCCAGCGGATCACCGCCCGCCCGTGGCGCGCGGGGCCAGTGGGCCACCCCGTTCCCGCGCGGTCTGGTCAGTGGGTTAGCTGCACGGCCAGCATCAACAGCAGCAGGACGAGCAGGATCGCCGCGGCTAGTGGGATACCTATGCCGGACCCATGGTGGTGCACCTGTGCGCGGGCGGCGGCACACGCTGGGCAGCCGGCCTCGGAAACCGGTCCGGCGCACCGGGCACAGATCAGGTGTTCGCAGCTCATGTCGATCCCCTCTGGCCGGACGGTCAGCTAGTCACTTCTGCGGTGTTGCGGGCCTGTATCCAGTTTCACCCCTAGACTGTCGTCTGGCCAAACCGGGGGAGATCGCAACCGGGAAGGCTGGACATGAGCGGTCAGCCGGTTACGCGGCGGCAGTCGGGCTGAAACGTCGAGTGTGTGTGATGGGCCAGTGATCCACTTCGATAACGTCACCAAGACGTACCCCAATCAGAGCCGTCCGGCTCTGGAAAGCGTCTCTCTCGACATCGAGAAGGGCGAGTTCGTCTTCCTGGTGGGCCCGTCCGGGTCGGGCAAGTCCACGTTTTTGCGCTTGGTCCTGCGCGAGGAGCGCCCAACGGAGGGCCGGATCCTGGTCGCGGGCAAGGATCTCGCCAAGATCTCCAACTGGAAGGTACCGTACATGCGGCGCCGGATCGGCTGCGTCTTCCAGGACTTCCGGCTGCTGCCGAATAAGAGCGTGTATCAGAACGTCGCCTTCGCGCTGCAGGTGATCGGCAAGCCGCGGAAGTTCATCCGCAAGGTGGTCCCCGAAGTGGTCGACCTGGTGGGCTTGGAGGGCAAGCATGACCGGATGCCCGATGAACTCTCCGGTGGTGAGCAGCAGCGGGTGGCGATGGCGCGGGCCTTCGTCAACCGGCCGATGATCCTGCTCGCCGATGAGCCGACCGGCAATATCGACCCCGCCACATCCATCGGGATCATGAAGGTCCTAGACCGGATCAACCGGACCGGTACCACCGTTGTCATGGCCACCCATGACGCGGCAATCGTGGACTCCATGCGCAAGCGCGTCATTGAACTGGAGTACGGCAAGATCGTCCGTGATCAGTCGCGCGGAGTGTACGGGCAAGCGTACTGACACCACCACAGGCTCGCGCCGCGCCAGGTGGCGGGCGTGTGATTGGCAGCAGTCAAGGGATCAGTGATCATGCGTGCACAGTTTGTCCTCCAGGAGGTCTGGACAGGCCTTCGGCGAAACCTGACCATGACCATCGCCCTCATCGTTGTGGTCGCCATCAGCCTGTCGCTGCTCGGCACCGGCCTGCTGTTCGTCAAGCAGGTGGACAGCACCCGCACGTACTGGCAGAGCAAGGTGCAGCTGTCGATCTATCTGTGCACCGCCACCAGCGTGAGCCCCAGGTGCCTGCAGAGCGGTCCCGCCACACAGGCCGAAAAGAATCAGATCTACGCGGAGCTGACCAGGCTCCAGCAGGTGGAGCACGTCTACTACGTGTCTCAGGCGCAGGCTTTCACACAGTTCAAGCAGGACTTCGCCCGGTCGGCGTTCATGCACCTGGTCACCGCCTCCGACATCCCCGACTCATTCGAGGTGAAGCTCCACAACGCGCAGACCGGCTACAACGTGGTCGCGAGCACAGTGGCCGGGGCGCCGGGCGTGGACCAGATTGTCAACAACACCACCATCCTCGCCAAGTTCTACCGACTGCTCGACGGCGCCAGGACCGCTGTCGTGATCACCGCCATCATCCTGATCATCGCGGCGGTGCTGCTGGTGGCCAACACGATCAGGCTGTCGGCATTCAACCGTCGGCGCGAGACGTCCATCATGCGACTGGTCGGCGCGTCCAACTTCTATGTGCAGTTGCCGTTCCTGGTGGAAGGCGTCATCGCCGGCCTCGCCGGCTGGCTGATCGCAGCGGTGCTGCTGGTCGCCGTGAAGACGCTCGGCCTGGACTCCCTGCAGCAGTACTTCCCGTACAACGTGCAGCTCAGCCTGGCGGATCTGATCGAGGTCATCGCACTGGCTATGGTTGTGGGTGTGCTGCTCTGCGGAACCACGTCCTTCCTCACGCTCCGGCGTTATCTGCGCGCGTGACGCGCTGACAGTCCAGACGTGTCGGCAGACTCCGGACGCAAGGTCATTGCCCGCAACCGCCGGGCGAGGCACGATTACCACATCGAGGATGTGGTCGAGGCTGGCGTGGTGCTGACCGGCACCGAGGTGAAGTCGCTGCGGGCCGGCCGGGCATCCCTCACCGATGGGTTCGCGGAGATCTCCGGCGGGGAAGTCTGGCTGCACGGGGTGCACATCCCCGAATACACATACGGAACCTGGACCAACCACGAGCCGCGGCGGATACGCAAGCTGCTGCTGCACCGGAAGGAGATAGACCGGCTCGCAAGCAAGATCAGGGAAGGGGGTTACACCCTCATCCCGCTTTCGCTGTACTTCTCCGAGGGTAGGGCGAAAGTCGAGCTAGCGACTGCCCGCGGCAAGCGGGTCTACGACAAGCGCCAGGACTTGGCCCGGCGTGAAGCGGCCAGGGAGGTGGAGCGTGCCTTCAGGCGCCGGAGGTAGCGCCGGGACGGGCCATGGCCACCTACCGTAGGCGGGGCGCGCACGCCGCGGTGCCGCCCGCTGACCCGTCGCCGTCCGCGGGGCCAGTGGGCGCGGGCGGGCGAGAGCCGGTCATTCCTGATGGCAGCACATCGCCCAATGGCGGGTCAGTCCCCGGTGGGACACCGGTCGGCACGCCAGCGCCACCTCGGGCCCCCGCCGGCAGGCCAGGCCCCGCTGGCACACCGACCGCTGGGCCAGCCCCCACCGGCAGTCCGCCGGGCACTGGGGCTCCCGCCGGGAGGCCAGGCCCCACCGGGGTGCCCGCCGCCAGGTCGGCTCCCAGTGGGGTGCCCACTGGCCGGCCAGCCCCTCCCGGAACGCCCGCCACCAGGCGAGCGGTGGCGAGGCCAGCGACCATCAGGCCATCCACCGGCACACCAGGTTCCAGGTCGGCCGCGCGGCTCTCCCGCTCACGCGGCAAGGGGCCGGGTGGCAACGGGGGCAAACGCGGGCCGCGGACGCGGCCTTCGCTGGCGAGGGTTATCGGGGTCGTGCTCGTGCTGGGCATTGGCGCGATCGGCTTCACGGGCGGCCTGTGGGCCGCCCCCACGGCCGAGCCCACGGTCCAGGCGTTCCTGCTCGACTGGCAGCAGCAGCACTACCAGGCCGCGGCCGCGCTGACCACCGGCAATCCGGCTGTTGTCGCCCGCGCGCTGCGCGGTGCCTTTCGTCAACTCGATGCTGCTGCTTTCTACCTGGGCATGGGGCCGATTGAGCAGCATGGGTCAACGGCCCTCGCGCAGTTCCAGGCATCGGTCGACCTGGGCCAGGATGGCGCCCCATGGAACTACATGGGTCGGCTGACCCTGCGCAGGGAGGGCCCGGGCTGGAAGATCGTCTGGAGCCCGAGTGTGATCAATCCGCACCTGCGGCAGGGGCTTCGCCTGGCGGTACTGTCCAGCGTTCCGCCTCGCGCGCTGCTGCTCGATGGCGCAGGGCAGCCGTTGCAGACCCGCTCGCCGGTGTATGTGGTCGGTGTCCGGCCGGCCCGGCTCCGGCACCCGGCGCTCACTGCCCGGGCGCTGTCCCGGATCACGGGTATCGACGAAGGCCAATTGCTGGGCTGGATCCTCGCGGCGCCGAGCCAGCGCGTTCAGGACCTGGTGGTGCTCCGCCAGAGCCAGTACGTGCGCTTCATGTCACCGCTGCAGCGTGTGCCCGGCCCCCTGATCATCCGCAGGGAACCACGGCGCCTGTTCACCAGCATCGCGCCGGACGTGGTCGGCTCGGTGGGCACCGAGGACTCACCCGCGCTGGAAGACCAGGGCATCGCCTACCGCCCGGGGACCACGATCGGCCTCACTGGCTTGCAGCGCGCATACCAGCGTCAACTTGCGGGAAGTCCGACCACCGAGGTGGTCACCGAAGCCGGTGACGGCACCCACATCACGGTGCTCCAGCGATGGCCGGGAAGCCCGGCTCAACCGATCCGGACCACCATCAACGCCGGATGGCAAAGGGCGGCCGACTCGGCTGTCAGGTCGCTGCCCGACTCGGCGGCTGCGGTCGCGGTCCAGGCGTCGACCGGTCAGATCCTGGCCGTCGCTTCCCACAAGGCCCCTGGCCTTCCCGCGGTCAGCCCGTTGACCGGTCATTATCCGCCCGGGACAGCTTTTTCGATCGTGTCCACCGAGGCGTTGCTGACCTCCGCCGCTGGCCTGGACGTACACGCGCCTGTCCGCTGTGTGAGCGCCAACGACATCGACGGCACGACGTTCCGTAACGTGCCACCTGAGCCCAACCTGGGGAACCAGCCACCGTTCAGCACCGACTTCGCGCATGCTTGCGCCACGGCTCTGAGCGGACTGTCGCGGCTCCTGCGTGATCAGGAGCTCAACAGCGTCGCGAGCCGATTCGGGATCGGTGGCCGCTGGCAACTGGGCCTGTCGGCTTTCGCGGGATCGGTCCAGGCTGCCGGCGGGCCCGCCACGCTCGCGGCAGACGCCATAGGCGGGGGGAGTGTGCAGATGAGCCCGCTGGCCATGGCGATGATCGCGGCCGAGGTGGACTCCGGGGTGCTGCACACCCCGGTGCTGGTTGGGCACACTTCAGCCACCACGAGCCATGCGTCCGGACCGGATTTGAACGCCGCATCCTTGGGGACGCTCCGGACGTTGTTGCGTGGCTCGGCGGCCGCGAGTGGCGCTGCCACGGGTGGCCTGCCCGGCCAGCCGGTTTATGGTCAGCAGGGGACTGTCCTGGTGAATGCCCGCGCTCATGTGTGGGCCTACTGGTTCGTTGGTTACCGCGGCGACGTGGCGTTCGCCGTCCTGAGCCTGAGTCACACGCCGCCCGTGTCGGCGGCACCCGGCAACGATGCGGTCACGCTGACCGGCAGCCTCCTCGCCCGGGCACCCCGGCGCTGACCGGTCCACCCCGTGAACGGCGCACCCGGCCGCTCGCCTGTGCCACGGACGACCCGATGGCCCGCTCGCGGGCACATAGGGACCAAACCTACCCATCTCATCCCGATCGATAGTCCCTGCGGAGCCCCACTGTGACAGCGCCAGACTTCTCGGCAAAGGAGTTGATTACATGAAGCAACCAAGCAACTACTTTACGGCGTCTTACCAAGTGACTGAGTGCCGCTTGGGGGGTTGCGGCCCAGTCATCGTAATGAGAACCGGGCCTCATCTCGGGGGAGGCCCGGGCGTTGACCGGCCCCGACCCTGCCGGTCAGCCCCCGTGAGCGCGACTCGGCCACCGCCAGCGCTCACGGGGGCCTTCGCGCATTCCTGGACGGTTTCGCCGGGACGGTGCGCTCAACTCAGTGGCCGGTAAGCCCGGGGGAGGCTGCGGACAGCCTGGGGTGGCCTGGGCGGGCTGTCATGGCCGTGGGCGGGCTGTCCGGGAATCCGTGGCATCGATGTGGCGTTAGCTGTAGGCGTCGGGCATGATGGGCGATGCGCCCTGATCCGGCGTGACAACTCAACAGGGGGTGACAGGCTTCGACTTCGGTAGTTGAGCCAGGAGAAGCGGGTCGAGGACTGCGGACATAACCTCGTTAATCCTGTGACCGCAACCTATAAGTGCCAAGGTTCAGCGCACTCACCTCGCCCTCGCGGCCTGACCGCGAGTTAGGGGTTGTCAGCCCGGGAGCGCCTCCGGCCCGGTGTCTGGCATCAGCAAGGAGGATCAACCGCTCAGACCGGCCGCGGAGATGAGCGGGACACCAAACAGCGGCTGAGCCCGTCGGCGGCTTGCCTGCGTGACCGCCGGGGCTGAGAAAAGCACAGCAGGCTGCACCCGGAGAAGCCCTGGTGATG